>JBBECD010000014.1:0-8787 GCA_040881995.1 Planctomycetaceae bacterium
CGACGTCTACCTTCCCGACCATCGCCGCCGCGACCTCGACAATCTCTCCAAATCGCTGCTCGACGCCCTCGAGCACGGCGGTGCGTTCCACGACGACAACCAAATCGAAACCCTCACACTCCATAAACGTGCCATCGATCCCCCTGGTCGGGCGGTGGTCACTATCCAACAGATTCAATCATGATCCTGCGTCCATACCAAGAGGCGGCAGTCAGCGCCGTCTATCACCATCTGCGAACGCGCGACGACAACCCGTGCGTCGTGATTCCCACCGGCGGGGGAAAAACGCCCGTCCTAGCCACGATCTGCCGTGACGCCGTGCAGCGGTGGGGTGGGCGCGTGCTCGTTCTCGCTCACGTCCAGGAACTCCTGAAACAAGCCGCCGACAAACTCTCCCAGGTCTGCTCCGACATCAAGTACGGCATCTATTCGGCGGGACTGAAGCAGCGCGATACCGACGCGCCGGTGATCATCGCCGGCATTCAGTCGGTCTTCAACAAAGCTTGCGACCTCGGGCCATTCAATTTGATCCTGATCGACGAAGCGCACATGCTCCCGCCCGACGGCGAGGGCCGGTATCGACAATTCCTCACGGATGCCCGGGTGGTGAATCCGCAGGTGCGGCTCGTCGGTCTCACGGCCACGCCGTTCCGCCTCAAGTCGGGATTGATCTGTGCCCCCGAGAATTTGCTGAATCAGATCTGTTACGAAATCGGCGTCAAGGAACTCATTGTCGATGGGTATCTCTCGCCGCTGTTGACCAAGAGCGGACTCACAGGCTTCGATACGTCATCGCTGCACATTCGCGGCGGCGAATTCGTAGCGAAAGAAGTCGAACAGTTGATGGACGACAACGAGCGGGTGCTGTCGGCCTGCCGCGAGATCGTCGAACACACCCGCGACCGCCAGGCGACGTTGATCTTTGCCAGCAGCGTCCACCATGCCCAGCACATCTGCCAGGTGTTGGCCGACGAACACCAGATCGAGTGCGGGTTCGTGAGCGGGGAGACGCCAGCAAAACAACGCGACGAACTGCTCGAACAGTTCTTGAGCGGCGACCTGAAGTATCTCGCCAATGTGAACGTATTGACCACCGGCTTCGACGCCCCGCACATCGACTGCGTGGCGCTGCTGCGACCCACCATGTCCCCCGGACTCTATTATCAAATGGTCGGTCGTGGGTTTCGTCTGCACCCCGGCAAACGGAATTGTCTCGTGCTCGATTTCGGCGGCAACGTGCTGCGGCACGGTCCCGTCGATCAGATTCAAGTCGTGACCCGCAACCGCGAAAAAGGGGACCGTTCACCGCCGGCCAAACTCTGTCCCGAGTGCCATGCGCTGATCGCCGTCGGCTACGGGATCTGTCCAGAGTGCCGTTACGAATTCCCGTCGCCGGACCGGAAGAAACACGATTCGGAAGCGACCGCCGCCGGCATTCTGTCGGGCGAGATCACCGACGTGGAGTATGAGGTCCGCGACGTCACATATGCGGTCCACACCAAACGCGACGCACCTCCCGGTTCGCCGCAATCGATGCGGGTCACCTACCGGCTGGGGCTCGCCCATTGGCAGAGCGAATTTATCTGCTTCGAACATGGCGGCTATGCCCGGCAGAACGCCGAGGCCTGGTGGCAGGAACGTTCTCCCGATCCCATTCCCGACACGGCGGAACGAGCGGTCGAACTAGCCGAGGCGGGCGCGTTGGCAATCCCCGAGACGATCACGGTCCGCAGCATCACGGGCGAAAAATACGACCGCGTCATCGCTTATCAACTGTCGGCCGTTCCGGATGCTGTGGAGGCGTCGTCACAGACGCTCATTGATTCCGAGGAGGTTCCATTTTGAGCGCACTGGAGAAGGCCCTTGAATATCTCCGCGCCGGCCTGTGCGTGCTCCCCGCGAGCCTCGCCGAGAAGCGGCCGACGCTCCCGGCGTGGGTGCCGTATCAAAAGAAATTGCCGACGGAGCGGCAGGTTCGCACCTGGTTCGCCGACGAGACGCCGTTGTGCATCGTCGCCGGCGCGGTCTCGGGCCACGTCGAGATGATCGACTTCGATCACGAGGGAGAACTGTTTGACCGTTGGCGGGAGTTCGTGGAAGTGGAATCGCCCGGTCTCATCGAGCGGCTGATCGTCGAACGCTCGCAATCCGACGGCAGACATGTGGTGTACCGCTGCGAGACGCCGATCTCCGGCAACCGCAAACTGGCGCAGCGCACGATCGTCGTGGAGAGCGCCGACTCAGCGATGATTTCCGGGAAATGTTATATGCCGCGGCGGGTGGGCGAGCGGTTCGAAATCACGCTGACGTTGATCGAGACCCGCGGTGAAGGCGGCTTGTTCCTGTGCGCCCCCTCGCCGGGTTACGTGCTCCTGCGGGGCTCATTTATGGACCTTCCCATATTGAGCGAGGCCGAGCGAGCTCTTCTCATCGAAGCCGCCTGTGCGCTCCACGAGTCGCTGCCGCCGGTCGAGTCGCCGCCCTGTGATCCGGCGACGCAGTTCCGTCCAGGTGACGATTACAACGAGCGAGGCGATGTCCGAGCCCTCCTGCTGGAACACGCCTGGACGCTCGCACGGAATGGCGATAACGAATACTGGCGTCGGCCGGCCAAAGACCAGGGGTGGAGCGCCACGCTGAAGGACCGCGTCTTCTACGTCTTCTCGTCCAACGCCGCCCCGTTCGACCCCGACACGGCCTACAGCCCGTTTTCCGTCTACACGCTGCTCAAGCACAACGGAGATTTTAGAGCGGCGGCCTCGGCGCTGCGGGCCGAGGGCTACGGCGAAACATCGGACGACAGCGACGTCGATCTGTCGCGATTATTGGCTCCGCGCATGCCGCCGGAGCGTCCGTCGGCACCGCCACCCTCGCTCGATCCCGGTCCGCTGCCGCTGGAGTTGTGCCGCCTGCCGGGATTCGTCTCGGAGGTGATGGACCATTGCCTCGAGACGGCCCCGTATCCCAACGTCCCGCTGGCGTTTTGCGGAGCCCTGGCGCTGCAGGCCTTATTGGCCGGCCGCAAAGTGCGGGACGAGGCCGACAACCGGACTAATATTTATCTGTTGGCGCTGGCCTATTCGGCGGTCGGCAAAGACTGGCCCCGGAAACTCAACACATCGATCCTGCACCGCGTGGGGCGCATCGAGTCGCTGGGGGAAAAGTTCGCCTCAGGAGAAGGAATTCAGGACGCCTTATTCGACAGTCCCGCGCTGTTGTTCCAGACCGATGAGATCGACGGGCTGTTGCAATCGATCAACAAATCCCGCGACGCCCGCTATGAAAACATCATGACGACGCTGCTGACCATGTACTCCTCGGCCAACAGCGTCTATCCCATGCGAAAGAAAGCCAACCAGGAATCTCTGGGCGTGATCGACCAGCCGTGCCTCGTGTTGTACGGCACGGCCATCCCCACGCACTATTACGATGCACTCTCCGAGCGGATGCTGACCAACGGGCTGTTCGCCCGCATGTTGATCGTGGAAAGCGGGACACGGAGCGCGGGGCAAGACCCGAAGATTATCAATCCGCCGCCGCGGGTGCTCGACACGGCGCAGTGGTGGGCCGACCTTCGACCCGGCAGCGGCAACCTCGGGAACTACCATCCCCAGCCCGAGATCGTCGAGGCGGGTGACGATGTCCGTGCGTTGCTCGTCGAGGCCCGGCTCGCCGCCGAGGCCGAGTACGCGTTGGCCGAGCAGCGTGGCGATCCGGTGGGGACCACGGTATGGGGGCGAGTGCCCGAGCAGATCCGCAAGTTGGCGCTGCTGTATGCCGTAAGCGCCGACCACGAAGCGCCGTGTATCGATGTGGCGGCTGTGCGCTGGGCGACAGCCTTCGTGCTCCACCAGACCAAACGCATGTTGTTTATGGCCAACGGCCACGTGGCGGACAACCCCTTTCATGCCAACTGCCTGAAGCTGCTGCGGAAACTGCGCGAAGCGCCGGACCAGACGTTGCCGCACAGCGTGTTGCTCAAGCGGATGAAGATCGACGCCAAGACGTTTCATGAAATAGTGGCGACGCTCGAACAGCAGGGGGATCTGCAGGTGGAGACGGTGACCCGAGCCGGCAGTTCGCATCGCGCCTACCGACTCAAGACGGGAGTGAATCTCATTAGTGAAGGGTGAATCGTGCAGACCCCATTTTGGTGAGTTGGGCTGTTTTCAGCGATCAGAGTTCTCCTCGATTCCCCCTCGTTTCACGGGGGCGGAGTGAAACCTGAGAAAACAAAAAAAGGCTTAAAAAATAATAAATATATATCTCTTCTCTCTCTATTTCTCTCTTTCACCCTCTCCCCCTCGCGCGATGCTCATCTGCGCGTCTGCGCGTGCGAGTGTACGAGGGGGGGTGAAAGGTGAAACGTGAACTTTTCATGGTTCCTTTCGGGGGGATGGGCTGGTTAGGAGAAGGGGGAACTGGCGAGCAATTAAGCACAGTTTGTTTTACTTGTCCGAACGAAGTTAACATGAAGGATTGAAATGACTTACGTGACACATCATGAGCCTGACCTGCTGTCCGATCGTGTCCGGCGGACAGCGCCCACGTTGAAGCGCGAGGCCTTCACGACTTCCCGGCTGTTGGATTTTCTTTCGGAGAAAGAACTGACCGCCCAGATTGGCCACGCCAAATCCGCGTGGCCGTTGGTGCTCGTCAAAGAACTGATCGACAACGCCCTCGACGCCTGTGAGGAAGCGGGCGTCGCGCCGGAGATCATCGTCACGGTTGATGAGCGCGGCTTGATGGTTGCCGACAACGGCTCGGGAATTCCGTCGGAGGTTATCAGCGGCGTGCTGGATTTCGCGGTGCGGGTCAGCAGCCGCGAAGCCTATGTCTCGCCCTGCCGCGGCGCGCAAGGCAATGCCTTAAAGACGATCTTGGCAATGCCGTTCGTGCTCGATGGTGAGAGAGGCCGCGTCACCATCACGGCCCGGGGGATCCGTCACGAGATCGTTCTTCGGGTCGATCACATCCGCCAGCAGCCGGTTGTCGAGCATGCCCAGCACGAGGACGAATTTTTACAAACCGGGACGACGGTGACGGTCCATTCATCAAGCTCACCCGCCGCCGGCGCTTCGCGATTTGTACAAAACGACGACGACGAGACCGATGGTTTATCAAGCTCACTCGTCGCCACGAAATTGCGAATTGTACAAATCGCCGACGACTTCACGTTCCTCAATCCGCATGTGTCTCTGCAATTGAACTGGTTCGGCGAGCGACTGCTGGACGTGACGGCCACCGAGCCCGCGTGGCGCAAATGGAACCCCTCCGATCCGACATCTCCCCACTGGTATCAACCCGAACATTTCACCCGGTTGATCTCCGCCTACCTCGCCCACGGCGAGGGCGGCCAGCGCACCGTTCGGAGTCTGGTCTCGGAGTTCCGGGGCCTCGCCACTTCGGCCAAACAAAAAGCCGTGCTGGAAACAACCGGGCTGCATCGCGCCTCACTCTCATCTTTGGTGCACGCCGACGCGACCAGACTTGACGATGCTGTGCTCGCGAGATTGCTGGATGCCATGAAGTCCGAAAGCAAACCGGTCAAGCCGGCGATGCTCGGTCTCATCGGCCGCGATCATCTCGCCGCGCAATTCGACGCCTTGGGCTGTGAGATGGACTCGTTCCATTATCAGAAAGCCATCGGCGAAAAAGATGGTTTGCCGTGGCTCTTCGAAACAGCATTCGCCTGGTGTCCGTCGGCTGAGCAACGGCGGATCATCACCGGGATCAATTGGTCCCCCTGCATCCAGAACCCGTTCCGTGAACTCGGCCGCTGGGGGCAGAGTCTCGATACCGTGCTGGCCGATCAGCGGGCCACCGCCGACGAGCCGGTCGTCCTGTTGTTACACCTCGTGTGCCCCCGCGTCACGTTTGCCGATCGCGGGAAATCAACCATCATCATGGAAGGATAAAGGAGTATGGATTCACAGACCATCATCAGCTTGGTCGGCAAAGTTACCGGCAGATGGGCCAAGCAGCGAAAGGCGGAAGAGCGCCATGCCAACGCGATAACCAATCGCCGCTTTGCATTGCTCAGGCAATTCAAGACGACGCTCAAGGAGGTCGTCAACGAGCATGTCGAAGCCGCCTATCTGGCAGTGAGCAGCAACAACACGCTCCCCGCTCACGCGCGGCAGCTGATGTACGACGTCCGCCGCCGCATCCAGGCCTCAACCGATGAGCCGCTGAACGACGCCTACTTCACACAGACGCTGCTGCCGACGTTCATGCGGGAGAATTCCGAATTAACGGCGGCCTGGGATGTGGTGTTCGACGCCCGTGGCCATTTCCATGAACCGCATACCCGCGTCTCCGTCGCTCTGGGGACGTTGGCCGTGCGGCAGCACCTGCGCGGGTCATCGGGCACGGACGAGGCCGCCTACGAGCCCGATGATCTCTATCCCACCCACGGCCCCGAGCATCGGTACGGCGCGATCCTGTTCGTCGAGAAGGAAGGTTTCATGCCGCTGTTCGAGAAGGTGAAACTGGCGGAGCGGTTCGATGTGGCGCTGATGTCGACCAAAGGGCAGAGCGTCATCGCCAGCCGGCAACTCGTCGATCACTTGTGCGGCAGGCACAACATCCCGCTGTTGGTCCTGCACGATTTCGATAAATCGGGATTCTCGATTTGCGGAACGTTATCGCGATCATCGGATCGCTACCGTTTCCGTCACCAGATTCAAGCCATCGATCTGGGTCTGCGGTTGCAGGACGTCGAGCGGTGGCATCTAGAATCCGAGACGTTTGCCACAAAGATGTCCGCGCGGGTGATGCGGGCGAATCTGATGAAGAACGGGGCGACGAGGGCGGAAGCCGATTTCATCGCGGAGGGGCAACGGGTGGAACTGAATGCCTTCACGTCCGGTGACCTGGTGTCGTTTCTCGAGGCCAAGCTCACGGGGTGCGGTGTGAAGAAGATTGTGCCCGCTGCGGAGACGCTCGAGGCCGCGTATCGGCGGGCGCTCAAGGACGAATTTATTCGCGAGCGGTTCGACGAACTGAAACTGAAGGCCGATGCGTGTGTCGCCGCTGCGCGCATCCCGGGTTTGCAGCGCCGCGTTGCCAAGACATTAAAGGACAACCCGTCGCTGCCTTGGGATGAAGCTGTACGCCGCATCGCCAGCGATGCGTTCGACACGGAAAGGCGGGGGGACTCATGAAGGGAAGCGAGAGCATGAATACCGCTCGCGGCATCAGCTGCCCGCGCTGCGGTCACCGCCGGTTTCGCACCACGAACACGCAACCGCTGCAAGACTACCGCATCCGCCGCCGCAAGAAATGCCGTTCGTGTGGATACAAAATCGTGACCTATGAGGCCGCGAATGGCTGTGATCGATGAACGCCATGCTAAATATAGCACGATCTATATTTTTCCATTCGCCGACAACCTTCTTCATATTCTCTGTGAACATCACGCAAGCCATAATTTAGCATTCCGCTTGCATTTCCACTCTCTCATTCCAGGCAGGAGGCCGTCATGCCCCCGGAAGAAATCGCTCGCCGTTTGCTCTTCAAAATGAATTGCGTCATCTGGTTCGCCCCGTTGCTGACCATCGCTTTTCTGTGGTGCCTCTTCGCCGGAACCTATTCGGCACGATAAAACAGCCACCCCTTCCCCACAAGACCGTTTCAACCCATCACCGCGATTCATCGCGCATTCCAGGAACCCGCCCATGAAAACCGAGTTGTGGCCCCTCTCCCGCATCACGCCGTACGAACGCAACCCGCGCATCCCCACGCATTACTACGCTGCGCTGTAAGGGGGTGGGGGGAGGTCCAATCTCTGGAGGTTTCGGCTCCCGAACCACGCCGCCAGCCCGCGTATTTTTTGGCAATGTTCGGTAGGGGGGGGTGAGGACAGGTGACATGAGAAAAAAACCCGTTGAATTGCACGTTCTGGCCGGCACGTACCGCCAGGATCGGCACGGAAATCGAGGACTTCCGGCCACCATTCCCCCTTGTCCGCAGGGGATGTCGCCCACCGCCCGCAAGCAGTGGCGGAGCCTGGCCCGCACATTGGCCCGTGCCGGCCTGATCAGTCACGTGGACGGTCTGTCGCTCCGCTTGCTGGCCGAGTCGATCGACATCTATCTGACCGCGTCCTCGAAGGTCACGGCCCAGACGCTGGTCGTCAAGACCGTGAACGGCAACGTGATCCAGAACCCCTTCCTGGCCATCCGCAACCGCGCCTGGGAGCAGATCGTCAAGCTGGCCGCGAGCTTCGGGCTGACGCCCGCCGACCGGAACGGCCTGTCGTTCTCCGTCGTCTCGAATCCCGACATCCTCGCAGCCTCGGCGAGACAGCGCGGCGTACCGGACAAGAGTCGCTTCTTCTCGTGACAGCCCCCCTTCAACCCCTTGAAAGGACTCTCGCATGCAGATTGAACTTTGGGACATTCACCGGATCCGGCCCTATCCGGGCAATCCCCGCCTCAACGACTCGGCCGTCGACGCCGTCGCTCGTTCCATTCAGGAATTCGGCTTCCGTCAGCCGATCGTCGTCGATGCCAATGGCGTCATCATCTGCGGGCACACGCGGTACAAAGCCGCCCAAAAGCTCGGTCTCGACAAGGTACCGGTGCACGTCGCCAAAGATCTCACGCCCGCGCAGATCAAGGCCTACCGGATCGCGGATAATCAGACGGCGTTGCTAGCGGAGTGGGACTTTGAGCTGCTGCCGCTGGAAATGGCCGATCTCAAGGCGCTGGACTTCAACATCGACCTGCTGGGATTCAGTCCCGACGAAATGGCCAAGATCTTCCGCAACGACGTGCAAGACGG
>JBBECD010000015.1:0-8764 GCA_040881995.1 Planctomycetaceae bacterium
CATTCAGCATAAATTCACAAGCCCTCTTTCTCAAAACTTTCTCGTAAAGTGCAGCTCTGGGAGAGGGCCGGGGTGAGGGTGCCTTTTAATCGAAGGATGAATTATGAGGGATGAAGGATGAGTAAGAAAACACGATCATCGAATTTTTCTGACTCATCCCTCATCCTTCCTCCATCGAAAGGCACCCTCATCCGGCCTTCGGCCACCTTCTCCCGGAGGGAGAAGGCGAAGACACGCTCCGCGTCGGTAAGCCCTCCGCGTCGCGACACTGCCTTCAACACAGTTTGCACGCCCCCGAGGTGTGTGATATGCTGAAGATTTGCAAAAAACCAGGAACGATCGAGGAGCGTGACGCGTGCATTGGCTGAAAAAATCCCCAACGCCATTGGCCTACATATACCTGATACTCCTCGGAGGAGTTTCAACCTTCGGTCAGGACCAACAACCGCAGCGGCCGATCGACTTTAACCGCGAAGTTCGGCCGATTCTCTCGGACAATTGTTTCGTCTGCCACGGCCCCGACGCGGCGACCCGCGTCAGCGACTGGCGGCTCGACCGCAAAGAATCCGCTTTCTCCGACCTCGGCGGCTACGCGGCGATTGTCGCGGGCGATGCCTCGAACAGTTCGCTTTATCAGCGAATCAGCAGCAGCGATCCCGAGCAGGTGATGCCGCCGCCCGATTCCGGAAAAAAACTCACGCCCGAGCAGATCGAGCTGATCGCCCGTTGGATCAATCAGGGAGCCGAATGGCAGGAACATTGGGCCTACGTCGCTCCGACTCGTCCCGCACGGCCGGCAGTCACTCGAACTGACTGGGCGATTCAGCCGTTCGACGAATTCATTCTCGCTAAGCTCGAACAGGCGGGAATGACGCCGGCACCCGAAGCAAGTCGCGAGACGCTGATCCGCCGGGTGACGTTCGATCTGACGGGGCTCCCGCCGACGATCGATGAACTCGATGAATTTCTCGACGACGACTCGCCCGATGCCTACGCGAAAGTGGTCGACCGGCTGCTCGCCTCCCCCCACTTCGGCGAGCGGATGGTCCTCGAATGGCTCGACGCCGCGCGGTACTCCGACACCAACGGCTATCAGACCGACGGCACGCGGGCGATGTGGCCGTGGCGCGACTGGGTGATCGACGCCTACAACGCCAACATGCCGTTCGACCGGTTCACCGTCGAACAACTTGCGGGCGATCTGTTGCCCGAGCCGGCGCTTCCGCAGAAAATCGCCACGGGGTTTAACCGCAATCATATGCTCAACGGCGAGGGAGGCCGCATCGCCGAGGAATCGCGGGTCGACTACGTCGTCGATCGCGTGGAAACGACGTCGACCGTCTGGATGGGTCTCACGCTCGGCTGCGGCCGCTGTCACGATCATAAATACGACCCGTTCTCGCAAAAAGAATTCTACGAGCTGTACGCCTTCTTCAATAACGTCGACGAAACCGGCGCCGTCGACCGCCGCAGCAGCACGGCGGCCCCGACGATCGACCTCCCCACTCCCGCGCAGGAACAACAGATCGCCGAACAGACTCAACGGGTCGAACAGGCGCAGTCCCAAGTCAACGCCCGTAGCGAAATTCTCAGATCAATGCAGCCGGAGTGGGAAGCGAGCGTCGACCGTCAAACGCTATCCGATGAGATCCGCGCGATTCTCGATATCGAAAACGACAAACGAGCCGAAGAACAACAACAAAAACTGACCGCTCATTATCTCGACGCCGATGCCGAGCGGAAGGAATTGGCGAAACAGCTCGACGAGTCGAAAAAGAAACTCGACGAGACCAAGCGGTCGGTGTTGATCACGATGATCATGGAAGAACGGGCCGAGCCCCGCGAGACCTTCATTCTCGCCCGCGGAGCGTACGACCAGCCGACCGAAAAAGTCGAACGAGGCGTGCCGGCGATTCTGCCCCCTCTGCCGGCTGAGGCACCGGTCAATCGCCTCGGCCTCGCCGAATGGCTGATGCAGCCGTCGCATCCCCTGACGGCCCGCGTAACGGTCAATCGCCTCTGGCAGCGAGTTTTCGGTTTAGGACTCGTTCGTACGCCGGAGGATTTCGGCGTGCAGGGGGAACCGCCGACGCATCCCGAGCTGCTCGACTGGCTCGCCGTCGAATTCGCCTCGAACTGGGACGTCAAAGCGATGATCCGCCAACTGGTGACGAGCGCGGCGTATCGGCAGTCGTCACACGCCACGCCCGAATTATTGGACCGCGATCCCGAAAACCGCTTGTGGGCCCGTAGCCTGCGTTATCGGCTGAACTCGTTTGCTCTCCGCGATCAATCGCTCGCCGTCAGCGGGTTGCTCGCCGAACGCAAAGGCGGACCGCCGGTCCGGCCGTATCAGCCGCCCGGCATCTGGGAAGATTTCAGTCTCGGCAAGATCATCTACGAGCAGGATCACGGCCCGAATTTGTATCGCCGCAGCCTTTACACGTTCTGGCGGCGTTCGGTCTCGCCGACGATGATGTTCGACACCTCGCCGCGGCAGGTCTGCACGGTCCGTCAGGTCCGCACGAATTCGCCGCTGCAATCGCTGACGCTGATGAACGACATCACCTTCGTGGAGGCGGCCCGCGTCTTCGCCGAGAGAATGTTGCTCCTGCCGTTCGACAACGACGCCGCTCACGTCACGTATGCGTTTCGCACCGTGACCTCGCGCACGCCGACTGAAGAAGAAATCCAGATTCTCACGGGTGCGTTATCGCGGTTCCGCAATGAGTATCAGGCCGATCGACCCGCCGCCGAGAAACTGACGGCGATCGGCGAAGCAGCGCGAGATGAATCGATCGACGTCGCCGACCACGCCGCCATGACGGCGTTGGCATCGTTATTGCTCAACCTCGATGAGGTATTGAATCGCGAGTGAGGGACGAGGAATGAGTCAGCATCCACACCTCTCCCTCCGGGAGAGGTCGGCCGCCCGCGGCCGGGTGAGGGCACTTTGAACAAGAGACGGAATGTCTATGGCTCCCGCCCCGAAGGATTGGCTTCGCCCGGAGCTGATATGTTATTGGCCTTTCAGGCCGTAAGAATCGAGAAATAAAGGGTGGAAAACAGGCGAACCCGAAAAATGGCGCAACTTCAAAACTGACGCTTTGGGTTCTTCTGAATTTAACTTCCTCTCCATTGGAAAAAAGATTGATTACATGACCCCCTCCCCTGACATCAAACTCCGCCTCGCCGTCGAACAGGCGGTGATTGACAAGAAGATCACTGAGAGCGCGGCGACTAATCTGCTGCGCTGGCTGACCGAACCGCAATATCAGCGCTACGTCCCCGCCATCAGCAACATGATCGAAGCCGAACAATTCGCGGAACTCGATCGGCTTTTTTGGGAAGTGATCCCCTTCGGCACCGGCGGACGACGCGGCATGATGTCCGACTTCGGATCGGCGACGATCAACGATCGCACCATTGCAGAATCGGCCAACGGACTCGCGACCTATTTCAAGTCGTTCTCGAAAAGAGAAACCGGCAAAGCCGTTATCGCCGGCGATACGCGACACCGCTCGACCGACTTCGCAAAACTGACGGCGACGACGCTCGCCGCCAATGGGCTGACGGTCTATCTCTTCGACGATTATCGCTCGACACCCGAATTATCGTTCGCCGTCCGGCATCTCGGTTGCGACGTCGGCGTGATGATTACCGCGTCGCACAATCCGCCGTCGGACAACGGTTTCAAGGCGTACTGGTCGAACGGGGCACAGGTATTGCCGCCGCACGATAAGGGGATCATCGAATGCGTCTATCAATCCAAAGAGATTCCGACGATCGAATTTGATCAAGCCGTCGCCGCCGGGAAGATTCAGATGATCGGCAAAGACGTCGACGACGCTTATACCAACGCCGTGCTGGAGCAAAGCCTCTCGTCGGAGCGAAGAATTTCGGCGGTCTTTTCGCCGCTGCACGGCGTCGGAATGACGGCGGTGCATCGCGTGCTGGAAAAAGCGGGCTTCGAACAGCTCAAAGTTTACGAGCCGCACAAAACGGCCGACGGTAATTTTCCGAACGTCCCCGATCATTTACCGAACCCCGAACGACCGCAGGCGTTCGCGCCGATCATCGCGTGGGCCGAGAAAACCGACGTGCAGTTGATTCTCGCCAGCGATCCCGATGCCGACCGTCTCGGGGCCTGCGTCCGCGGAGCCGACGGAAAATTCGTGCATCTGACCGGCAACCGCATCGGCGTGCTGCTGACCGATTACGTGCTGAGCAAAGGGAAAGCGAGCGGCAAGCTCACGCCGCAACATTACGTCGTCGAAACGCTGGTGACGACCCCGCTGATCGCCGACATCGCCCGCGCGTACGGCGTGCAGGCCGTCGATAACCTGCTCGTCGGCTTCAAATACATCGCACAGACAATGGACAATCTCGGCCCGGAGAAATTCCTCATCGGCGTGGAAGAATCGCTCGGCTATCTTACCAGCGGTTACGCACGAGATAAAGACGCATCGGTCGCGGCGCTGTTCTTGATGGAGCACGCCGCCGAATTGGCGCAGCAAGGCAAATCGCTGCTCGAACGACTCGATGAGATTTACACCGAACACGGATATTATCTCGAAAGCCAGCGGTCCGAAGTCTGCGAAGGTTCGCGCGGGCAGGCGCAGATCGCTCACCTGATGCAGACGTTTCGCGACCTGCCGCCGACGGAATTGGCCGGCCTGACGCTGTCCCGCGTGCACGATTTCAAATTGCACGAAATCCGCGACTTGCCGCGGAATGTCCGCGCCACCGATCTCCCCGAACCGAGCGGCGATCTGTTGATCGTGGAAACCGCGCCGGCGAAATGCCAGTTGCGCTTCGCCATCCGGCCGTCGGGGACGGAGCCCAAAATCAAATTCTACTTCTTCGCCAAGACACAGGCCGCGGCGGGACAATCGCTCGACGAAGTCAAGAACGAGACCGCCGAAACGCTGAACGCCTTCGAAACGGAACTCTCGCAATGGATTCGCACGGTGATTGCGAATTCGTAGATTCAAATAGCCGTCCGTAACGTAAGCGAGGGAGCAGGCCGGCGCGAGCGTTCGTGATCGAACTCCCTCACTTATGCTTCGGGTGACAATAAAGACATTTACCAGGCCGGGCCGAATATGCAAAATCCGACGTCGTCGTCCGCACCCGATTCCATCGAACCACCTTCGCGCCGCTCCGCCCGACTCGCCTATTGGCAGTTGCTGCGGGTGCCGGCGGTATTCACGGCGGTCGCCGACATCATGCTCGGCTTCGTGGTGGCTCACGGCGGCTTCGAACCGTACGCACAATTCGCGGGCATCCTGCTCACGTCGATCTGCCTGTACTGGGCGGGAATGGTGCTCAACGACGTCTTCGATGTCAAGCAGGACACGGCGGAACGGCCGCATCGCCCGATTCCCTCCGGGCGGGTCACCATGCGATCGGCGATTGTTCTCAGCGCCATCTTGATCGCGTTCGGACTCATTGCCGCGGCGAGCGTGGGCATGCAGACGCTGGGAGTCGCCGGGCTGCTGCTCGTCGGCATTTTTGCGTATGACGGATTGCTGAAATCAACGGTCCTCGGTCCGCTTGCCATGGGGAGTTGCCGGCTGCTGAACGTAATGCTGGGGGCCGGCACCGCCGAGCCCTTATGGGCGATGCCGCAGTTGCCGATGGCGATCGGACTGGGAATTTACATCGCCGGCGTGACGTGGTTCGCGCGGACCGAGGCGGTGCAGAGCAGCCGGGCGTCGCTGAGCGGCGGGATCGGCGTCGTCAATCTGGGTCTCGCCTGGCTGGCGGGACTGATGTTGAATTCACCGGGCGAATCGAGATTGTCGGCGTTGATCGTCCTCGGCATGGTGGCGCTCACGATCAACGTGCGGCTGTTCCGGGCTCTCTCAGATCCGTCGCCCAAACTGGTGCAACAGGGGGTGCGGCTGATGTTGTTGTCGCTGATTACGCTGGACGCCGCGCTGATCTTGTTCAAGACAGGCGACGTAGGATACGCCGGGTTCACACTCGCGCTGCTATTGCCGGCGACGCAATTGTCTCGATTTATTCCGATGACGTGAGGTGCGCACTCTCAGAACGAGACCTGAAATCCCATCACCTGAAAGCGGACGAGATCCATCGGATTGCCGATTTTGACGGCGAGGATGCCGTCGTAGCCGAGGATGACTTTCCGGGCTCCGTTACTGTCGGGGGATTCGCGTTCGAGCAGCAGCAATCCGCTGGAGATCATGAAGTTTTTGAACGGCACCGTTTCCTGATACCGGGTCACGACCATCCCTTCACGGGGAATGCTGTCGGGCCAATTTTCGAATAATTGGCTCCAGGCTTGCGACGTATCCATCCCTGAACCTCATCGTCGATTGTAAAGAGCGCAACACCGGAGCGCACGAGAAAGGTCCGAAGCGCGAATTGGAATTCGTTTTCGGACCAGTATCGTTTCTTGCGCACGGCAGCCGGTGCTTGCGAATCGGCGACCGCTGCCGTGTGCCTTTCGATAGCTTGTCGGCAAAATGACCCCAGGGGGATTCGAACCCCCGTTACCGGATCGAAAATCCGATGTCCTAGGCCTGACTAGACGATGGGGCCGGTTAACCAAATCGAAAATGCTCTCGCGAAATCCAGTCGACTGGGTTTGTCACTGATTGTTTCCCAGCCGATTTTCGTTATCGGGCCGGTCGTGAGCGACGATTGAGAAACTCTAACACTACCGGTTGTGCTTGTCAAAAGGGCTCACATTTCAAGGACAACGGTACGCACGGAGGTTGCGTTAGAATTACTGGGATGTCGATGCACACTTTAAGAGATCCTGAATCACAGTCAAGAGAAACGCTGTGAACAACCTCTGAAATTTTTTGAATTTTTCAGAATCGATCAGGATGCAACCGGCAAACTCGCCAGTCGTGCGGCGGCACAGTTCTTCAGAATCGCGGCTTCAGGATTCGCTCGATTTGACTTCAGGAATTTCTCTCTGTGCGGCTTCTTCAGCTTGTAAAGCCGCATAGACCTCGCTCCGGTGAATCGGAACTTCCTTGGGCGCCTGAATCCCGAGACGCACTTTATCACCGCGGACTTCGACCACGGTGATGACGATGTTCTCGTCGATCACGATGCTTTCGTTTTTTTTGCGGGAAAGAACCAACATGTGATGCGTGTCTCCAAACACGGGGGTTGTCCGCCAGGCACCAGCCGACGCCGTCATCGCGAGCAGCCTCACAAAAAACAACGCGCCAGTTTCAGCACCCGGTTTGGGTCGGAACAACCCAGTTTATGCCGCACTATCGCTGCAACCAAGATTGTACGGCGATCCTCTTCAAGGGTCAAGAGGTCACGTTATGCCCTGGAGAAGACGTCAACACCACCATAGAAATAGATCCTCAAACCCCCCATCCTGCCGATGCACCAGTTTATATCACGTGCCGAGTCCGGCTTATGGCGAAATCCAGAAAACGGAACTCAATCACTTATACCATCATGGTTTAGAGAGAACTATCCATCTTGTCTGTCATTCAAATCACGAGCGACGGAAGCGAATAAACCCCGGCCCATTCCAGCGCGCTGCCGGTTCGATCCAGCAAGAAATGGAAGATCACGACATCCAGTGAAACGAGAAATTTTACCCATTTCCCCCTCAGAAAATCCCCCAACAGGGGGGTTGGCGGAATGTCGCTCACTCCTTCATGGGGTGCGAGAATCGATGAACAAAAACAGAATTATGGACCTAAGAGGTTCTGGATTTAGGACAAACTCATCTGACGAAAACGACACGGCATCGATTCCGAAAAGAAGTTGGTCGTCGGGTCATCGAGTCGGCACCAGCGATCGCTGGGAGACCCGGAATAACCCGACAACCAACTCTGAAAACACTTCCAACTCATCGCTCGTTCGAGCGTTCAACCGGTTGCCGTCGTCTCGCCGATGTGATCCGGCGTAAACGATCACCGTTAGAACCGAACCTGGGACGGACGCCCATCGAATGCTCACGAATCGCGAACGCGTTAAAATGTGAGCGAACGAATTTTGGACTCAGGCCATGTCTTTCAGCGCCTTGAGCGGGCGAACCTTGACCACGTTTCGCGCGGGTTTCGCTGCCACCTGCATCATTTCACCCTTATTGAACGGGTTGGGACGCGTGGTTGCTTTCGTGGCAGGTTTGCGAACCACCTGAATCTTCATCAACCCGGGAACGCTGAACAACCCGGGGCCTTTCTTGCCGATGTTCTTGGCGATCAATTCCGAGAGACCTTCCAGAACCGAACCGACTTCCTTCTTGCTCAATCCGGTGGACTCGGACAAGCTGGCCAGAATTTCCGTCTTGGACATTGGCTTTGCGGTCGTCTTTCCTGCCATCGCGTACTCCTATTCCTGCGTATGAATTCCCTGATCTCGATCAGACAGTTACCTGCGTCGCTTTGCCTTTTTCAAGGTTGCAAGTTGACGGTAGTAAACTCGCATTTGTGTCAAATGTCAATCAATTCTCCAATGATTTTAGGGACTTTCTTTAAGATTTGCCATTCCCGCGGGTCGACAAACCTCCCGGCACGCTCCGGGAAATCGCACTTCTTTCTTGCTTCATTCGCCGATTTTGTGTATGCCTGATCTTGCAAACCTCTCGGCCTTCGAGTCTGGCTCGATCCGTATTCGATCGATCAACACCACGTCAAAACCTCTGAACTCGGCGAACGCCGGCGGTCGCAGTTGATGAAAATTTCGCGACATTCCCCGAGATATCGTTATGCGTCATCGAATTCGTTACCCCGGAACGAATAGATTAAGAGACTCTAGC
>JBBECD010000016.1:0-8680 GCA_040881995.1 Planctomycetaceae bacterium
TCCTATTGACGATTTTCAGTCCGCACCTCTGCGCGCAAAAGCTGACGTGCACCCAAATTGTCCATTATCGCCAGTTCGGTCTCCCGGCGGATTGGGGATTTTGGTACATTTCGCCTCCGTTGAGCGGCCTCTGTGGAATCGCCTGTTCACGTCTCGCGTTCTATTCGACATCGGCATCGAAAGGAAGTTTGATGCGCGCACGTCATCGTTCTTCGTCGTGTTATTTCCTTACGTTCATTCTGTGTCTCGTCAGCGCGTCTGACTTCGCGACGGCTCAGGAGACGGTATTGCCGCGTGCGGCCGCGCCGGCGGTTGCCGACAAACCCGCGCTCGTCGCGTCGTGGCAGGACGACGTCTGCTTTCACGACGTTCAATGCCTCGGCGGTCAGCGTGTGTGGGCGGTGGGCGATCATGGGACGATCTGGTCTTCGAACGATGGCGGGGTGACGTGGGGGATTATTCCTTGTCCCACGACCGCGTCGTTGCGGAGCGTGCAGTTTCTCACGGATCGAGTCGGCTGGGTCGCCGGGGGTGAATTTCAGCCGCAAACGCAACTCAGCCGCGGCGTGATTTACTTCACAGAAGACGGCGGCGTGACGTGGAACAACATCGCCCACGGACCGCTGCCGCCGATTTCGAAGGTTCGATTCTTCACGATGCAGATCGGCGTGGCGGTCGGTCAAGCGACGGCGGAGCATCCGACCGGCGTGATGTTCACGCGAGACGGCGGCGTGTCGTGGCAGGATGCCCCGGGACCGGCGAGCACCGGTTGGCAGACGGCCGATTTTCTCAATCCCGACGTCGGCGTCGTCGCCGGTTTGCGCGGGCAGGTCGCTCTCGTCGGCGAAGGCCGGCTGATGCAACCGCAGATCGGCCGCTTCGGTTTAAAAGGCATTCGAGCCGCGAAACTGCTTCCTCAAGAGACGGGCTGGATGGTCGGCGACGGCGGCCTCGTGCTCTACACGAACGACGGCGGCGTGGTCTGGAAGGAATCGCCGGGGCCGCTCCCCGATGAAGTCGCCGAGATCATGAATTTTCGCGCGGTCGCGTGCCGCGATCAACACGTCTGGATTGCCGGTTCGCCGGGGAGTGTGATCTGGCATTCGGCGGACGCCGGCCGGACGTGGTCGCGCCAATTCACCGGTCAGACGTTGCCGATTTCGTCGTTGTCGTTCGCCGATGCCGATAACGGTTTTGCCTGCGGTCCGATGGGAACGATTTTGCGCACCACCGACGGTGGTCGCACCTGGACGGCGGTTCGCGGCGAATTGCGACGCACGGCGATTCTGCAATTCGGCGGACGCCCCGACGAACTCTCGATGTCGCTGATCGCAAAATTCTCGGGCGAACTCGGTTATCGCAGCGTCTGCGTGCTGCCGATTCGCCGCGATCTCGACCCGCAAGCTCGCGCCGGCGATACGCTCGAAAGCCGCTTGCATCAGGCCGTGACGCAGGCAGGGGGGAACGCCGCGGAACTCGGCTGGCAGTTCCCCGTCGATGCTCCCGATCTCGAACGCGTGCGGCCGCGGCTGCGTGAAATGTGGAACATCCACGCCGAAGGCAAACTCGATCGCGTGTTGATGCAGAACATGGTCGCACTGATTCGCACCTGGCGGCCGAACATTGTGGTGATCGCGCAGCCGACCGACAACTCGGCGGGGACGCGCGTGTTGCATCAGTCGCTATTGCGAGCGGTGCCGCACGCCGCCGATCCGACATATCTTATCGAGCAGGCGGAGTTCGCCGGGCTTACCCCGTGGAGCGTCGACTACGTCTATCAGCGCGAGCCCGCGCCGAACGTCGGTCACGATCGGCTCGATTCGAGCGAGTATCTGGCCCGTTGGGGGACGTCGCTCGAACTGGCGACCGATCCGTCGCGAAGCCTGCTGATGCCGAAAACCGATCCGTTCACGTCGCAGCCCGACGCCGAAATTTATCGTGTGATTTACCGCGATCCGTCGGCTCAGTCGGCGCAGGAAACCGGCGGACGATTCTTCGCCGGACTGAGTCTCGTGCCGGGGACCGAAGCCCGCCGCAAGCTGACGAACCCTGACGACACACATCTCGAAAAACATCGGAAACAGGCGAACGAGCAGCGCAACTTCCGATCGATTTCAAAACGGATGTTCGATGATCCGCGTCAGGCCGCACAAGCTCTGGCCCACATCCGCACGATGACCGCGCAATGGACGCGCGACGCGGCGGCGGCGCAGATGTCGCAACTGGCGATCGAATACGGCCGGCGTCATCAATGGGATCTCGTGGAAGCGACGTACGTAGAACTCGTGCAGCGGTTTCCCGATCATCCCCTCTCCGCCGAGGCGATGAAGTGGCTCTTGACGTTCTGGTCGAGCACCGAGACGGCGTGGCAGCGCAGCCGCAAGACGCAGGTCTCGCAAACGAATTACACCGTGCAAGTAAGTCAGACGATCGAACAGATCGCGATGGCGGTCGAACTTTCCAAAGTGAAACCGCGCGATCGCGACAGCATCATTTCCCCCGAAGCGTTCAACGAGTTAACCGACCCGACGCGCGTGGCGGGGGAATCGATCGACGAGCGGATCGGCAGCTTGAAAGTCGGTCCGCGCGACGAGTGGCGCTCGGCCGCGGTCCAGAACTGGCAGACGCAAGCGCTGCGCCTGGCCCACGTGTTGAACGCGACCCACGTGCAACTGTATCAATCGGCGGACGTGCAATTTCCGCTCGCGGCGTTGGTGCGGGAACGAGGTCAGCCCGGCATGGCCGATACGCTCTATCGCCGGCAGCGGCATCTGTCGAAACTCGATCCGGGCGATCGCGTCGAGACGGCGATCGATCTCGATTTGCGAGCGCTCGCCGCGGCGGGGGAATTGTGGTTGGTGCAGCCCGCGAGTTTGCCGCCGAAACCGGTCTATCTTTGCACGCCGGTGGGGGGGAAGCCGGTGCTCGATGCGTTGCTCTCCGATGCCTGTTGGGAAGAGGCCCAGGAAATCGCGTTGACCCCCGCAGCAAACGGCGCCTCGACGTCTGCGAGCAACGGCGATCTGAGCCCCGACGACGATTCGCTGGTGCTCGTCAGCTATGACGGCGAGTTCCTGTATCTCGCCGCCAGCGTGCCGATTCATCCCGCGCTGCCGGACGACCCGCCGGCGTATCCCGGCCGTCTGCCCGACACCGATCTGCACGAATTCGATCGGCTGTCGTTTTATCTCGACGTCGACCGCGACTACTTCACCGCGTATGAACTGCATGTCGACCAGCGCGGCTGGACCGGCGATGCCTGTGCCGGCGACCGCACCTGGAACCCGACGTGGTTCGTCGCCGCCGAACGCGATGCCACGCGCTGGCGGATCGAATGTGCGATCCCGTGGGCGGAGTTGACGCCCACCCCGCCGCAACCCGGCCAGGTCTGGAACCTGCGCGTCGTCCGCACCCTGCCGGCATTTGGCCTCGAGTATTGGCCCGCGATCAAAAAGTCGGAGCAACAACACGCGACGATGGATTACGGATTTTTGAGATTTGAATAGTCGAGGGGCGAGAGTTGCACGTGGAACGGCGATTGATCATCATGTGCACGGTCTTCCCTTCTCCCGCCGGGAGAAGGTGGCCGCAGGCCGGATGAGGGTGCCTTTCGATCCAAATAGGTTTTCGGAAAGCCAACTTCGTTCTCGCTTCGCACGCGTAACATCATTCGTCATTCGGATTTCGTCATTCGGACTTCACCTCAAATGGGCATTGTCATCGGCATGGACGAAGCGGGCTACGGGCCCAACCTGGGGCCGTTGGTGGTTTCGCTCACCGTCTGGCAGGTGCCGGGTGATCCGACGGAAGGGAATTTCTGGAAGGCGTTTTCCCCCGTCGTTTCGCAAAACGCGGTGACGAAACCGCAACAGATTCAACTCGCCGATTCGAAAATGGTCTTCTCCACCGCGCGGGGCATCAAACCGCTCGAACGAAGCGTGTGGTGCGCACTGCAACTTCTCGGCGAACAGCCGGCGTCGTGGCGACATCTGCTCGACTCGCTCGTCGACGGTTCGCGCTGCGATCCGCAAGTCGAGCACTGGTTCGCCGAGGCCGACCTCGACCTCCCTCACGAACACGACCCCGAAGAATCGCTCGCCGCCGTCGCCCGCTGGCAGAAACGGCAAGAAAAATCGCAGCACCAGCTCGTCGCCGTCAAAAGCGAACTCATGCTGACGGCGCGCTGGAACGACCTGGTCCGCCGGCTCGACAACAAAGGGCTCGCGCTCACGCAGACCAGCCTCGAACTGCTCCGCAGCGTCTGGTCGCCGACATCGGCCGAACCGACGCTCATCATCGCCGACAAACATGGCGGGCGCAACCGCTACGCGGCGGTGCTCGCTGAAACATTCGACGGCACGCTATTCCACATCCAGGAAGAAGGAGCGGCGGCGAGTGCGTATCGCATCGGTCCCCACGAAATCCGCTTTGAAAGCCGGGCCGAACGGCATCTCCCCGTCGCGCTCGCTTCGATGTTCAGCAAATATCTACGCGAACTTTCGATGATCCTCTTCAACCGCTACTGGCAACGCCATCGTCCCGACGTGAAAGCGACCGCGGGTTATCCCGAAGACGCTAAACGGTTCCTCGCCGCGATCTCCACGACGCACCTCGAACTCGGCATACCGCTCGATTCGTTGTGGCGCGAACGGTGACGATTGCTGCTGAACGCTCGCCTGCATCAGCGAGCCGGTGTAACAAGCATCGGAATGGCATCGTCTATCGTGCCGAGTTGTTGACGGCGACTCGTGGACGTTTCTTTTTCTTCTGGCGTGAAACATGGTCTTGCTGCCGCGAAACGACCGTTGAGATCGCCGAATCGTCGTCGATCCGCGAGAAGGCCGGGTGGAATTCATAGCCGATCGCAAGAAATGCATCCGCAATCGTTCGCAAGGTCATATTCGTGGAGCCGTCGAGCAACTGCGTTACATAGCCTTTCGTCGCCTTGAGCCGTTTTGCCAATTCGGATCGGGAAATCGACTCCTTTTCCATCAACTCGCACAGCATGTTGGTGGTCTCGAAAATCGCCCGTTCTTGATGCCAGACCCGAACGCCTGCTTCAGTTTTCATCGCTTCTTGCTTGATCGTCATCTCTTTTCCTCGTGTGCAGACGTTGTTTTCGCTCCATGTGTTCCGCGGCGATCTTCAACGCCAGTTTTGCCGATTTCGTCTGGTCCCCTTTTGAGTTGCCCTTTTGATAATGATGCGTCAACAGCCATCGTGTTCCCTCCGTCGGCTCGACGCAAAAAAAAACGGTGTCCCGCATCGCCGCCGCGCTTAAACTCCCAGACGCTGCCTCCCGAAATTCCCTTCATTTTCTTGAACTGTTCTTTGTTGGGAAACAAGGCCCCCTGGTTAACCAGGCGTTCGAACAATTGACCGAAGCTGGCCATGACGTCGGGATGCGAATCGAGCCATTCTTTGGCTTCCATCGTTCCGTCCGCCCGACGGGCAAACACAAGCACGCCTCGAGGTCCGTTGGCTGCAATGACATCGTCAGATGGTGTGCTGCTCATTCAGTTTATCTCCAACTAAACCAGTTGTCGAGCAAAATTTACGAACTGCTGGTTCGATCGATGTCAACATGCGAACACATTATCGGGAATTCGGTCTGTTTTCCAGTTCTCAAGCAGGCAAAACACGGCACACATATGACAGGAAGAAACCACGGGCTCCCCGAGGCAACCCATACTGGACACCCTCGCCGAACGTGGTAAGATATCGATATCCATTGAAATGATGGCGCGGGTGGAGGGTTTGCGCCTTCAGTTCCGTTGCCTACGCCTGGAGCTGTGAACAATGAGCCGAAGATCGATCTCCAACGCCAACGGCTGCGCCGACTTTCAACAGAATTTGCGGGCGAAACTCAGCCGCCGCGAACTCTTCCAGATCGGCGGCGTCTCGCTCCTCTCGCCGGCTTTGATCAACGTCATCGCCGGACAGGCAACCGCGGCGAAGAGTGTTCCCCGCATCAAATCGTGTCTGATGCTCTTTCAGGCCGGCGGCATCAGCCAGATCGACACCGTCGACATGAAACCCGCGGCCGACGATACGATTCGCGGCGAGTTCACGCCGATCTCGAGCCGCGTCGCCGGTATGCCGGTCTGCGAACATCTGCCGCATCTCTCGCAACACATGGATAAGTTCTGCGTGTTGCGCTCGGTGCACCATCGCATGCTCTGTCACAATCCGGCGATTTACGCGGCGCTCGCCGGCCGCGAAGTGGGCGACTCGCTCGCCGTCTCGAACCGCACGTTCGCCAATCCCGAAGACTTTCCGCATTTCGGCTCGGTGGTCTCGAAGTTCATCAAGCCGCCGGAAGGAATGCCGCCGTTCGTTTCGTTTCCGTTTCGCTTGCGCAACGGTCCCGCTCCCAGCCCCGGGCAGAACGCCGGTTTTCTCGGCCGGCCGCACGACCCGTTTATCATGCTGCAGGATCCGAACAGCGACGAGTTTCGCGTCGAAGAACTCGAACTCAGCCACGACATGACGCCGTTGCGGCTCGATCGCCGCAATCAGTTGCTCGCGAACTTCGAACAGCAGATCAGGGCGGTCGAACAGACGAAAGTCGTCGATTCGTACACCGATTACTACAAGACGGCGTTCTCGCTCATCAGCGGTCAGCGCGTGCGTACGGCATTCGATATGTCGCAAGAGCCGCACGACCGCCGCGATAAATACGGCCGCAACACCGTCGGGCAATCGTTCGTGCTCGGCCGGCGGTTGATCGAAGCGGGAATTCCGTTCGTGTCGGTTTACACCCCCTGCGACAATATCGACGGCCCGAGCTGGGACACGCACCTCAACAATTTTCCACGATTGAAGGACGAACTCTTGCCGCCGTTCGACTTGGCGTTGTCGGCTTTGATAGACGACATGCATCAGTCGGGCCTGCTCGAAGAAACACTGGTCATCGTCGCGACCGAATTCGGCCGGACGCCCCAGATCGGCGTACGCCGTTCGAACAACGGCAACAATTCGACCGGCCGCGATCACTGGCCCGGCTGTTATTCGGTGCTCCTGGCCGGTGCAGGCGTGACGCCCGGTTCGTACTTCGGCGAAAGCGACAAAGTCGGCTGGCATCCCAAAAGCGACCCCGTGCACGTCGGCGATCTCGCCGCCACCATCTACGACGCCTTCGGCATCGATCCCAAGCAGTTTGTGCGCGACACACTCAATCGCCCGCATCTCCTCGCCGAAGGCAACCCCGTTGCGGGGTTGTTTTGATGCAGATAGGGAGATAGGGTGATCGGGAGATAGGGAGTAAGAGTTATTGTCTTCACTCCCCATCTCCCCATCTCCCCATCCCCCTATCATTCTTCCCCCAGATTCCGCCACCAATAAAACGTCCCCGCCTCAGAACTCGCCGCGACGTCGAGTTTGCCGTCTTCGTCCATATCCATCACAATGACCTGCGCGGCTCGCGGGTATTTCTTGAAGACGTGCTTCTTCCATTCCCCTTTGACGTCGCCGGTGTTCTCGAACCACGACACTTCGCCGACACCCGGTTGGCCGCCGTCGCAGCCGGTCGCGATGACGTCGATGTCGCCATCGCCGTCGAGATCCCCCGTAACCGCCTCCAGGCCGAAATCGATATGTCCGACGGAATGCTTGATCCATTCGGTTCCCTTGCCCGGTGAGCCGGCGTTTTCGTACCAGACGGCCTGATGCGAATGCTCTTTCTCCGGAGTGGCGACGCGCATTCCCGCGGCCATGACAACGTCGATGTCGCCGTCGTCGTCCATGTCGACCGGATGCCCATGTGCGGGCATCAACAGCTTGTCGTCGATGATGTTGCGGCTGAATTTTTTCACCCCCGGCTTGCCGGTGTTTTCGTACCACAGCGTCTTGTTGCCGTACGTTCCCGTGCCGAGCAGATCGGGTTTACCGTCACCATTAAAATCGGCGAACGCGACGGTCCGCGTGTTGGCGATTTCTTTGTCGTTATCGAATTTGTACTGCTTCCACTCCTTGTCGAAACCCTTCGGTCCGGGGTTTTCGAACCACGAAAAGCAATCCCCCGTATACGCCGAGGCGGCGACGTCAAGATCGCCGTCGTCGTCGAGATCCATCAGCGCGACGTCGTAAGCCCGCATGAAATCGGTGGTGATGACGTGCCGTTTCCACAATTCGCCGTCGCCCGGCGTGCCGTTGTTCTCCCACCAGATGAGATGTCCGATTTTGTTTTTGACCATCACGACGTCGAGCGTCCCGTCGCCGTTGATGTCACCGAGCGCGTGCCGTTCGAGGTAGCCGGGCTCGTCTTTGCAGATAATGTGCTTGGTGAAATTTTCTTCGCCGTCGTTTTCGTGCCAGAGCAGCATATCGCTGTGAACCCCCGCGCTGGTGAAGTCGAGATCGCCGTCGTTATCGATATCGGTCGCCGTGATGCCGTAGACGTACCCCCCATCGGGCCACATCAGCCGTTCGGCGAATTTCAGCCCGCCGCTGCTGATGACGGCATCGGGTTCGGCGGCAAGCAGTGATGGGAGGGGCAGAATCACCAGGGCGAGAATCATCAAGTGTTTTCGCTTGGACATCACGGAAAATCCTTTGACGAGGAAAATCAGACTGGAAAATCGAACGGCGCGAACGCGATTTCCCTTGATGGTACCGCCCCCCGCGCAGGGTGCACGTCAGCTTTTGCGCGCAGAGGTGCGGACTGAAAATCGTCAATAGG
>JBBECD010000017.1:0-8670 GCA_040881995.1 Planctomycetaceae bacterium
CAAGTTCGCGCGATCGATGATGATAGAAGTCCCTCGCTTACGCTTCGGGTTACGATAAAATATCTCTCCACCCTGGCTGGATGAAATGCATGTGACATACGGCGTGGGAGGTCGATCATGCGTGATCAGTCTCCTCGTTCAACGGAGCGGGAACCGACACCTTGAAACGTCCGGCGAGGCGGCTCAATGCATTCCACGTCCCCTCATCCAGCGGCACGCCCCGTCGTTCTCGCTGTTCGCGTAACGAACGGCTCCGGTCGCCCGGCAGACGGATGACATCGACCCCGGCCACGCGAGGCGTCTCGCGCACCGAGGCGATCAGCTTGTCGACCTCGCCCAGAAAATGTTCGGTTCCGGCCCAGCGCCGCGGATCCCACACGACCATCAGCACGTTGTTGGAGAGCCGTGCGTCAGCGGGGGCCGGCGGGCAATAACCGCCGCTCAAGCCGCCAATCAGCATGTCGAGCAGCAGCGAAAAGCCGAATCCCTTGAAACTCTGATCGCCCCCCAGCGGTAAAATCGTGCCCCGCGGATCGGTAAAGCGGACGTGCGGATCGGTCGTCGGCCGGCCTTCGGAATCCAGCAGCCAGCCCGGAGGACACTGTTCCCCTGCCAGCATTTTCACGCGGACTTTTCCGTTCGCCACCACGCTTGTCGAAAAATCGAGGACGAGCGGCCCCTCCGACGTCGGTACCGCGATCCCCACCGGATTGGTGCTGACGCGCGGCTCTTTTCCCCCCGGCGGAGCGACGCAGCGCAGCACGCCGTTGTCGTTGACCGTGAGCCACACGGCACAGCCGCGTTCGGCGACCTTTTCGGCCCATTCGCCGAGCCGGCCGAGATGACCGCAGTTGCGCAGCGTGCCGCAGGCGATGCCCTGCCGCTCGGCTTTGGGAATCAGCAGGTCGATGCAGCGGCTCATCTGCACCTGACCGAAGCCGAACTGGGCGTCCCCCGCGAAGGCGGCGGCGGTCTCCATCAACGTTTTGAGTTCGGCATGGGGGATGAGTGCTTTGTCGCGCATCTGCACCGAGTATTCGAGCACGCGCATCACTCCGTGCGAATCGTGCCCGCACAGATTCGAGGCGACAAGACTCTCCGCCACGAGATCGGCTTCATGCTGCGCCGCCCCGGCTCCGATCATCAATTGAGCAGCAAATGCCCGTAAATCCGCCGGTTTGATGAGAATGGTCACGGAGACGATTTCCTGTTTGCGGTTGGGTGGCACGCCCTGAGTCTTCGAAGGGCGTGTATGCACGGCGAAGACACGCGCTCCCAAAGCCTCAGAGCATGCCATCGGCAATGAGATCGCGCTGCCGATCGTTTACTCTTGTGATGACGGTGACGGTGGCGGAGGAACGGTTTCCATCGCGTCAAAACCGCAGGTCTTATGCGTGCCGTCGCAGAACGGTTTTTTTTTCGATTCGCCGCAGCGGCACAGGGCGATCGACTCTTTTCCGGTCAGGTCGTAGGCGTTGCCGGCGGGATCGAGCAGCGTAACCGGACCGGTGACCAGAAAGGGGCCGTTGGGGCGAATTTGAATTTTGACGTCGCTCATTGTGATGTTTTCCCGATCGATTTGTGGTGAAACGTGCCATTCGGCGCGGCGGAACCGGCCCATCTCCCGTAAAACTTACAAGTCCGGTTTTACAAACGCAATCCACAACGATTATGCTTCCGAGTTGAGGATCCAGAGTCGAGGGTCGAGGGCCAGATAAGAAATGTCACGTTATCCGAGCGGCGGGGTTTATCCCCGCCGTCTTTAAGAGGCGAGTCGAAGAAGACCGCAGGGGTAAACCTTGCGGCTCTTTGGGCGCGAATGGGGCGACGCGAAGGCTTTGCGTAGCGGAGCGTTTTTTTATAGGAACAGGCGCATGTCGCACAGTAAATTGGTCGAACAACTGCGGTGGCAGAAATTTAAAGTCCTCGACGACGGTTTTGTCTGTCTCGTGGACGTCATGGGAGACGACAGTGCGATCGTGCAGGCGGCGCGCGTCAGTTATGGCGCCGGCACAAAACACGTTTCGGACGACCGCACGCTGATTCGCTATCTGCTGCGTCATCGTCACACCACGCCCTTTGAGATGGCCGAGATCAAACTCCTGGTCCGCGTCCCCATGGATTGCTGGCGGCAGTGGATTCGGCATCGGACGGCGAACGTTAACGAATACAGCACCCGGTATTCGGTCGCCATCGACGCCGCACAGCAGACCGATCCGCACGAGTGGCGGTCGCAGTCCGACAGCAATCGACAAGGCAGCGGCGAGATGCTGCCGATCGAAGTCGGCGAGCCATTGTCGGCATCCGAGCGGGAATTTCAGGCGGCGGCGCGAAAACTATACGACGAGCGTTTGCAAGCGGGCGTCGCCCGCGAACAGGCGCGGAAAGATTTGCCGCTCGCCACGTATACCGAAGCATATTGGAAGGTCGATCTGCACAACCTGCTGCATTTTCTGCATCTGCGCATGGACTCGCACGCGCAATGGGAAATCCGGCAATACGCCCAGACCATCGGCGAGAAAATCGTGCAGCCGTTGTTTCCCATCGTCTGGGAAGCGATGCAGGATTACCGCATCGGCTCACTGCACCTGACGCGCATGGACGTCGGCGTGATTCAGCGGCTCTCCGAATTCGGCGCTCATCACCACAAAACCGCTCCCTACAGCGAGCAGGACTTCCTCGCCATGCAGGATGAAGCGTGGAAGAAACTCAACCGCAGCCGCGAGCGGGACGAATGTCTCGAAAAGTTGCGGTGGCTTGGTCTTGTCGAGCGGTGATTCGTCGTGCCGTCGTCAGTTCGGTATCACGCTCTTCGACGATTCGAAAATGTCGTCGATGGGTGTGACCTCGAGTTCCGTCGAAGCGGAGGGAACTGGGGGTGCGCCGGGAGCGGCTTTCTCGCTCTTCGCATCAGCGCTCTGGTAGTCGGCGCACTTTTCGACCGACGATTCGTACTGGCATTCCTCGACCGTTTTGCTTCCCTTCTTGAGCACACAGACTGATTTGACGAAGCCACACGAGATTGGTTTGCACCGCAGCCACGGAATTTGGACGGGAGGAACACAGACCTCTTCGCGCTCGACGGTGAAGGTCGTTTTCTTGACTTTGACGATCTTGGCTTCCGACTGGCACACGCCGCAGCCCGGACACCGCCTGAGACCGTATTGCAAGCCCTCACCGGCAATGACCGCAGCGGAAACGCAAGCGATGACGCCGACGGCGACGGCGGCAGCATAATGAAGTCGGCGTTGTAGGAATTGCATTCCGTCGTCTCCCGTTCCGAGTTCGTGCATGATACGGCGATGTTTTTCCATGTCATCGGCGGAAAGCGATTAGAAATCCACTCTGAATCGCGTCGCGAGAACCTGGTAGTCGCCGCCGGCAAATCCTCCCACGGGGCCGCGTTCCGAAATCGACCCGACGATATAGTTGAACTGCATGGAGGAGTAGGGGTTCCAGTACCAGTTGAGCCCGAGAGTAAAACTCTCGCCGACACCGCCGGTGACGTCTTCGTTGGTGAGATCGGCGGTGGAATAACGGGCGGCGACTTGCCATGCTCCCCAACCCGCTTCCACGCCGTCGTCTTCGGTATCGACAAGAAAGAAGTTCTCGAACGGTTCAGGACGGTCGAGTTGACCGGTTTCGCGATCCCAGGGCATGTGCTCGCCCGTGAGAAAGTAAGCGGCATAGACATAGCCGCCGCTGAAATACAAACTGCTGTCGTCCGGCGTTGTGCCGTCGTCACGCTGCAACCAAAGGTTCATCCACTCGCCGGTGATTTGAGCGGCACCGATATTGAGGACGGCTTCCAGGTTCGCCATTTCATACCAGTCGGCACCTCGGATGCGGCCGGTATCAAGCCAGCGAGAGCCTGTACGAGCTTCCGGCCGCGTGCGAAACCGGGCTTCGTTCTGGGCGCGGTCGAATCCCGTGATGGCGGGATCGGCTCCCGCCGAACCGTCCGGGCGTGCTAACGTGCCGGAGACCGCCAAGTGCAGATAGCCGCGGCCGCCCGAAGTATCATCATACCACGCCGTGCTGGCAAAGCGTCCGGCGATTTCCCCCTGAAAATGATCGCTGTAATACTCTCCTTCGTCCTGAATCAACCTCTGGTTGAACACACCGTACTGCCAATTAAAGCGGAGATCCTCAGAATACGACCACGACTGAATGCCCAATCGGCGCGCATCCTGGTTGAATGCCTCGACTATGAACGGACGCTCGATGAATACCATGAATCGGCTACTATCCCACGTGTCGAGTCCATACGGCCGCTTCTGATTGCCGATCACGAGCGTCTGAAAAATGGGAAGATGCTTGAATGCAAGAAAGACGTCGCGGAATTCGATGTCATTACCGCCCGCAAATTCCATTTCAATGCGGTATTCCATATTGGGCTCGATATCACCACGAACTCCGAAGCGTATGCGACGAAACAACAACCCGTCCTGCACCGAGACATCGGGATCTCCCGTCTCTAACACATTGATGCCGGGGTCAGTTTCCGGATATCCCCAGTAGTCCAGATGAATGCGTCCCACGACTTTCATCGTTGCGCCGGAATGCCCGGGAAGGACGAATGCCTTTTGTCCGTCTTCCACTTTCTTGAAGAGATCCTCCAACCTGGTGAGTCGCTCGCCGGTCGGTTCATTTTGGGGATCATCTTTTTTGGCTTCCTCTTGAGCCGTCGTCGCATTCATGGGTGTAATGACGTTAGAGTCGTCCCGTTCGCCTTCGAGGAACTGAATTCGCCGTTCTGCCTGTTCCAGCCGCTGGATCAATTGCTCGTATTCCAGCCCTTCTTCCATGAGTGCTGCGACGTCGGACGGAAAATCGGAGATCGGGATTTCTTCCGAGAGAGAATATGTCCCCGCCGGTTCATCGGCGTGCGCCACGGCAGGAACGTTTGCCGTGATCAGGAGACATGCGACGCAAAGCATTTCGCGAATCGTCATAGTTCCCAAAATCCCTGCAACCGTTAAATTCCATTAAATCGGCAAAATCATCACAATCGGATTAATCCTTGAGATCGGCCATCCTTAAGCAGTGCTTGAGGTTGTAATAAAATCTTAACAATACCGCTGTTCGGCTATCTTGTGTTGTATCTCGTTTTGTCGCAGGGGATTAAGTTTGGCCGTCGCGTACTGGACGCCATTGCGAATCGGGTGTTACAGTGACGGCTTCAATTCAGGAAGTCGATTCTCAAGCCAATTTTGCCGGTTCGGTACGCTAATCATCATGGCGCTTGCATCAAGACACTTTGCCGCTTCATGCTCGAAAACGGCGATTGTTTCCCTTTCGCTGTTGCTCGCCGGGGGATGCGATGCGGGCCCATCGCATTCAAAAATGACCTCATCGAAAACCGATGCGACATCGTCCACTTCTCCAACGGGGGCGAAATTTTTCGTCGACGTCACGGCGGAACTCGGCGTCGACTTTGCACGGAACGTTGCCAGACCCGGTGATTTTTTCTTCCCCGACGTCATGGGGTCGGGACTGGCGATTTTCGATTACGACAACGACGGCGATCTCGACTTATATTTCATCCAGAGCGGTCCCCCGCCGGGCGTGACGTCTGATTCATCCACGGGGCAGGCGATCGATGCCCGCAACCGGCTGTTTCGCCAAGAACCCGACGGCGCCTTTCGCGATGCGACAGACGAATCGGGTCTCGGCGATGACGGTTACGGCATGGGAGTCGCCATCGGCGATCTCGACAACGACGGCGATCTCGACGTCTATGTGACCAATTACGGGCCCGATCGACTCTACCAGAACAACGGCGACGGCACGTTTACCGATATCATCGCGGCATCGGGGATCAATAATCCGCGCTGGGGGACGTCGGCATCGTTCTTCGATTACGACCGCGACGGCTGGCTCGACCTGTTCGTCGTGAATTACGTCGATTACAACACCAGTCAATCGTGCACCAGTCTTAGCCGCACGGGTGACGACTTCTGCTCGCCGATTCATTTCCCCAAGACCGCCGATCGGCTGTTTCACAACAACGGCCCTCAGAAAGAAGGCCAGGTGACGTTCACCGACGTGACCGTCGCGTCGGGGATTGCTTCGGAACTCGGCGCCGGGCTGGGGATCGTCTGTGCCGATTTCACGGAAGATCGTTATCCCGATGTTTATGTGGCCAACGATCTCGGTCCGAATTTTCTATGGGTCAATCAGCAGGACGGCACGTTTGCCAACGAAGCCGTCGAGCGAGGGTGTGCCTTCAACGCGTTGGGGGCTCCCGAAGCGAGCATGGGCATTGCTTTGGGTGATTGCGATGGCGACGGTGATTTCGACCTGTTCGTCACCGATCTTTATTACGAAGCCAATACGCTTTATCTCAATCAGGGGCAGGGCTATTTTGAGGATGCGACCGCGCGGTCGGGACTCGGACCGCCATCGGTGCCGTTCACCGGTTTCGGGACCGCATGGGCCGATCTCGACAACGACGGCGATCTCGATGCGCCGGTCGCCAACAGGCGCGTCTATCGCGGCGAATTGTTGCCGAACGCCAAACTCGATCCGTTCTGGAACGATTATGCTGAGGCGAATCAGCTTTTTATGAATGACGGCGCGGGAGCATTTGAGGATCGCTCGGCAGCGGCGGGTGACTTCACGGCCGAGCCGAATGTGGCCCGCGGCCTGGCCATCGCCGATCTCGATAGCGACGGCGGCGTCGACGTGGCGATCGGCAACGGCGCGGGGAAATCGCGAATCTATCGGAACGAAATCCCCGGCCGCGGACATTGGTTGTCCGTTCGCGCGGTCGATCCCGAATTGAAACGGGACGCCATCGGCGCGGAAATCCGCGTCGAGACATCGGACAAAACTTTGCTGCAGATCGTGCAGCCCGCTTCGAGTTATCTCAGCAGCCACGACGTCCGCTGTCATTTCGGACTAGGTGCGTCATTAAATTATGAGCGTATCGAAGTTCGCTGGCCGGACGGCCTTGTCGAAGAGTTTCCCGGCGGAGAAGGCGACCGCAACATGGCGGTGACGCGCGGCTCGGGCGCCGCGATTGATGCCCCGAGACCGGACGACAAACCCGCGGCGCAGCCGAATCGATAGGAGGATTCGCGTGAGTTCCACAGCGCCAGCCCCGAAGCCCCGATCGCCGCGACGCCGAAAACGCGTTGCCGCCGTCGTCGGACTTGCCGTAGTGCTGCCGGGACTCATTTGGCTGGCCGGACGCACGTGGTACTTTGCTGTTGATCCTCCGAGGGGAGATGTTACGGGCGCGGCACGCGAACTGACGGCGGCCATCGACAAGGCGCGCGACGAGGTTCAATCGCATCCTCGTTCCGCCGAACATTGGGGCAAACTCGGCGACGTCTTTCTCGCCAACAATTTTCACGTCGAGGCCGCGGAGTGTTATGGACGCGCCGCGGAACTCGATTCGAAAAACAACCCGTGGCTATATCTGCAGGCCGTGGCGGTGGAATATTTTGATCTCAATCGCTCGCTGGAATTATTCCAACGGGCGGTTTCGCAGAAAGAGAGCCGGCCGTTTCAGTCTGTGCGTTACGGTCTGGCATCGGAGCGCGCCGGCCGGCTCGATGAGGCTCGTGCCGCATGGACGCACGTCATCGAAACCGATCCGCACAATATCGACGCCCATCTGGGATTGGGGAGAATTGCATTGGGGCGGCAAGAACTCGACGCAGCGGCCGAGCATTTCCACGCCGTCGAGCGTGCCGATTCCCGGTATCGCGAAGCGCACGTGGCGCTGATTCAAATCGCCAACCGACTGCAGGATCGCGAGGCCGTGAAACGCCATCGGGCTCAGTTGGCGGATTGTTATCGGGAAGCGCCGCGTCCGCTCGATCCGTTGCTCGCCAAAGTCCAGCGCAAGTGGGTCTCGCTGCGGTTCGTCAATTTATTGGCGGAAGCCGACCGGCGCGAGGCGGAGGGAAATCTGCCCGGCTTTGTGGCGGCGTGCCGGGAGTTGATCGAACTCGATCCCGACAATCCGCAGCCGCGCGTGCGGATGGGGATCGCGTTGGCACGGATGCGAGACGTTCCGCGGGCGATCGAAGTGTTTGAAGAAGCGGCCCGCCGACATCCGCAGGATGCGAGCGTGCATTACAACTTCGGCGTCGTTCTAAGTCAGACGGGGCAATGGGACGCCGCCGCAGAGTCCTTTCGCCAGGCGATCGTCTACAAGCCCGACGACGCCGAGTCTTATTTTGGGCTTGGCGTCTGTCTTGACCAACTCGGTCAGAAGGACGACGCGGTCGGGGCGTTTGAACAGGCCGTGGCCTCCCGTCCCGATCATTTTCCCGCTCATCATAAACTGGGGGAAATTCTGGTTTCGCTCAGGAAAACCGCCGAGGCGATCGATCATTTTCAGATCGCATTGCGTTTGCGTCCCGACGACGGCAATGTCCGCGAGGCGCTGGATCAACTCCAACAGCCGACTGCTTCGCAACCGGCGGAAGACGAATGACGTGCGTCGGCAACATGGCTTGTCTTTGTAGGAGTCCCGCCTTCGGGCTGTCTTCTGTCTTAAGAGCAGGCTAAAGCCTGTACTCCTACAGTCTCTCGGCAGATCGCAAAAGCGTTACCAATTTTGAAGTCTTGCACGCGCTGCATCCGCTGTCCCATCAACGATTAAGAGACTCTAACATAACCGGTTGTGCTTCTCGAAAACGCCTGAACGTTTGC
>JBBECD010000018.1:0-47272 GCA_040881995.1 Planctomycetaceae bacterium
GGTGCAATGGGCACAACATCTCGTAGGACTGCCAACATTTCCGGATAGATTCTCATTCGGAATGCGGCAATTATCATCGCGTGAGGTCAAATCATGAGACTATCGGTCCTTTCCCTTCGCGCCGGACGATGGAACGCCGTCGGCGGATTATTGTTGTGCTGCGGCGCGGCGTTGATCATCGGCTGCCCTGCCGCCGAGGTGCCGGAGGTTCCCCCTGCGGACAACACCGGTGCGGCGTCGGACGCCGGGAAGACGCCGAACGCCGATGCAACGGCCAAGACAACCGAGACTGATACTCCCGCCGCGCCGCGCGCCGATGCATCGAAGGGAGTGAAGCGGATCGTCATGCTCACAAACGGCGATTCGCCGTACTGGGACGCCGCGAGAGCCGGTTTGCTCGACGCTCAGGACGAACTGCATCTCGCCGACGCGGGCTTGCAGGCTGTGCTGGAAGTCAACGACGGCACGCCGCAGGGACAATTGGACAAGCTGCGACAGTTCGGCAGCCAAAGCGACATCGTCGCCGTCGGCGTTTCAGCGCTCGACGCCAAAAACGTCGCCGTCGCCGATGAACTGCGGGCGCTGCAAAAGAAAGGGGTTAAAGTCGTCACCGTCGATTCCGACGTCGACCGCGATACGCTGCGCGACGCCCGGTTCGCGTTCATCGGGACCGATAACCTCGTTGCCGGTCGGGTGCTGGGGACGTGCGTGAAATATCTGAATCCCGACGGCGGCGGTTACGTCACATTCGTCGGCCGCACCGGAGCCCAAAACGCCATCGAACGGATCGGCGGCTTCGCCGAGGGGGCGGGTGAAAATTTCGCCTCGCTCGACAGCATGGCCGACGACACCGATCGCACGCGAGCCCGCGACAACGTCCGCAACGCGCTTCGCAATCATGGCGATCAACTGACGACGCTCGTCGGCATCTGGTCGTACAACGCCCCCGCGATCGTCGACGTCGTCAACGAACTCGGGGTCCGCTCGAAAGTCACCGTCGCCGTCTTCGACGCCGAGCCGCAAACGGTGGAGGCGATGGCGAATGGTCAAGTCGACGTGATGGTCGTGCAGAATCCGTATCGCATGGGATTTGAGGGGGTCCGTCTGCTCAAGGCACTCGTCGAAGATGATCGGCAGACCCTCGCCGAAATGTTACCCAGTTACGGCGAATCCGACGGCCTGCTTGTTCCAAACGGCGACATCTTCGACACCGGATTGAAGGTCGTCGTCCCGAGCGCCGACTCCCCGCTGAAAAAAGAGCACATCAGCGAACAAGCCGAGTATTGGCTGCTCGAAGATTTCCGCGGCTGGCTGAGCGAGAACGATCTGACGGGGTCGTGAGAAGAAGACAAGGAGACTGGGAGAAGGGGAGACTGGGAGACAAGACACGATTCCAAGTCTCCTTGTCTCCCAGTCTCCATGTCTCCCCCTCTCCCCTCCTCCTCATCAACGCGGCGGAACGACAATGCACCGACGACTGCCACACGAGGTGAAACTGTTGACGGCGATCGTCATCGTCGTGCTCATCACCGCGCTGGCCGATACCAATCACAACTACTGGCATAACCCGGCCGCGAGCATCACCGACGTCGCCCGGCAGACGACGGTGCTGGGGATTTTTGCTCTCGGGGCGGCGTGCGTGATCATCAGCGGGGGGATCGATCTTTCCGCCGGGTCGGTCATCTGCTTCAGCGGGACGATGTGCGCCACGCTGATGCTCTGGCTGGCCCCCGAACGAATGCAAAGTCCCGACACGCCGCTCGGCACCGGCGTGATCATCACGGCGATCGCGGGAACGCTCTTCATCGGCTTTCTCGTCGGCAGTCTGCATGCGTGGTTGATCACGGTCGTCGGCCTGCCGCCGTTCGTGGCGACGCTCGCCACGCTCGTGGGACTGCGGAGTCTCGCACGGGCCGTCTGCGAACACGCGACGGCGGTTTGGCTCGGAGGGAGCCGCTCGCAGATCAACATTTTCGACACGTCGTTCCGCAATCTCACCACGTCGGTCGGCATGCGCTGCGTGCTGTTTCTCGGACTCGCCGGTTTGATGTGGCTGATGATGAGCAAAACCGTCGTCGGCCGGCATCTGCACGCCCTCGGCGGGAACGAAGAAGCCGCCCGGCTCAGCGGCATTCGCACCGACCGACTCAAATGGTTGGCGTACTGTGTGAGCGCCATGCTCTCGTCGCTCGCCGGGATTTTATACATCGGCGAGCAAAGTCTCGCCGAACCGCAGACCCTGGGGCGCGGGTACGAACTCAACGCCATCGCCGCCGCGGTTGTCGGCGGATGCAGCCTGCAAGGAGGCATCGGCACCATCCCCGGCACGGTGTTCGGCGCACTGTTTTTGCGCGTGGTGATCGACGGCGTCGCCAAGATCATCAAAACCGGTGCCGACGTCTATGAGGGATTGATCGTCGGCGTGGTCGTGGTCTGTGCCGTCGCGTTCAGTCAGGCGTCCGGTTCGCAGCGTCGCTTCCGCTTTTTTGAAGGCCACCTCGGTTGGGTGACGATTTTGAATTTGACGCTGCTCACCTGGGGGCTCGTCCTGATCATCGGCCCGGAACTGCTCCCCGACACGCTGGTCTTGGAAGCGACACATGTGGCGCTGCTCACCGGCATCGGCATGGCGGGACTGCTCATCGTGCTGCGCAGTTCGTTGTCGTCGATAAAGCAGCGCATCGGCATTGTATTGCTTGTCGCCGGTTTGCTCATCGCCGGGGGCGCGATCAACGTGCAGTTGCCGCGGTATCGTGCCGGAGCGGCGGTGAAGCTCGTGCAGGATTTGGGCGGAGCCGTCACGGCGGATGCGACCGGTTACATCGTCGATCTCGCCGGCAAACCGGTAGGCGACGACGACCTGACGCAACTGATCCCGCTCATGAAATTTTTGCCGAGCAGCGTCGACCTGCGGCTGGGGCACACCAAAATCACCGATCGCAGCGCCCGGACGTTGGTCGATCTTCCGAACCTCAAGCGCCTCGACGTCACCGGCACCGCCGTGACGCGCCGCGGCGTGTCGGTCTTATCGGGAGTCGAGGTGGTGAGGTGAGAAAACGTCCGTTGCCGCGTTTAGCCGCGACGCGCAGGGTTTCCGTAGCGGAGCGCTAGCCTACCTGTCTCGACCAGCGCTCGCTTGAGCAACGTCCGCTCGCGCCGGGACTTTCTTGGAGCGATCGCTGGTCGTCTGGCGTCGGCTATCGCTCCGCTCCGCGTCGCGGCTAAACGATGAATCCCCCACTCCCTCTTGATGCAAATCGGCATCCAAGCTACGATCCCCACCCCGTAACTTATTCGACGTCAGGAAAGGAATCCCGACCCATGACTGCTTTGGCTGCGCGTATTCAAGGTCCGGTCGCCGTCATTGGCGACGTGCACGGACAAGTCGATCAACTGCTGACCGTGCTCGATCAACTCCGTTCGCTTCCCCGATTCGAGCAGCGCTGGATCGTGTTCATCGGCGACGTCGTCGACCGCGGCCCCGATCCTAAGGGAGCGATGGACGTCATCTGCGATCTGATGATGTCGCATCCGCGCACGACCATCGTCGCCGGCAATCACGATTACGCCTGTGCGGCCGCCATCGGCGTGATCCCGACTCCGGCCTACTGCGAATGGGGCAAACGCTGGCTCGATCATTACGATGCCGAGTCGACGTTTCATTCGTACGGCGCCGAGGTCGGCAACTTTCAGGAATTGCACGACAACATGCCGGCGGAGCATCGCGACTTGCTCGCGCAGATGCCGTGGTGCGTCGAGCATCCGCATTATTTGTTCGTGCACGCGGGGCTGGACGGCGCGTCCCCTTTTCAATTGCAACTTCGCATTCTGCGTCAGCGCGACACCACGCTCAATCGCCCGCAATGGCTCTGCTCGAAAGAATACGTGAGGGGTGCGAATCCGCCCGACTGTCCGGTGACGGTCGTCTCGGGACACGTGCAAGTCCCCCGCGTGATCTTCGGCCAGCAGCGCATCCTGCTCGACACCACCGGCGGCAACGGCGGCTCGCTGAGCTGCGTCCTGCTCCCCGAGCAAAAGGTGATCTCGACGGGCGGCCAATCCGCTCCGCAGCACGAGATGGCCGATTCGCAGGATAACAAGAGCTGGTGGAAGTTCTGGTGAGGGTGATGTGAGGAGGCTGTCATGTATAAAACGGCACAGTGGATGATTATGGTGGTTCCATTGTTGAGCGCCGTCGTCATCGTATGCGTTGATTGGCATAACGAATCGCGGGATCGTCTTTCAACGAAAGACCGCGAGTCGATTCCAACTGAAGGTTCGGCTCCAACAGGCAACACGCACCTTTACACGCCGACGATTCGCATTTCAGACGACGAGCGTCAGCTCGTTACGATTAAGCCCCCACGTCCGGATGCCGAAGACCAGAAAATATTGGCTGCGATTTTGGACGAAGAGATGACCCAACGTCAAACGGAAGCTTTACTCAAGTTCTCTCACATATCGCTGCTCGAGTACGGCAATGGGCGTTACAAGGTCATCTCGTATAAGAGTCCCATCGTGCCCGATAAGGCTGTTGACGTCGTTTACGAGCGTCACGAAACAACTGAGTTTATGCTCGCCTCATGGAAATGCCGAACTTCATACTCGGCCAGGTTTCGACAGGATCTCTTCTTACCCGTTGTCGATTCCGACCGCGTGCCATGAAAGGGTAAACGACAAAGCTCGTGTCATGTCGCGGCCTTCATCCCCCCTCTCCCTATCCCACTCTTCTTCATCACAACGCCTTCACTCCATCGCTCAACACAAAATCCCGGCGATTATCACGAATGATTTTCCCCGCGGCGTGATCCGGATCGTGGTCCCAGAGGGCGAACCAGCCGCGGTCGGCGACCATCCCCAGCACTTCCGGCTTCTTTCTGCGGAGTTGCAGCAAGTCGACGTCGTACGCGATCCCCCATAAGCTCGGCAGATGCCGCGACGTCGGACAGAGATCGCCGAGATAGACGGCTCCCGTCTCGCCGCCGTCGATGACGATCGCCATGTGCGCATTGGTGTGCCCTCCCGTGACGAGCGAACGAATACCGGGCACGATCTCGACGTCACCGTCGATAAAATCCAGCACCTCGTGCTCGGCAAGCGGCAGCAGGTTGTCCTGGGGATACGCCCCGCGAAGTTCGGGCAAATTGGCGGTGGCGGTCATCCATTCCCGCCGTTGTGCAATGTAGCGGGCGTTGGGAAACGTTGGTGCCAGTAATCCGTCGGCATCAATAAAGGTCGCGCCGCCGGCGTGATCGAAATGCAGATGCGAGAAAATCACGAGATCGATGTCGTCCGCTGCCAGTCCGAACGCTTGCAGATTTCGCAGCAGCGGATCGCCCTCTTCGACGGCGAAAATCTCGCGCAGTTTCGGCGAGAGTTTCGAGCCGTATCCGGTATCGATAAGAATATTCCGCTCGCCGGTCTGCACGAGGACGCAGTTGGTTTCCTGCAGGATATTATTCTGCTGGTCGGCGGGAAAGACTTTGCTCCACATCGTTTTGGGGACCACACCAAACATCGTCCCGCCGTCAATAACGAACCGCCCGCCGGAGATGGTGGTGAGTTGGAACTTGCCGATCTGGTGCATTTTTTCTTTCTTCGTCTCCCCCTGGGAGAAGGCCGGGATGAGGGTGCCTTTTTCCCTCGTTCCCATGCTCCGCTTGGGAACGCAAGTCTTCGAAGCTCTGCTTCGTCTTTTAGCCCCCGGTCAATGACCGGGGGGATGAGCGTCCAATGAACCCCCCGGCGACTCGCCGGGGGCTAAAAGAGAATCGCTCCGCTCCGCAAAGCCTTCGCGTCGCGGCTAAACGTCAGGCCATGCTCGTCTTAGCGACGTCGTCTAGTCCTAGGTCTTTAATCATCGCGTCGCGGATTTTGAATTTCTGAATCTTCCCGGTCACCGTCTGCGGGAATGCGTCGACGAAGCGGACGTAACGCGGAATCTTGAAATGCGCGAGCTTTCCTTTGCAGTACGTGCGCAGTTCGTCTTCGGTCAGCGCGGCATCGGCTTTGAGTTTGATCCACGCGGCGATGTCCTCGACGTATTTCTGGTCGGGGACGCCGACGATGGCGACGTCCTGAATCGCCGGGTGGCCCAGCAGAAACTCTTCGATCTCGCGGGGATAAATGTTTTCCCCGCCGCGGCAGATCATGTCCTTGATGCGGCCGGTGATTTTGTAGTAACCGTTCGGCAGGCGGATCGCGAGATCGCCGGAATGCAGCCAGCCGTCGGCGTCGATGGCAAGCGCCGTCGCCTCGGGCATGTTGTAATAGCCGAGCATCACGCCGTGGCCGAGCGTGCAGAGTTCCCCCTGCTGATTGTCGCCGAGAACTTCGCCGGTGCCGGGATCGACGAGCTTCACCTGCAGATCGGGCAAAGGTCGGCCGACGGTGGTGACGCGGAGTTCGATCGGATCGTCGGTGCGCGTCTGCGTGATCACCGGCGAGGCTTCGGTGAGACCATACGCGATCGTGATTTCACTCGCTCCCATGTCGTTGACGACGCGCTTCATGATTTCGATCGGGCAGGGACTCCCCGCCATGATGCCGGTGCGCAGCGAGGTGAGCTTGTCCTTGTCGAACGTCGGATGATTCAGCATCGCGATGAACATCGTCGGCACGCCGTAAATCACAGTGGCATCGTCGGCGGCGATGCAGCGCAGCGTCGCCTCGGCGTCGAAATGTTCGGCGGGGATCATCAGCGTCGCCCCGGTGATGGCGGCGCACAATACGCCGAGCACGCAGCCGAAGCAATGATAGAACGGCACGGGGACGCACATGCGGTCGTGTTCGCCGAGCTTCATGCAGTCGGCGATCCAGAAGGCGTTCAGCAACAGGTTGCGGTGCGTGAGCATCGCCCCTTTCGGGAAGCCGGTCGTCCCCGATGTGTATTGAATGTTAATCGGATCGCCCGCCCGACACGCCGCCTCGCGCTCGGCGAGTTGTTCGGTTGCCGTCGCTCGTCCCCTGTCGAGAAAGTCGCGCCAGCCGAGCATGCCGGCGAGCGGCTTGCCTTTCATCACGACGACGCGCCGCAGCTTCGGATATTTTTCGGAATCGAGCGGCTCGGGGATGTGCGGCGAAGCGATTCCGGACTCTTCGTGAGAGAGTTCGTCGATGCACTCCGCGACCATCTCCAGATAGTTCGACTTGCGAAATTTGTCGATGAGGAACAATGCGACGGCGTCGGATTGCTTGAGGACGTAACTCAATTCCGACGTGCGATACGCCGGGTTGACGGTGACCATCACCGCACCGATGCGAGCGGTCGCGAACTGCAGCAGCAGCCATTCGGGCCAGTTCGTCCCCCAGACGGCGACGTGTTCGCCGTGCGCGATGCCGAGGGCGACCAAGCCGCGCGCGACGCGGTCGACTTCGTCGTCGAACTGGCGATATGTCAGGCGATACGCCGCCTCGGGAAAGACGACGGCCTCCCGCTCGGCGTGAATCTCCGCCGACTTGCGCAGCATATTGCCGATGGTGATGCCATCCACCCACGGAACGGTTTTGGTCATGGAGATGCTCCGCGTGAAGGTTTTTGAGAACGATGCTCAGAGAGAAGGAATTGAGAGGACGATGATTCCCCATCAATTCTTCGATGCCTGGCGTAAAACTTCAAGTACGATGCCACATTAGCTTATGGGGTTGACCTCCGAGATTCCACCACCGGCAGCCGAAAACAAACCGCGTCGCGATCGTTGCGGACCACCAAATACGGTCCCGCCAATGCCGGGTGATTCCAGGTGCGATCGCTCAGCGCCGGCAACCGGCCGAGTTCGCGGAATTCTTGCGGATCGGCCGCGACGAGGACGACGTCGCCTTGTTCGGCTTGAATCAAGAGCACGTCGCCCACGCAAATCAATTGCCCGTAACCGTATCGCCCGCGCTTCCATTTTCTTTCGCCGGTCTGGAGATCGACGCACGTTAAAATCGCTTCATCCATGCCGTAGACATGGCCGTCATGGAGCACGGCACTCGAAAATTTTGCTTTGAGGTTCCGGCTATGCCAAACTTCGGCGACGTGCCATCGATTGTCTGTCTTGGTGATATCGAGCAATGCGCAGCCCTGGCCATAACCGGAGGAGAGAAACACGCGGTCGGGCTGATTGGCCGAGCCGGGGATGGGAATCGGCTGACAGACGTTGTTGCGTTCTTCGGGTTGGCTGATCCATTCGTGATTCCATAACATTTCACCCGTGTGCGGATCGTGCCCCGAGAGCCCGGACGCATGGAAGATGAGAATCTGCTCGCCGGCGACGAACGGCGCCCAGTGCGGCGAGCTGTACGATGCATCGGCGTTACCCCCTTGCCAGAGTTTTCCTCCAGACGCCGCGTCATAGCTCACCAGCGTCGAGTTTTGTCCGCCGGGGGAGACGATCACTTGCTCACCGACGACGAGCGGCGAGCCGGCCATGCCGAAGTTACGGTTGTCGACGCCGGCGTCATCGAGAATGTTTCGCGACCAGAGGCGCGTGCCGTCGTCGAGGTCGAGGCAGTTTAATATTCCGGTCGCCCCGAGCGAGAAGACCCGGTTGTTGTGGATCGTGGGCGTGGCGCGCGGACCGTCGCCGCCGGTCACTTCGCGGAAGTTGGCGGCGTTGCGATGCCTCCAGCGGATGTCGCCGGTCGAGAGATCGTAACAGACGACGATTTCGTTTTCGCCCTGTTGCTCCTGTGTGACGGCGTTCATGCCGGCGACGGCGAACGACGACCATCCCGCACCGACGGATCGCCGCCATAACAATTCGGGAGGATGAGAGGTCCAGTCGGTTTCCAAAGTGATACCGCGGATGACGCCCGAACGATCGCTGCCGCGAAAACCGGGGAACGCGATGCGACTGTTGTCAGAATCATCAGCCTGCGGACCGATGGCGTTGCGAACCGGCGGCGAAACCGGTGGCATATCCGCCGCGGCGAACTTCGAAAACCGCCAGGCAAAAATCGGCCGGCCGTCGCCGTAGTAGCCTTCGACGTACACCGACATCCACAGCAGCGATTTGCAGAGACAACACAGACAGACGGTTTTGACGCGCTTGGCCGGCGTGAAGGGTGAGATGAGAATGATCCACACCAACAGCATCAGCTCCAACCCCGCCCAGGCATAGAGCACTTCGCGCGACGGTTTGTACGAGAGCACCACCCAGCCGCGGGCGAGTGCAAGCAAACTTCCGCCGCCGATGAGCAGCAGGGCAATGAGGATTCCCCAGCGCCGGCGTTTGCTTTGTGGAGTGACGGGGTATTCGACGTCGAGCATCATCGGGGCATTGTAGCCGAGTTATCCGGAGCGGGGGAGGGGGACTGAGAGCACTGCCATTCCCGCGGATGGTGGCGTCTTCGTAGGAGTACAGGCTTCAGCCTGCGGTTTAATGACCGCTTTGAGGGGGCATAAGAACAGGCCGAAGCCTGTCCTCCGACATGTCCTATTTCACGAAATCGTCGATCGTGGGTTTGATCATTTGCGCGGGGAATTCGCGAATGGGGTCGTGGGCTTCGCTCATGAGCTTTTCGAGTTGTTCGACGATCTCCGGATGCATCGCGGCGACGTTCTTTTGCTCCGACTCATCGACGTCGAGGTTGTACAACTCGATCGGTTTGTTGGGCGTGGGCTGCACGGCTTTCCACGGCCCGAGTCGACCGGCGCGGCCGATGCCCTGTTTCACGGGATATTCCCAATAGAAAAACCGCGGCAGATTCGGCTGGTACTCGTGCAGCAGTATCGGCAGAATCGATTCACCATCGACGAAATGCGGAAGATTTTGACCGACCAGGTCAGCGATCGTCGGCAGCACATCCCAGAAGCCGATCGGAGTTTCCGAGACTGTTCCGGCGGGAATGCGACCGGGCCAGGATGCAATCATCGGGACGCGAACGCCCCCTTCGTAAAACGATCCCTTGTAGCCGCGCAAGTTTCCGTTGGCCGAAAAGTAATCGGTCATCTGCGTCCAGCCGGCTTTCGGGCCGCCGCCGTTTTGCCCGCCGTTGTCGGAGGTGAAAATGACGAGCGTTTCGTTCGCGAGATCGAGTTCATCGAGCAAAGCCACGATTTCGCCGACTTGCCGATCGGTGCGCGAGACCATCCCGGCATATGCGGTCAGGCCGTCGTCCGAGCCGATGTAACCGGGCCGAGGATCGGGCATAACGATTTTGGGAAACTTGCCGCGATACGGTTTTTCGGAATCTTCGGGAACCACGAGTTCGACGTGCGGCAGCGTGTAGGCCACGTAGGCTAAAAACGGCTGGTCGCGATGGTCGCGGATAAAATCGAGCGCCCGCGCGTGGCATTCATCCTGCACGTACTGCTCGCGCGACCGCCCGAGGTTGCCGCTGAGTTCGTGACGTTTGTCGTTATGCCAGACCCAGTACGGGTAATGAAAGTGCGCGTGCACTTGCAGCAGTTGGCCGAAAAATTCGTCGAAGCCCTGCTTGAGCGGATGGCCGGCCGTCCCTTCGAAACCGAGTCCCCATTTGCCGAACAGGCCGTTGACGTAACCTTGCCGATGCAGCACCTCGGCGACGGTGACGTCGTGCTCTTCGAGCATCTGATCGACGTCGTTGGCCCGCACCGCGGCGTGGCCGGTGTGCAGGCCGGTCATCAGCACGCACCGCGACGGCTGGCACACATGACTGCCGGCGTAGGCCCGCGTGAATTTCATGCCGCCGGCCGCGAGCCGGTCGACGTGCGGCGTCCGAATCTTTTCTTGGCCGTAACATCCGAGCCCGCCGTAACCGAGATCGTCGGCGAGTATCAGCACGATGTTGGGCGGCCGATTGTTTTTCGATGTCTGCCGCAATGCCGCGTCGGTTGCGGATGAACTGAAGACCGAGAGTACGATCGCCGATAAGGCAGCGAGCATCATGTCTCTGACGTTGACGGAAGACGCCATGCGGTGGATCTCCTTGCGAACGGCTTCGAAAATCAGCGGGATATCGCCACCTTACGATATCCGTTCCGGAAATGCACCCTCATCCGGCCTGCGGCCACCTTCTCCCAGACGCCCTTCTGTCGAAAGGCCGAGAGAAGGAAAAAAAACGCAACTTCAAAACTTGCGCGTCGGGGTCGTATGAGCCCTTCTGACTCATCCCTCATCCTTCATCCCTTGACTTCACACCAGCCGAAACGCCTCCTCGGCGGTGACGATCATCTTGGCGATTTCGACCATTTTGACGTTCTTATCGTTCGAAAGTTGTTGCAGTCGGCGAAAGGCGTCGGCTTCGCTCATTTGCGTGCGCGACATGAGAATCCCTTTCGCCTTTTCGATCAGCTTGCGGTCTTCGAGAGCCTGCCGCAGGTCGACCGTCTGTTTGTGCAGCGCTTCGAATTCTTTATACCGCTGCATGGCGAGCAGGATGGCCGGCTGCAGGTCGGCCATTTTAATCGGCTTGACGAGATAGGCGAGAATCTGCTCATGCAGCGCGCGTTGGACGTGTTGATCGTCGTGATGCGCCGTGACGACGATCGCGGGGATCGGCCGGTCTTTGCAGATGAGGTTGACCGCCGTCAGTCCGTCCATGACGGGCATTTCGATATCGGTAATGATCAGGTCGGGGGTGACTTCCCGACATTGGCTGACGAGTTCGTCGCCGTTTTCCGCCTGAATGATCACCTGATAGCCGAGATGCGTCAGAATCTTCTGAAAGAAGTCGCGCATATCCCGTTCGTCGTCGGCGACGGCGATCTTGAGTTTGTCGTTTGTCATACTGGTTCTCGCGGTAGAAGAATAATAATTTCGGCGCCGGACCGGTTCGCGTCCCCCACGCAGATTTCTCCGCCGTGGGCTTCGACGATTCGCTTGGCGATCGGCATGCCCAGCCCGGTCCCTTTGGTCTTGGTCGTGAAGAACGGTTCGAAGATTCCCTGGATCTGGCCGCGATTCAGACCTACGCCGTTATCGCGAATGGACACGCGAAGGCCCGGCTTTCCCAGGTAGATGACGGCGGACGCGTCGACTTCGATTTCGCCGTCGATGGTCTCGGTATTCTGCAAGCAGGCGAAAATCGAATTGTCGAAAATATTGCGGAACACCTGCTGCATTCGCAGCCAGTCGATGCGGCAGCAGCCGGCTTCGGGTTCGCAATGAACGCGAAATTCAAACGGCTTGCCGCCGGTATGATGTTTGAGCTGTTCCCACGTTTCCCTCAAGAGATCGGGAAGCCGGCACTCTTGGCGGTCGAGATTCAGCGGAGCGGCGTAATTGCGGACTTCATCGTACAGCCGCTGCAGTTCGTCGAGCGCCCGCTGGGCTCTTTGGGTCAGATCGCGCTGTTGCGGGCGGTCGTGCAGATCGAGCGACAGCATCTCGAGACAGGCGTGAGCCCGCTGCAGCGAGTTGCGGCTTTCGTGCGCGAGACCCGCCATCATCTGGCCGATCGCCGCCAGACGCTCCGACTGCAACAGCCGTTGCTCGGCGTTGTGCAGTTCGGTGATATCGTTGCCGATCGAGAGCACGCCGGTGACATGACCGTCGGCATCCTTCAGGAGGCGAGCCGACCAGGCGATGATGCGTTTCTGCCCGGTGCGGGTCACGATGGAATTGATAGTTCCCTTAACCGGCTCCCCTTTGGAGCAGCGATCGAACACTTGTTGTACGCGCCCGCGATCGCGCTCGGGCAGAAACGTGGTAAACCAGTCGCGCCCGCGGACCTCGTCGAGGTTAAAGCCGGTCATCTCTTCCATGAAACGGTTGAAGCGGACGATTTTCCCCGCGGGGTCGAGCACGAGGATGATCGCGTGGGCCGCTTCGAACAGACTTTCGAGAAAGGCGTGTTCGCGCTGAAAGGTTTCTTCGGCCCGCTGGCGGTCGGTCATGTCGCGCAGGACGCCGACGAACATCCGCTCGGCGCCCAGTACGACTTCGCTGATCGAGAGATCGATGGGAACGAGCGTGCCGTCGCTTTTAACCCCTTCGACGCGGCGGCCGATGCCGATGATCCGCGCCTGCTTCCCGGCAAGGTAGTCCTTGAGATACCGGTCATGATCGTCGCGATGCGGTGACGGCATGAGACGCGAGATATTGGCGCCGATCAATTCGTGCATCTGGTATCCGAACATCCGCTCGGCGGCCGGGTTGGCGGAAAAGATCTCTCCCCGTTCGTCGGCGATGATCACGCCGTCGACGATCGTGTTGAGAACCACCTTCAGGCTCTCGTCGGCTTTCAGTCGATGATTGAGCCGCTCGTAAGGATTCGAAAGGGAATGCATAAAACCGCCGCGTCAGTGATCGCCGGAGGACCGAGATGTTGCGTGCCGTCACGAGATGAATGAAACGATGAAAAGGAATGCCGCTCCGCTCGCGTAGAACCTCGCGGTCCGGCACGCAGAAGAAACGTGTCGCGGAATTTTCGTCGAGAGAAGCCGCGGCGACGTGCCGCGATGAAGAAAATCGGAGACCGTGCTGACGATATCGCAGTGGGATGACGCCTTCGTGACGGCATGGTGACGATCCGATGCGTGCCATTATTACCGAAAACAGTCTTGCACGGGAAGGGATAGCGCCGCGGCCGCCGACTTCTCCATCACGCCGGCGGCGACCAGTCTCCCCAATGGCTGAGATAGTCCTGGTAGACCGGATGCGATTCGGCCTGTTTCTCCAGCCAGCTTTTCGTATCGAGCACGATGAGGTGTTCCTCTTCGAGCGACAACTTGCCCAGCAGCACCCGGCTGCGGAGAAACACGAAATACGTGTCGAGCACGTCGCAGCGGCAATAATCGTTGATCTCGGCCGTCTTGCCGGCGTCGTACATGTCCTGAACCTGTGAGCCGTCGACGCCGGTCTTGCCGGGTTTGCCGATCAGATTGGCGAGCAGATTGAGTCCGCCGGCGACGCGAGTCGCTCCGAAATTCGAGATCAGATCCATCAGGTCGACGTGGGCTTCGATGTTGTAACGGTTGCGCGGCTGATCGTAACTGCGGCCGTCGACGGCGAACCATTTCGCCAGATTGATTCCGTAACGAAACGCCGCGAGTTCGAGCACGGGCAAATCGTAACCGCGTCCGTTGAAGGTGACGAACGTCGGCTGACGGTAATGCGTCCAGCCCTGCCAGAACCGCCGGACGATTTCGTGCGGACGGAACTGCGGTTCGTCGAGCACCGTCAGATCGCACAGCCGATACTGCGCATCGACTTTCGCGACGGCGACGGAGATCGGCAGCATGAAGGTGAAGGGCAGGACGTCGTTCCCTTTTTCCTCCATGAGTTCGCCGCGGAATTTTTGAATGGCATCGGCGGGCGCGAGTGCATCTTTGGGATACCGGACCCGCGAAATGAGTTCCCCATCGGCAACGGCTTCCACGTCGAAAATCAGGTAACGGATAGCGTCGCTCGGTTCGGCCACGATGGGAATCCTTTGATGAATCGCATTATGCGTTCGACGAGACGGTATATTCCAATTCCCACACGTTAGCAGCATCTCGTCGATTCAGCGAGAGCCTGCCGCTTAGTTTTTCACCGCGGACGTCGATCTCGATGCGATTGTCATCGTCGACGTCTCCTTCATACGATCCACAATCCCAACGCGAGACAGTACCGCGATTGTGGCTGACGGGGCCTTCATAGTCGAGATACATCCGCCGATGGTCGGGAATTGCTTCGGCAAGAACAATTTCGCCTTCCACGGGGGGCGTATTCAGTCGCCAGGTACGCAAGACGTCTCCACATTCGAGCATCAGATCCCAATGCAGCGCGGGGTGATCGTGAGTCAGTACGACGTACCGCGGCATGATGGTGTCGATTCCGCTTCAGGAATGTGCGGCGCGGTTCTTTCCGGGGATCCACAACACGTCTTGCCGGCCTTCGTCGTTCGCCAGACGCGACCAGACGAACAACAGATCGGAAAGCCGATTGAGATAAATCGCGACCTGCGGGTTGATCGGCTCGGCGGCGGCGAGCGCCAGCACGGCGATTTCCGCGCGGCGGCAGACCGTGCGGGCATGATGCAAATGAGCCGCGGCGGCGGTTCCTCCCGGCAGCACGAAACTCCGCAGCGGTTCGAGCCGGGCGGTCGCTTCGTCGATCCATTGTTCGAGCGCCAGAACCTGGCCGGCCGTCACGCGCAGCGGCGCCGAGGCGGTCGATGTTTCGCCCGCGACCTCCGCCGGCGCATCGACGTCGGCCGATGGGCTCACCTGTTTTTCGGGGACGCACAAATCGGCGCCGACGTCGAACAGATCGTTCTGAATCATGGTCGCGCGCCGGGACGTCACTTCGTCGAGCGGCGCGACCAACGCCACGCCCAGTACCGCGTTTAGCTCGTCCACCGTGCCAAACGCGGCGATGCGATGATGCGTCTTCCGCACGCGCGTGCCGTCCCCCAGCGACGTTTCGCCGTCGTCACCGGTACGCGTGTAAATGCGATTGAGATAGACCACGGCGTTTTCCTGGATCGTTTTTTTAAGAGACGATTATCCGTCGCCGAGTTCGTCCACGGACAACCCGTCGGAGACCTTTTCGAAAGCCGGAAGATCGTGCAGCGAGTTCAAGTCGGGATCTTTTTTCATCCATTCCAGGTCGCCGAAGCCTTGCTGCAGCGAGGTTCGTAGCTGTTCGATGGCGATCTGTTCGAACTCGCCGATCTTCTTGTCGCGCTCGGCGTCGGACTCCTGCTTTTTGAGATATTCGATCGCCCGGCCGTAAACGCACGCCGAGTTGTAAGCGTACAGGGCGTCGCCGTCGAATTTGGCGCGTTCGTTTTCGATCGTTTTGATGCCTTCTTCGATCTTTCCTTTTTGCACCAGAATCACCGACAGGCCCGTCACGGCCTGCGAGTTGTAATCGTCGATTTCCATCGCCTTTTGAAAATCGGCGAGCGCTTCGTCCTGTTTCTGTTGTTGCAACCGCACGTGGCCTCGGCCGGCAAATGCGTCGGCGAGCTTGGGATCGAGTTTGAGCGCGAGATCGTAGAACGTCTGCGCTTCGTCCCACTTTTCTTCGCGGACCTGTTGTTGCGCCTGATAGATGTACTGATAGCCGGGCGACCGCTGATCGATTCGCTTAAGCGCCTGATGGGCGATCATCCGCTTCGATTTGTCGTTGGACGAGCGCCGGACCTCTTTGAGAACGGCGCTCGCTTCGGGAGGAGCCATATTCGACAACGCATCGGCGGTGTACGACCAGGTATTGCTGTTCGGGGATTTCTGGAACGCCTCGATCAGCAGTTTGACCGCATCGGGACTCGCATCGGCCTGCAACCCCTGACACGCCGTCCCTACCAGCGACGGATCCGAAGAATACAGCGCCTCTCCGGCGAGTTTTATGAAATGCGGCGATTGAACCTGCCGCAACGCACTCAGAATCGCCGACTGATCGTGCGGCGGCAACTGCGGATAACGCGCGACGAGAAAGCCGATCGCCTGTTCGTCGGCGATGACGGCGATGATGCCGATCATGGCCGAACGCTGTTCGGGAACTTGATCGAAGTGTTTGATCAGCAAAGGGAGCGCGCGGCGGTCTTTCGTCCGATTGAGCAGCGAAAACATCTGCGGCGTCGGCGGCTTTTCGCCGAGGTATTCGAGCGTGAAATCGAGGGCCAGCTTTTCGCTGTCGGCGTCCCCTTTTTCGATCAGAATGCCGAGCACGACTTCTTGGAGCTGGGGATTTCCCTTCTCCAGTTTGTCCACGAGCACGTCGAATAAGTTCGGATGCCCGATCCGCGTTAAGGCCAATAGCGCGGCGGCGGTGTATTCGGCGGGAGGCTCGCTCGCAAATTCGAAAATCGTGTCGGACCAGATCGGGCGGGGATGTTCCGCCAGAACTTCGACGATCGTTTTCTTCGACGTCGGCGGCTCGGCTTTCAGGACGTCGAGCAGCGCCTGATGAGCGGCGGCGAACCGCGAATCGGCGAGACTGTCGATCGCCACGAACGAGAGCGGCTCCGAATTCTTGCGGACGTAATGCAGCAGTTTCTCGACGGCTTCGGGTTCTCCGAAATGACGCAGCGCCGTCAGTGCCGCCGTCTGCATGTTCACGTCGTTATCGTCGGCGTATTTGAGGATCATGGGGAGTTCGTCGCTCGAAAGCCGGCCGCCGCCGTTGGCCAACGCCGCCGCCCGCGTCAACGGATGCCCTCCTTCGATTTCGCGAATCAGTTGATCGCGCGGCAAAACTTCGTAGGCGGACCGCAGTGCCGCACTCACCGCGTCGCTCGCGGTTTCGTGAATCCGCGTTTGCGGATCGCTTTGATATTGATCGGCCATCCCCCGCGAATCGGCCGGCAATTGACAGAGATGAATCTCCCGCATCGAGGTCGGCAACGACGGGAATCGCGGATCGGCGTTATTGTTCGCCCGCCCCGCCTGTGCCACCGAGTATTGCAGCCAGTAAAAAAGCTGATTGTCGATCGCCGGCGCACTTTCGCTAAAGGCGATGACGGCACGGGCGACGCGATTCGCCGCCAGACGTTCCAGTTCGGCGATCAACGAGCCGATGTTGACGGTATCGAGCGACCCGCCGACGGTGAGAAACGCCAGACTTTTTTGCGGCCCGATCCGTTCGACCGTCAACTGCAGCGCTCCCAATGCGAATTGATTGACGTCGACTTCGAAGACGTTTTCTCCGAAGCGGGTCTTGAGCAGCATCGGAAGGATGTTGCTTCCCTGCGGCAAATCGGTGAAGAGCATCCACGCGGAGGTGGTCCCCCCTGGCGGGACGGTCCATTTTTCGGGCGTGCCCAGATTATGTAACTGAAATTGTTGGTTATTCGCCTGAAAGGAGTGATATCGCATGGCGGGAGCGAGTTCGCCGATCTTGTGCGCGGTTCCGTCGACGTCGAGTTCGATATCGTTGCGGTTCATCGTGATCGGGTCGGCTCCGAGATTGATATACACGACCTTCACCGCGAAAAAGCGAGCCGAATCGGTCGGATCGTAATCGGTCGAACCGATGTACGGCGTTTCGAGCAGCGCGTAAATCGACGGTTTTTCGTTTTCCTTGCCGTTTTTAGCCGTTTGCGATTTTTCGCCTTTCAGCTTGCGCAGTTCTCCTTCGACGTTGGCGAGCCGTTCGAGCAGTTCTTTGAGGAGCGCCGGATCGACGCTCGACGGGGGGACGGCGATGTCGGCCGACTCGGCCGATGCGTCGCTCGAATCGCCGACGGAGGGGGTCGCGTTCTCTTTGTTTTCCTGAGCCGTCGTCCACGAGGTGACGAGAAGGGCCGAAAAAACAAAGGCTCCCATCGTGAAAATTTTCCAAATTGGGGATCGCATGGCGAATTCTTCTTTTATAATCATCGAAGGGAGAAAATGACGGTTCGGGCAAACCTATCCCAGATTTGCGGAGGCTGCGCGACCAACGCCTTACGGAAATTGAGATATGATGAATTATAGCAGGTCGGGGGGTCGAATCGTCAAAGGGTTCACCCCCTACCCCGGCGGAAATTCAACGATTCGACCAAAACGTCTTTCCCGAACTCGACGGCGACGAACCCCGGAGAAACAGAGACGGCGGCCTTTTGCGGCATTTTTTCTCGATGAACACAACAATTGAAACCGCGAGCCGCGGCGGCGAGGTACTGACAGGGGGGTGAAGAAAAGGATAGGGATGAAGGATGACGAGGGTTCATCCACACCTCTCACTCCGGGAGAGGTCGGCCGCGAGCGGCCGGGTGAGGGCACTTTGAAGAAGTGATGAGTCAGACAAAAGCAAACAACATCTCTTCCTGCTTTATTACTTTATTCCTCCGAACAGACACCTTGATCTTTGACGACTTCGGAATTCCACTCGGTGAACGGCCATGATCATGCGAAAAACTCAACAACCCGCCGGTGCCGGATACCGCCGCCTTGTGCTCGGCCTGTGTGTGACATTCGCCGCAGTCTATCAATTCGCATCAGTTTGCCGCGCTGCGGAGGCCGGCGACAATTCGGCGTCGGCCGAGTCGTTCGTCTCCCCTCAAAGCTGGTTGACCGTCTCACTGCGACAGCCCTGGCGGCTCGCCGAAAATGCGATGGTCCGGCAACTCTATGCCACCGCACTGCAGAGTCAGCAAATTCAGGCGGCGATCAACTCCGATCAAACCGACCTGTATCGCGAATTGATGGAACTGGTTACTCAATCCACGGGCGAAACCTGGTCGGACGGTTTGCGGCAGTTGACGGCGGGGGGCGTGTTTATCGGCGTCTCGGGCGACGATCCCCCGCGCATCGACGTCGCCGTCGCGGCGCAGAATGACGCAGTCCTCGCGAAGTTTATCCCGCAACTCGAGGCATGGCTGCTCGGCCGCGTGGCGCCCCAGTTGGCGGGACAGACCCTTCCCTCCAAAACCTACGGCGACGTTTCGTATCGCGAGTTGGGCGAAGCCCGTTACGCCGTCGTCGGCAAACTGCTGCTCATGTCGAATCGCGAGGAGGGGCTGCACGAACTCATCGACCGTTGCCGCGAACGGCAAACGTCGGCCGCGGCGTCCGAGAGCGCAACGGCAGCAGAAGCGGACGATCCGCCAATCGTGCAGTTCAAGCTGAGCGGCGACAAAATTCGCAGCGCGCCGAATCTGCAAATGCCGTTGGCCTGGCCCGCGAGCGATGCGAATCTGGTTGGTTTGCTCGGCGGCTGGCTGGACGCCGTAAGGCGCTGCGACAGTCTCGACGTCTCGCTCCGCACAACGACTGCTTCGCTCGATATCGACGTCGACCTCCCATATAGCTCCGCCGCGACCGGCGCACCATTTCAAGAAACCGCCGGGCTGGAAGGGTATTTTGCCCCGGTCGACGCCCCCAGCCTTGCACCGCTGCTCAAACCGGAAGGAACGATTTATTCCTCGAGTTGGTATCGCGACTATCGGTCGCTGTGGAACAATCGATCGCACGCGGTCACTCCCGAAGTCCTCAAAAGAGTGGACGACGGCGACGAATTGACGAAAACTCAGTTCTCGCAATTCGGCGTGACCGTCCCGCTCAGCGAACTCCTCTCGACGCTCGGCCCGCAGTTTCGCTCCGTCATCGCCCGGCAATACAGTTCGCCCTATCAGGTGGAACTCGACGAGCAGTTTCCGGCCGGCGCGATCGTGATTCGCCTGCAGGACGAAGACGGCTTTCGCCGGCACTTTATTCCGCTGTTGAAAACGCTGAATTTGATCGCCATGTTCTCACAGACGCAGATGGTCACGAAGTCGGACAAATACCGCGACGTCGATCTCAACAGCCTGCTGTTCGCCGACGACGAGCAAGCCGTCTCGAAAGGGAATCGCTTTCGCTTTCATTTCAGCCCGACGTTTGCGATTTCTCACGGCCATTTTCTGTGGGGTTCTTCAGTCGACCTCGCCAAACGGCTGATCGACGAACTCGACAACGAATCGAGTGCGGCATCCCTCGCCGCTCCCGCCGCGGGGACGACGGAAATGCAATTCCTCTCCACCGCGGAAGTCGAACACGTGTTGCAGGAACTCCGCAAGCAAATCGTTTACCGCCTGCTCATCGGGCAAGGTCTATCGAAAGTCGCCGCCGAATCGGAATTGGATCTCTTCAGCCAGGCCTTAAAATCGATCGGCACGGTGACCACCACAGCCACGCGGTCCGCCGCAGGTTTTGAATATCAACTGCACATCGAACATGCGACCCGCGCATCTGAATGAGGAGTCACCCGCTCCATGGCCGACACACAAACTCCCTCTGCCGCACAAAACGAGGGGTTGCAGGAATACCTGCAGATTCCGCCCGAGTTGTTATGGCAGCCGTACGTCCCAAATTCGTCCGATCCGTGGGACGCCGTGAAGGTGGCGCATCTGTATCGCCGCACGTCGTTCGGGGCCTCGTACGCCGAGATGCAAGCGGGACTGTCGCTCGATCCCGATACGCTCGCCCGCCAGATCGTGAACGCCTCGCGCGACGGCGGCGACGAAGCCGTGATCGCGTTCGAACGCGACGCCCGCGAAATGACGACGATGGCTCTCGACAGCGGCAACCCGCGAGAATTGCAGGCGGTCTGGCTGTACCGCATGTTGCATTCGCCGCAGCCCCTGCTCGAACGGATGACGTTGTTCTGGCATAACCATTTCGCGACCTCGAACGCCAAAGTCCGCAGCTTACGATTGATGCAGCGGCAGCAAGATTCGCTCCGCAGGCACGCCCTCGGCAGCTTCGACGACCTCCTGCAGAAGATGACGTTCGATCCCGCGATGATCCTCTGGCTCGACGGCAACACCAATCAAAAAGGGAAACCGAACGAAAACTACGCCCGCGAGATTTTCGAACTCTTCAGCCTCGGCGTCGGCAATTACACCGAAGCCGACATTCAGGAAGCCGCCCGCGCATTGACAGGCTGGAGCGTCGACAAAGACGAGGCCGTCTTTCAATCCGCACTGCACGACAACGGCTCGAAAACCGTGTTGGGTGAAACCGGCCGCTGGACGGCGGGGGACGTCGTCCGCATCGCGCTGGCTCAAGCGGCGTGCCCGAAATTCATCGTCCGCAAATTATTTCGCGAACTCATCAGCGATTCCCTTGAGCCGGCCGACGAGATGATCGCTCCGCTCGTCGACGAATTCCGTCAACGCAATTACGATATCGCCTGGCTCGTCGGCCGGATGGTCCGCAGTTGGATGTTCTATTCGCCGCTCGCGATCGGGCAGAAAGTCAAAAGCCCCGTCGATTTTCTCGTCGGCTCGGTCAAGTCGCTCGAAGGAACGACGTCGCTCGTGCAGATGGCCGAGGCGTGTCAGACGCTGGGACAAAACCTCTATTTCCCGCCAAGCGTCAAAGGCTGGGACGGCGGTTATCTATGGCTCAATTCGACCACGCTGCTGCAGCGCCAAAACATGGCGTTCGCCATCACCAGCAACACCCCGTCGATCGCCCCCGAACGCTTGACCGAAAAATACAACGTCGAAGGGGACGAAGCGACGGCGAAGTTTTTCCTCGATCTCTTCCTGCAGCAGCACGATGCCGATATCCTTGCAGAAATGACCCGCTATCTTCAGGAAGAACGGCTGAAACTCAAGACCACGTTTCAATCCGACTCGGCGCGCGAAGCCCAACTCGCCCGCAAAGCCGCGCATCTGGCGATGACGATGCCGGAGTATCAGCTAAGTTGATTCAAGGGAACCCGAAGCCGCCAATCAAGGAGCATGGCCATGAATTTCTCTCGACGCGATTTTCTGATGGGAACGACGGCGTGGGGGTGTGCGGCGGCGATGCCTTCCGTGTTCCAACGGGCCGCGTGGGCGGCTCCCCAAGCCGATCAGCCCGGAGCCAAAGACACCATTCTCGTCGTCATTCAACTCAGCGGCGGGAACGACGGATTAAACACGGTGATCCCCTTCGCCGACCCGGCCTACGCCGCCGCCCGGCCGGTCCTCAAGCAATCCAAAGACAAGCTCGTCTCGGTCAACGACCAGCTTGGCCTGCATCCCGCCCTCACCGGCTTCGGCAAACTGCTCGAAAATTCGCAGCTCTCGATCGTGCAGGGGGTCGGCTATCCGCAACCGAACCGCTCGCACTTCTCTTCGATGGACATCTGGCATAAAGCCGGCCGCGAAAAAGAACAGACCTACGGCTGGCTCGGCCGCACGTCGCCGCTCGTGAGTGCCTCCGGAGCGTCGCTGTTCATCGGCGACGCTCAAGCGCCCTTGGCGTTATACGGGGCGACGGGACACCCGCCGACGATCCGCAATCTCGACGATTTTCAGCTTCGCGTCGCCGCGGGTGAGAAAGACGACGCCCGCAAGCGCGAACTGATTCAACAATTCGCCAGCCGAAATTCCAAATCAACGAGCCGCTTGAACAAACTCGTGCAGGCATCGGCGCTCGAAACGTACCGCGCCTCGGAACGCATCCGCGAAGCGACGCAAAACTATCAGACGCCGGTCGCTTATCCCGAAACCGAACTGGGACAGCGATTGAAGTTGATCGCCCAACTCATCAACGGCGGCATCTCCGAACGCATCTTCTACACGTCGCTCGACGGCTTCGACACGCACGCCGCTCAGTTGCCGCTGCACGACGGCTTGATGTCGACACTCTCCGGCGCGGTCGAGGCGTTTCAGCAAGACGTCAAACACCACGGCCACGAAAAACGAGTCGTCACGATAACGTTTTCCGAATTCGGCCGCCGCGTGAAAGAAAACGGTTCGCTCGGCACCGACCACGGTGCGGCGTCGCAGATGTTCTTCGTCGGCGAGCCGATCATTCCCGGTGTGATCGGCGCACACCCGTCGCTCACCGATCTCGACGACGGCGACCTCAAACACCACACCGACTTCCGCAGCATTTATGCCACCGTCCTCGACGAATGGCTCGGCGTCGATTCCGTTCAAGTCCTCGGCGAACGGTATGCCCCGGTAAAACTTTTTGCGCATCAGCAAACGTAATCACACGTTTTATGCCATCCACTCTTTTAGCCCCCCGTCAATGACGGGGGGTTCGTCTTTGATCCTTGCAATCATATCCCATACGATACGTCAAACACGTTCTTACGTCCGCAAAAAAGGGAGCAGGCTAAAGCCTGTACTCCAACCGAAACCATGAAACGCATCTGCATCTACTGCGGCTCGCAGATCGGCAAAGACAACGTCTACCGTAACGCCGCCCGCGAACTCGGCACGCTGATGGCCCGCAAAAACTACGGCCTCGTCTACGGCGGCGGCAGCATCGGGCTGATGGGGGTCGTCGCCGATGCTCTGCTCGCAAACCACGGCGAGGTCATCGGCGTCATCCCCGACGCCCTCGCGACCAAAGAACTCATCCATCCCAGCGTCGCCGATATGCGGGTCGTCCGCACGATGCACGACCGCAAAGCCCTGATGGCCGAACTCGCCGACGCCTTCATCGCGCTCCCCGGGGGCTACGGCACGTTCGAAGAACTCTTCGAAGCGATCACCTGGAATCAACTCGGCCTGCACCGCAAAACCATCGGCCTGTTAAACATCACCGGCTACTTCGACCCGCTGATAAGAATGATCGATCACGCCGTGCAGGAAGGTTTCATCAAACGCTCACAGCGGGAACTCTTCGTCGTCGAAGAACGCCCGCAGACCTTGCTCGATCGCCTCGAAACTCACATCATCCCGCCGCAGAAACCGATCATCTCGCAGGACGAGATGTGACCCCCAGCGCCTCGTTCCCAAGCTCCGCTTCGCAGCCATGTGTAGATGACGACACATCGTTTGAACTACAATATGGTAACGCCATCTCATTCGACGAACCCCTATTCCACGAGGTCAACCGATGCCATTTCTGCGAACGACGTTAGTCGCCTTGATGCTGTTCGCATTCAGTCACGCCGTCCGTGCCGATCAAGCCGAACCGGTGTCGCATCCCAAGGTGCTCGACGAACGGCTGAAGATCGAACTCTTCGTCGAGCATCCCGACCTCGCCACGCCGACGGGGATCGACGTCGATCATCTCGGCCGGGTGTGGGTCATCGAGTCGAACACGCATTTTCCGCCTGAGGGATACAATCGGCATCTCAGCGATCGCATTCTCGTGATGCACGACAAGAACAACGACGGCCGCGCGACTCGTGATGAAATCACAATGTTCGCGGACGACCTCAAATTCACGATGAGCGTCGTCGTTCGCCCTGTCTGGTTAGAGGCGAGCGGGGAGCGTAAGCTCCCTGTGCCTTCGTCTTTAACAAAAAAGAAAGAAAACGAAGAGAAGACAGGGAGCTTACGCCCCCCGCTCGCCTTGTTTGTCGCTATGCGAAATGAGATTCTCCTGCTCACCGACACCGACGGCGATCTCAAATGCGACGCGCGCGAACGCATCGTCCATCTCGAAACGAAAGGCAACTATCCGCACAACGGACTCGCCGGCATTGCTTTCGACGCCCTCGGCTGGATGTACTTCGGGTTCGGCGAGAATCTCGGGGCCGATTACAAGATCATCGGGTCGGACGGCGTCACGCTTTCCGGCGGCGGCGAGGGGGGGAATATGTACCGCTGCCAACCCGACGGCTCGCAGCTCAAGCAGTGGGCGACCGGGTTCTGGAATCCTCATGCGAGTTGCGTCGACGCCTTCGGCCGGCTCTTCACCGTCGACAACGACGCCGACAGCCGGCCCCCCTGCCGGTTGCTGCACATCATCCCCGACGGCGATTACGGCTACCGCTTCCGCCTCGGCCGCAAGGGGCTGCATCCGTTCACAAGCTGGAACGGCGAAATCCCCGGCACGCTGCCGATGGTTGCCGGCACCGGCGAAGCCCCCTCGGGCATCCTCGCGTACGAATCCGACGGCCTGCCGGAGGATTACATCGGCAACCTGATCGTCACTAGTTGGGGCGACCACCGCATCGACCGGTATCGGTTGAAGCCGAAGGGAGCGTCGTTCGAATCCATCGCCGAGCCGATCGTACAGGGGGACGAGAATTTTCGCCCGGTGGGGATTGCGTGCGCTCCGGATGGGAGTTTGTATTTTAGCGACTGGGTGCTGAGGGATTACAAGCTGCATGGGAAAGGGCGCGTGTGGCGGGTGAGTGCGAAGGAGGAGCGGGAAGAGGAAGTTATCCACGTTGCGACAATCGACGCGAAAACGCCGATGGAACAATTGAACGAGCTATTGGAATCGCCGCGGTTGGATGTGCGACGAACTGCGGCGAAAGCTCTTTCGACGACGCCTGAAGGGCGTGAACGATTGACGAGAACGTATCTGCAAACATCGCTTCGCGCTTCGCTGGAAGTGATCTATGCGATTGCGCTGGTTCCGCGCGATATCGAAATGGATGCGTTTGATTTGACGGTGGTTAATTCGATGAATTCAGCTGACCCGCATTCGACGATGCCGGAACTCATCGAACCGTATTCAAGTGTATTGGTCAGCGATACGCCGCAACTTTCTTCAATGAACGACACCGCGCTTGTCAGCGTCCCCGCCATCGCATTGTTCTTTGGCTCGTCTGGCGAACTGGCCGACACCAGTGAAGAGCTGCTTCCACATTATCGTTTGGCGTCGGTCTACCTGTTTCGTGTGATCGGTTCTCGTCTAATCGAGAGCATTCTTTATGTGCTGTCGGATGAGGAAATACAGACGCCTGACCAAGCATCGTTTTGGAAAGCGATTGAGAACGCGGACCCGTTCTTGTATCGCGAAATGATTGATGGTATGTCGCAGTCCTACGTGCTTAAATGGGCGACTGCGAGACATTTCATGCGTGGAGTAGAATTCCCGCGTGCGCGACTAGCGTTTTACCTATCGACTCGTCGCCGTGATCCTCGCGATCAAGAACCATTGAAGGCCGCTCTCTCCGACCCCTCCCCTCTCGTCCGTCGCGCCGCCGTCCAATGGGTCGCCGAAGAACACCTCGTCGGTTTCCGCCCTCAGGTCGAGAACCTCCTCCACGACCCCACCATCACCGCCGATCTGTTTCTCGCGACGCTGGCGGCGCTCGAAATGCTCGACGGCGTACCGCCGCAGGAATTCGACAGCACCCCGCCGGGCAAATACGTGCTGCCGATCGTGCAGGATGATGCCCGCCCCGCCGCGGTGCGGGCGCTGGCGCTCAAGCTTGTCCCGCCGACCGACCCGGCTCTCGATGGTGAACTGCTTGCCAACCTGCTGACGACCGAAGACCCGGCTCTCAAGCGGGAGACGATCCGCACGCTGAATGCTTCGCCTGTTCCGCAAGCCGCCGAACTCTTGCGGTCGCTCGTCAAGGACGATCAACAACCGCTCGCCGATCGCATCGACGCCACGGTCGGACTGGCAGCCTCGGCGACGGCGCTCGATCAGCCTTCGCTCGAAACACTCGCCGATCTCACCTACGGCTCGCCGGCTCAATACGGGACCGACCTCTACATCGAGGCGTTACGCTCGCTGCGCGGCGTGGCGGCGAACGACGCCACGCTCGACCTGATGCTCTCGCGCCTCGCGCCGCTCGATGTCCCCACGACGAGCGAAGAACTCGATCTCGCCGAGCAGTTGCAGTTTTCGCTGCTCGGAAGCAAATACGGCATGGAGCCGGCCGTCACGCAAGCGATCGCCGAGCGTCGGCCGCAGGACGAGAACGAATGGCTGGCTGAAATCGCCAAGGGAGGCGACGCTGAGCGCGGCCGGCGGGTCTTCTTTCACGCCCACTCCGCCGGGTGTTTCAAGTGTCACACGTACGACGGCCGCGGCGGCAAGATCGGGCCTGATCTCACAAACTTCGGCCGCAACGTGACGGCGGAGAAAATCATCGCGTCGCTGCTCACGCCGAGTCAGGAAGTCGCCCCGCAGTTCACGACGTGGACGATGGTCGACAAAGACGGCCGGGTACACACCGGCATGATCGTGCACGAAAACGAAGGCAAAACGGTCCTGGGTGACGCCGAGGGAAAGCTGATGGAACTCGAAACGATCGACGTCGTCGAGCGCACGCCGCAAAAAGTCTCGGTGATGCCGGAGAAGCTGATCGACCGGCTGACGGTGCAGGAAGTGCGAGACCTCGTCGCGTTCCTGCGGAACGCTGCCGAATGACAATTCTTCGTTTAGCCGCGACGCAACGCGGAGCGCTAGCACCCAAGAGAAGACCCTCGCTTGCGCTTCGGGCTAGTAAACCCGTGTCCGATAGGCGATTCACCTCACCCCCGCGGGTGCTTGGTGAGGGAATCGCCTGTGATTCCCTGTGAAGTTATGCTGCCGTCGTCGACGTGATTTTCGTTGCCGATGTGTTTATCGACCAAGTTTCATTCTAACCATATCGGCAGCAAAGGCCAGAACTTTTTTGCGTTTTCGGCGAGAAAAACGGCGTTTTTGAAATTCGCGTAGCCCTGATCTTGCTTTTTTGCTACATTTTCGTCCCCGTAATCTAGACCCATCGTTTCGTTCAAGGAAGAACCGAAATGCGCAGAAATTCCCGTCGCCGCACCGTCACGCCGTTTTCCATTTCATTCGTCGTGTTGATCTCCGCCACCGCCGCGATGGCCTGGTATTGGAAATGGATTCCCTGGGAACTCTCTTCCCGGGCGGTCGATCCTGCGGCCGACGTGGCCGTTGGGAGCCGGGAAGATTCCGAGAGCGACGAACCGTCGTCGTTCACCGATGAATTCGGCGCCGAGTTGGCGCTGAGCGACAGTGACGATGATGACAGCATCTTCACGTCACAACGCGAACCGGGCGACGATGATCTCGAAAATGTTGGACCCGCGAGGCAGGCGAATCAAGATGTACTGAACGCGATCGAGGAAGAAAATGCACTGAGTATGAGTCGTGAAGGACGCGCGAGAAAGTTTGCCAGAGCAATCGATGAGCATTCTGATCGTGAGCAACGGCCGCGCCGGGCATCGCGCGTCGCCGAAGACGATCTCTTCAACAATTCGGCGGACAGCGGCGTGAGTCAAATCGCCTTTGAAGACGAAGCCGACGACAGCCAGTCGACCGACGACCTCCCGCCGTTACGCACTGCCAAGGCGACGAAGTCGAAATCATCCGGATTACGCTCGACCAACGAAAAACTCGCCGAGATCGATAATCTCATCGACGCCGGCGACATCATGGCGGCTCATGAAAAATTATCCGAATGGTATTTCGCCGAGCCCGACATGCAGCCCGACTTGCAGGAGCGGATCGACGCGACCGCGCAGATGCTGTTCTTCTCACCGCAGCCGCACATCGAAGAACCGTACGTCGTGCAGCCGGGCGATCAGTTGCGGAAGGTGGGGAGGACATATCACGTGCCGTGGGAGTTCATCGCGCGGGTGAACCGCATCGATCCGCGGAAAATTCGCGCGGGGCAGAAATTGAAAGTCTTCACCGGTCCGTTTACCGCCGACGTCGATGTCAGCGATTTCCGCCTAGTCCTCAAATGGAAAGACCTGTACGTGAAGAGTTATCTCGTCGGCGTGGGGACGAAAGGATCGACGCCGCTGGGCGAATTCGCGGTGAAGGATAAACTCGTCGACCCCGTGTATTATGGATCGGAAGGTGACGTGATCGCCAACGACGATCCGAATAACCCGCTGGGGGAACGCTGGATCGACCTCGGCGACAGCTACGGCATCCACGGCACGATCGAACCCGACTCGATCGGCAAAGCGATGTCGAAAGGCTGCATCCGTATGCACAACGAAGAGGTCGAGGAAGTGTATGACTTCCTCGATATCGGCTCGACGGTGGTGATTCGGCCGTGATGAATGATGGGGGGATAGGGAGATCGGGGGATGGGGAGTGAAGACAATATTTCTGACTCCCCATTCCCCTACCTCCCCATCTCCCGATCACTCCATTCGCATGCCGACTCCCATCACGGCAATCACCCCAGCGCCGATGTGACGATGTTCGACACGTTGATCAACATCGGTTTCGAGCGCGACAAGATTGCCGATGTGAAGAGCATGAAGAAGGCGTCGAGCTCGGGGTCGACCCAGATCATCGTTCCGGTGGCGCCCCAGTGGCCGAAGGCGTTTGGACTTAAAAAATTGCCGAAGGGATCGTCGCTGCCGGGTTGATTCATTCTCCAGCCGAGGCCCCAGCCTTCCGTCCGCCGAGTCGCTTCGGGAAGAGCGGGGAGGTCGTCGAGCCGGTTGGTGATCATCGTGCGGACCGCCGATGACGAGAGAATCTTCGCGTCGCCGAGCGAGCCGCCGTTGAGCAGCATCTGGCAGATTTTGGCGTAGTCCTCGGGGGTGCTGAACATGCCTCCCCAGGGGGCGCCGAATTCCTGCCAGTATTTGCTGTTCCAGCCCCAGTCGGTTCCCTGCTGTTCGGAAGTCGTCTCGACGCGGATGAGGCGTTCGCGGTCGATCCCTTTCGAGCCGAGGCCCGAATTGGTCATGCCCAGCGGCGTGAAGATTTCTTTTTTGAGGTACTCGTGAATCGTCAGCCCGGTGAGGCGTTCGACCAACGCCGCGACGGTGAGCGTCCCCATGCTTTGATAGCTGAGCTGCGTTCCTGCGGGGAAGAGCGTCGTGCAGTTGAACGTCCCCTCGATGAAGGCTTTCATCGGGGCGTGTTTCATGCGAAGTTCGGTATTTTCGGGAAGTCCATCCGGCAGGCCGGACGTATGCGTGAAAAGATGGATCACGCGGATGTCTTCCTTGTGCTGGGCCGCAAACTCCGGGAGATATTTCATCACCGGGTCGTGCAGATTCAACAGCCCGCGCTCGACGAGCTGCAGACCGGCGATGTACGTGATCGGTTTCGTCAGCGACGCGAGCAGAAATAATCCATCATCGCGGATCGGCTCGGCGTTCGGTTCCGGCCCCTGCTTGCCGAAGTACAGCGGCTCAATGATTCTGCCCTGCCGTCCGACGATCAACCCCGCCGAGGGAATCAGCGGTTCGGGTCCGGAGGTCCATTTTTTGAGCAGATCGACGGCGAGTTGAAAACGCGAGGCATCGAGGAGATCTTCGATTGGTGCGTATGCGGACATCGGTTCGATTCCTGGGGGTCACATCGACGGGAGCACATTTTTCCTCACGGTACACGTGACCGACGCGATTTTTCAATGCGGAACGCCAGAAAACTGCGGCCTTGACTGGGGATAGGGGGGCGGAATCTGTTATGATGTATGTTGTCCGATTTCCTCGAAACGTCTATCGCAGAAACGATAACTATATGGTCGATATCACATTGAAAAAAGTGCTGGTCCGCTATGGCAGTCAGCCGGAGGTCGCCCGCGCGACGGTGCGGCTACCTGAGATGCTGCCGCGGGGGACCGAAGTCGTTGTCGAGACCCATCGCGGCGTCGAATTGGCGAGCGTGCTAGAATACATCCAAGAAACGTACAAGCCGAAGTCTTTCGCCGACCCGGATGCGGAGGAAGAACCGCAAACCGCGTCCTTCGAGATTCTGCGCCTGGCCACGGAAGACGATCGCCGACTGGCGGACCAGTTTCGCGGCGAATGCGAAGGGCAATTCAACGTCTGGATCGAGCGGATTCGCAAATGGGATCTCGATCTGCAACTCATCGACCTCGAATGGCTGCTCGATAGAAGTAAATTGATTTTGTACGTGCTCAACGACCGCGGCGGGGAATGCACCAAGATGGCGATTTACGCCGCCGCGGAGGGCTTCGGCCCGGTCGAAATCCAACCCGTCGACCGGACGGGTCTGCTCGTCCCGACGACCGACAGCAGCGGCGGTTGCGGCTCGTGCGGCTCGGGGGGCGGCTGCGGGTCGAGCGACGAATCGGCAGATGAACATTCTCATGCCGATGAGGTCGCGATACCGAACGTCAACTGATCGATTTCGTTTTTAGCAACGATCGACGATATTTAAACCGTGAGAAAGTGAGCCATGACGGATAGTTTTGATGAATTGCAAAAACTCGAAAGGGAATCTGGTGCCGGGCCGGCGATCGATCGGCTGATCGAAACGCTGAAGGCCGACAAACAGTATCATCGAATTTTCGATGCCCTGCTGCTCAAGGTCCGGCAGCAGATGGGGCTGTCGCTGGTCCGCCCGACGAGTTTTGACGACGTCCCGGCCGAGAAAAAGGAAGAATTCGAGAAGGCGTACATCGACGCCGCCCGCAGCGTGGGGACGATGTTTCTCGACGATCAGCAACTCGGGCCGGCGTGGATGTATTTCCGCACGATTCAAGAGCCCGACGCGGTCCGCGAAACGCTCGATCAGATCGACGTCGAAAACGTCGACGGGCAAAAGGTCGAAGAATTGATCAACATCGGCCTGCACGAAGGAGCCCACCCGGTGAAAGGGTTCGAAGCGATGCTGCGGCATCACGGCACGTGCAGCACGATCACCGCGTTCGATCACAATCTCAGCCGGATCAACTCCGAACAGCGCGAACAAATCGCGAGGATGTTGCTCAATCAACTGCACACCGATTTGGTACATTCATTGCAGCGCGACGTGCAGCGGCGATTGCCCGCCGAACCTCCCGCGGACAGCATCGGCGAATTGATCGCCGGCCGCGACTGGCTGTTCGAAGATCACAATTACCACATCGACGTCTCGCATCTGAACTCGATCGTGCGATTCTGCCGATCGCTGCCGGCGGGCGACCCGGAACTCGGCAAGGCGATCGAATTGTGCGAATACGGCGCGAAATTGTCGACGCAGTTTCAGTATCCGAGCGAACCGCCGTTTCAAGATTATTACGCGGCGCACAAAGCCTATCTCCGCGTGCTCGCCGACGACGACCGCGAGGAGAATCTCAATTACTTCCGCGAGATTTTGAAGAACGAAACCGAGTTCGAACAGCAGCAATTGATCGCGCTGGTGCTGGTCGATTTGCTGACGCGCATCGGCCGTTCGAGCGACGCCGTCGAAGTCGCGAAAGATTACCTGTCGAACGTGGAAGAGCCGCAGACTTTCTCCTTCGCGCAATTGTGTCAGGAGCACAATCGTTGGGACTTGCTCGAACAATCGGCCCGAGAACGCGGCGACCTGGTGCTGTTCACGGCGACGCTGGTTTCGAAAAAGGGATGAGGGATGAGTCTTTCTCCCTCTCCCTGTGGGAGAGGGCCGGGGGTGAGGGTGCCTTTTCCCGCGTTCCCAAGCTCCGCTTGGGAACGCAAGGTCTTCGAAGCTCCGCTTCGTCGATTGCAGCTAGCGCTCCGCTACGGAAACCCATCGCGTCGCGGCTAACCGAAAGGCATTAGACATTGCACCATGACCTATCGCGATCTCAACAAGGCGGCGTGGAATCGATTGGTCGATCGCGGCACGCCGTTCGCTAAAGTCGCGACCGATGACGAATGCACCAAGCCGCTCGACGTGCTCGATAGCCGCGGCTGGTTGCCGAAGTCGGTGATCGGGCTCGACGTGTTGTGTCTCGCCGCGGGGGGGGGATGGCAGTCGATTTTGTACGCCGTCGCCGGGGCGCGGGTGACGGTCGTCGATCTCAGCGGGGCGATGCTGCGGCAGGACGAACGCGAGGCGGCGAAGCGGAACGTGTCGGTGACGACGCACGAGGCATCGATGGATGATCTCTCGATGCTCCGCGACGAAAGTTTCGACATCGTGCATCAGCCGGTGAGTACCTGCTACGTCCCCAGCATCGCGGCGGTGTATCGCGAAGTGGCCCGAGTGCTTCGCGAAGGGGGGTTGTACATCAGTCAGCACAAGCAGCCGGGCAGCATGCAGGTGACGCATCTCACACCCGATCATCACTACGTGCTGGGGGTCGAATATTATCACAAAGGCCCGCTCCCGACGCCCGAGGATATTTCGTACCGCGAACCGGGAACGATCGAATACCTGCACCGCTGGGATCAACTCGTGGGAGACCTGTGCCGCAGCGGGTTCGTGCTGGAAGATCTCCGCGAACCGTACCGTGCCGACCCCGCGGCCCCGCCCGGGCACTACAAACACCGCAGCCGGTTTGTCCCCCCCTACGTGAGGATGAAAGCCCGCCGTATCCCGCGAATTGACAACAGCTTACAAGATGCGAAGTCGCGGATCTGGACGCCGTGAGGAATTGGTCCAGAGTCGAGGGTCCAGGGTCCAGAGCCAGAAAAAGACGGGAGCAAAACTCTGGCCCTGGACTCTGGACCCTCGACTTATCCCTGATCAGCAGTTTACGCGTCTCGGCGGGCGATTTTTACAAATCGCCGGGACGGGATGGAAATCTGTGACAGAGTCATATTGACGAGATCGCTCAGGTGTGCAAAATACGCCGCTCATCGGGGATATGGAATCGGTTTCAATCATTCGCCAGACGTCGGCCACCACCCCACGCCTGTCCGAGGCCCGTCAGTGGTTGAAATCCATTTCGTCAGCATGTACGCCCCTTAACCCAATCATCGGCCCCCGTTCGGGTCTTCGGTCCAGCAAAGGAGTGCATTGGCCGTGAAAAAAGCAATTCTCTCGGCGTCTGCGTTAGTAATGGTGTTGGGATGTACCTTCGGAGTGCTGACCGCCTGGGGTCAGAACGAAGGAGCGGCTCCCGCCAGTAAGAACGCAAACATCGCGCTAATCGACATGGCGGAAGTTTTCAAACAGTACAGGAAATTCGCGGTCCTGCGCGACGGCTTGAAGGCGGAGATCGAAAAAACCGATCTGGAAGCCCAGCAAAAAGGCAAAGACATTCAAGGTCTGCAGGCGCAGATGAAGGAAAGCAAACCGGGCAGTGACGACTACATCGCCCTCGAAAGCCAGCTCGCTCAATTGACGACCGAGTTCGAGACATTCCGCAAAGTGAAACAGCGCGAATTTCTCCGCGAGGAAGCGGCTCTCTACCACCAGATTTATCTCGAGGTCAGCGATCTCGTGGCTCGTTACGCCGAGGCCAAAGACTTGACCATGGTCTTGCGATTCAACCGCGAAGAACTCGCGACCGACGATCCGCAGCAGCTCATTCAGGGTATGAATCGTCAAGTCGTTTACTTCCGTTCCAACGACGATATTACCGATCAGGTCATTCTATATCTCAATAAGCAATACGACAAAGATGCCGGCGTTGCACCGGCCCCGCGTAAACCAACCAAGAAATAATCAATCGGCTTTGAGAACATATGCATGACGTGAAGGTGGGTGGTTGATGCCTCCCACCTTCATTCGTAGCATCAGGACTTTTGCTTCCCGGTTCATGACGAATCGGGGCACATCGAATTCAACTTCGCGATCGACACAAGAATGGAGTCTTGCATCGTGCCGCGTCTGCAACAGACGATCGCCCAGCCCGCTTCGCTGAAAGGGATCGGCTTCATCACCGGAGCCGAGATCACGATGCGTTTTCGTCCCGCGCCCGAAAATTCCGGCGTGTCGTTCTGCCGCGTCGATCGTCCCGGCCTGCCGCTGATTCCCGCGAGAACCGAGTTCATCGTCCCCTGCGATCGCCGCACCGTGATCGAAAAGGACGGCGTGCGCGTGGAACTGACCGAACACGTACTGGCCGCACTCGCGGGCTTGCAGATCGACAACTGCGTCGTCGAGCTCAACGCCCCGGAACCGCCGGGCAGCGACGGCTCGGCGCGCGAGTTCGCCTTCGCGCTGCTCGAAGCCGGCATCGTGCAGCAAGCGGTCCGCCGCGACGTTCACGAAATTCGCGAGGGAATTCGCATTCACTCCCACGACGGCCTGCGGATGCCGGACAGCCATCTCTCCGCGCAGCCGAGCCCGCGCAATTGTTTGACGATCAGTTACGATCTCGATTACGGACCGAACTCGCCGATTCCCCGGCAGAGTCTGTCGCTCGATATCACGCCGCAGATGTTTATTTCGGAGTTGGCGTATTCGCGGACGTTCGTGCTCGAATCGGAAGTGGCAGCTCTCAAGGCGCAAGGGATCGGCACGCGCGTCACCACGCGCGACGTGCTGGTGTTCAGCGACCGCGGCGTGATCGACAACGAGCTCCGCGCCGTCGACGAATGCGTACGGCACAAAATTCTCGATTGCGTCGGCGACCTGGCGCTCGCGGGTTGCGATTTCACCGGGTTCGTCAGCGCGCACCGCTCGGGGCATCGGCTCAATCAGCAACTGGCATCGCGGCTTCGCGAACAATATTTGAATGCACAACGTCCGTCTTCCGATACCACAAAACATTCAGCGGATGAGACGGTTCCCGTACGCCGTCGACGAGCCGCCTAACATCATGTTGACGAACAATTCAATCGACGGCAATTAAGGATTAAACCATGACGACCCATGTTTCTCCTTTGGCTGACGTACACCCTCGGGCAGAACTGGGGAACGACGTCGTCGTCGGACCGTTCTGTTGTATCGGCCCCGACGTGAGCATCGGCGACGGCACGATTCTCGAAAGCCACGTCGTCATCCAAGGCCATACGACGATCGGCGAAAGAAATCGTTTCTTCCCGCACGTGACGATCGGGACCGAGCCGCAGGACTTGGGCTATAAAAATGCACCGACGCACACCGAAGTGGGAGACGACAATCTCTTTCGCGAAGCGGTTACGATTCATCGTGCCGCCGATAAGGAAGACGGCGTTACGCGCGTCGGTAGCAACAACTTCTTTATGGTCAATGCCCATGTGGCCCACAATTGCCGCGTCGGCAGCAAGATCGTGCTGGCGAATAACGTGCTTCTCGGAGGACATGCTCACGTGCAGGACGGAGCCGTCATTTCCGGCGGCTGTGCGGTCCATCAATTCACGACGATCGGCACGCTGGCGTTCATGGCCGGCATGGCCCGCGTCACGACCGATGTGCCGCCCTACATGATGGCCACGGGCTGCGATACGCCCGAGATCAAGACGGTGAACCTGGTCGGCATGCAGCGGAACGGGATCAGCGACTCGACCATCACATTACTCAAGAAAGCCCATCGGTTGCTGTTCCGACAGACGAAACAAATCGACGCCGTCGAAGAGATGTTTCTGCAGGAACTCGATGGGATTATTCCTTTTGAAATTTCGAATCTCTTCCGCTTCCTGCGGCTGCAACGGGCGGGCAAGATGGGACGCGGACGAGAAGCGTTGCGCAACCAACACGCCTCTCCGGGAGAGAACCACTCGGATGTTTCCGCGCGGAGAGCAGCATGAGTCGTTTACGATTGGCAGTGATCGGCACCGGTGCTTTGGGGCGTCATCACGCCCGTATTCTCTCGAACATGCCCGACGTCGAACTGGTGGCGGCGGTCGATCCCAACGAAACCAATGGCCGCGCCGTCGCCGATGCATGTCACACCCAATGGCTGCCCGAGTACGGTTCGTTATGGGGCCGCATCGATGCCGCCGTCGTCGTCGTTCCCACGAGCCTGCATCTGGCTGTTGCCCGCGATTTTATCTCGCGCGGCATATCGCTTCTGGTCGAAAAACCGCTGGCCGGCACCGCTTTGCAGGGACGTGAACTTGTCGATCTTTCGCGCCGGCACCATACGATTTTGCAAGTGGGACACGTCGAACGCTTTAACCCGGCGATTCAGACCGTGTGGAAAAACGTCGACGCTCCGCGCTACATTCGAGCCGAACGGCTCAGTCCGTATTCGTTCCGCTCGATCGACATCGGCGTGACGCACGATCTGATGATTCACGATCTCGATCTGCTGCTCAGCCAGGTTTCCGCGCCGCTGCGGAAAATCGAAGCGTGGGGCATCTGCCTGATGGGGGGCCGCGAAGACGTCGTGCAGGCCCGCTTGGTCTTCGAGAACGGCTGCATTGCCGATCTTTCGGCGTCGCGCGTGCATCCGGAAGCCCGCCGGGCCTTTCATGTCTGGTCGGCGCAGGGCTGCATTTCGGCCGACTTGAATTCGAAAAAGGTGACGCGTTACGCCGTCACTCCGTCGCTGATGTATGGCCGCTCTCCCGTGGAGCAGGCGCGCGACGCCGGAGCCGATATCTCGCTGCTCAAACAGCAAGTGTTCGACAAATGGATCGAGGTCACCGAACTCGACGTGCCGGAGCAAGACGCTCTCACCGCCGAACTGTCGCACTTTCTCAAGTGCGTGCGCACGGGGGAAACGCCCCTCGTCGACGGCGAACAGGGCTTACGAGCCCTCGAACTCGCCGAACAAATTGTGGCGGCGGTCGATGCCCATCAATGGGACGGCGATTCTCAAGGCCGCGTCGGCCCGCATCTGCTTCCGTTCGAACTGCCGGAGCGCCGCGCCGCGTGAATCTCGCCTTTAACCTCTCCGAGGCTGTCGAAACCGCCTCCGCCATGCCAGTCCCCCTCCCACAATCGTCGTCAGCAAAACGGCGGCCGTTCCCCAGCGGCGCGGTGAGCGTGTGATGCCGTTCATCCATTCGCCGTTGTGCGGATTCTCGACGGCATAACCGCCATATGCCGCTTCCGGCGTTGTGCTGTCGAAAGAAAAGCCGTCGATCAACTCGCCGATAAAACTCGACGATGACGGCACGTCGAACGCGCCCGGTTCGAATTTCGGATTCAGCACGAGCGATTCGACTTCCCAATGATAATACGTCGTCCCCTTTTCCGCTTGCGGTCCGCGGACTTCGAAGCGTCCTTTCCAGGGCATCAAGACGCCCGGCGGAACGTCTCGAAATTCTTCGACGACGTACGTTTCCCTTTCGTCCCGGTAGCCGCGCGGCAGATAGTCGATTTTGGGATCGAGATACCAGTGCCCGTCTTCGCGGAAAACCGAAGCGATCGGCAATTCGAGGCAACGAAAGCGGTCCAGCATTCCCCATTCCAGGTCGCTTACGGGAACTTCCGCCAGCAGTTCGGGCAGCCATTGATCGCGCTCCCCCAACCACAACCCCCTCATCGGCAAGATACCGTGGCTGCGATGCGACGGGATTTGCAGCGCACGGACTTCGAGCGGATGCTCCAGATCGCTTTCTCCCTCGGGATAAACGATCACGTCGCTTCGTTCCCGGTTGACGATCTCTAACAGACGCGACCGGACGTCGCCGTTTTCCTCGACCCGGCGATGATACCACGACTCGTGATCGCCGCCGTATTTCCAGTCGATGCGAATGACCGTTCGATCGAACGGCTTCCCCCGCTCGTCGGTGCGCACCTCGCGGTATTGCATTCGCAATCCGCTGAATTTGCGCTTCCAGGTCTGCAGCCGGGGAACCACTTCGATCCGCACGATCTCCGAAGGCGAAAGTCCCGGAGCCTGGATTCGCAATTGAGCGGCCAGTTGAATCGCAGGACAGACGACGACCGCTATCGTCGCGAGAATCAGCAAGCGGCAGTTCAGTCCGCGGCCGGCTTCGCGAGGCCGCGGCAACGATGCCTCGACCGGAAGCCGGCATCGCCGATGCGTCGCCGAAATGATGCGTTCTCGATTCAACATGGAATTGTCATCGAAGCGGAGACAGAAAGTCGGAGATGAATAACCAGATTCTAACACCACCCGTTGTGCTTGTTGAACGGCGCTGAAGAAATCGCGATGCACGGAGGCTGGGTTTAAAGCGACATAAGAACCGCCGCTATTGTCTGACTGATATCTAACACAACCTCTGTGCATCGCGGCGTTTTGCAGACGTTTAGACGTTTCCAACAGGCACAACCGGCTGTGTTAGAGTCTCTAATGACGTGCGTGGACACGTCTCAGTCTGAAATGCCGGATGCGGAAAGTCAAGATCGGAGTTTTTCCCGCAGCCGGCGCCACGATCGCCGATTCCACAGGCTCTTCGGTTCTTCGTCGAAATTATTTCGCACGGCGATAGGTCGCGAACGAACGCGCGGTTTCCCACAGCGAGACTTCGAGAACGGGATACCCCGCCTCCGCCGTGTAATCGTAAATCAACTTCGCGATGTTTTCCGCCGTCGGATTCACCGGCAACAGAAACATCGGCTCGTTGTGTTCGCGGAATACAGGAACCAGCGGATCGCGGTCGCAGAGAATCATCCGGTGATCGAGTTCCGAGTCGATCCAGCGTTGAATGTCCCGCTTGATGTCGGAAAAATCGACCAGCATGCCGCGGTCGTCGAGTTCTTCCGCTTCGAGCACGATCAACGTGCGGCCGTTGTGGCCGTGCGGATTCCGGCATTTTCCCTCGTAATTCAAGAGTCGGTGCCCGTAACAAAAATCGATTTGTTGCGTGACGCGATACATGATATCACCACCTTTGCCTAAAACTGCGAATCGTTTTTCACCCGGGGCGGCCGAATGTTCGCGCGGAATAACCGGGGAATCGATTTGCCAACGGATTTTTTGAAGTTTAGCAAAAACTGCGCCGCAATCGGTCTGATCGCCCGTGCGCGGCGCGAGCCTTGCTCACTCATCGGTGTTATCCGAATTCGAGGGAGAATTAAAGGATCACGAAATGAGACGGCGGAAAAAAGAGGTGAAAACCAAGCATGTAAAAAAATAGCTCCCGTAGAATGATCTACGGGAGCCGCACGTGCCTTTGGGGTTTTATGAAGACCCGCGGACAATATTCGCCCAACATGTGGCACGTGATAATGCCGATTTATTTCAGAAAGGAATACAGTCGTATTTCACCAGATTATCAGCGAATGTCAAGCGGCATCACGTGGATTTTTCGTAATATTCATCAATCGACGGCAATCCCAGCAGTTGTTTCAGCTCTTCAAAATCGAGTTGCGACGTCGATTGCGCGTCGAGACGGCCTTCCTCCAGAAACGTTTTCGCCAATCGATGCATCGCCGTCGCGCTCACCAACAGGCTCGATATCGGGCAGACCACGAATTTATATCCCCACTCTTCCAGCCGCTTCGCCGAGAGAATCGGCGTCTGCCCTCCCACCAGCATGTTCGCCAGCAGCGGGAACGGCACTTCATCGGCGATCCGCCGGAGTTGCCACTCGTCGGTCGGCGCTTCGACGAAACAGACATCGGCGCCGAGTTCGCCGCACGCTTGCGCCCGGCGAATCGCCGCATCGATTCCCTCGGTTGCCAGCGAATCGGTCCGCGCGAAAATGACGAATTCGTCGCTCCGCCGCGAATCGAGTGCGACCCGCAGTTTGTCGAGCATCTCCTTTTCGGAGACGACCTGCTTCTTGCCGAAATGCCCGCAGCGCTTGGGAAAGACCTGATCTTCGAGCAGCATTCCCGCCGCCCCGGCTTGCTCGAACTCGCGCACCGAACGGGCGACGTTATGCAGTCCGCCGTGACCGGTGTCGCCATCCGCGACGACAGGAACGTTCAGCCGACCGGCCATATGCGACACCGCAGTTGCCATTTCGGTGAGCGTGACGAGCCCCACGTCGGGGTATCCGAACCCGCTTGCGGCGATGCCGAACCCCCCGGCGAACAGCAATTCGACCCCCGCCTGCTGAAAGACCAGCCCGCTGAGGACGTCGTGAATGCCGAAACTCCGAACGATTCCCGGCCGCGCTAACAGTCTCCTCAACTGCACCGGCCCCGAAGGAAGCGCATCGTCCCGCCCGGGTAGCATGGTTGTGTTTCCTTGAGTTGATCGTGTGACGGCGATTTCGACAATCAATCCGAAAACGAATCGATGGCATCATAACACGGAACGAAAACGAATGCTCGCGCGGGGCGATCACCGAGCAGAGAATCGGGTGTTACCGCGCGGAAAAAAAACTGCCGAACCGTTCGCGGCTCAGCAGTGGTCATTCCGGCGTCGTCGATCGCGGCGAAGCGCGTCATTCGTCTTTGAGTTCCAGCTTCACGTCGGTGCGGACCTTGCCGGACTCGACGGTTTCCTTGAGACCCGAGGTCGCGGGGTCGTTGTATTTCTCGGGAATCGCGGATTTATCGCTGATGCTCAGACCCAAGGCTTTGTCCTTATCGAGTCCGCCCGATTCGCCGGTGTACGACACCACCGTGACGTTGTACTCTCCCGGCCGAGCGCCGTCTCCGTCCTTATAGGTGGAGAGTGTAAACGCGCCGTCGGAACCGATCGATCCTTCGGCGGGACGGCCGTCTTTCGAATCGACGGGATTAAATCTCACTTTGCCGTTGGTAAGGGGAGTCCCTTTGTACGTCACGGTGCCGCTGACGGGAACGGTTTCCGGTGCATCGATGCCGCCGCAACCGGTGATGCTGAAGAGGCATCCGGCGAGCCACAGGGCGATGCCCGTGCATCGAGTTATGCCGGGAGCTACGAACCGGGACTTAACCAACAAGCGGCTCATGAAATGACGCTTTCCTCAAAAAGAATTGTGAGAACTGCCGGGCCGCGGACAGGACGAGTCCGAACCGAAAATTCTCCGCCGGCAGCATCGTGCCGGCGGAGTTCAAGCCGTTCGCGTCGGCGATTAGAATTCGCCGATGATTTCCCCACCCGACTTTGTTCCCAAGTAGGTGAGGGTCCACAGGCTGATATTCTCGCCGATAAAGCGGGTGGAACCATCCACCAACAGGAAGTGAGCCCCGCCTTCATGATAACTGGAGAAATCATGAAGATGATAACCCGTGTTAAAACCGGGAGCGTTAATGCCATTCACGGTGGAAATCACAGACCAAGGATCCATCCATTGGAATACCATTGGATATGGCGTGCCGCTGGGCTGCAATTTCCGAATCGCTTCTCCCACGAAAATCGTATTAGATGTTCCGTCAATGACTTTTTTAATGCCGATCGCCGTCGCCCGTAACGAAAACATCCCCGAACCTCCACCCTTCGTGTTCGAAGCGTGGTGCCAGCCGCTGGCCCAGTCCGTGCTAATGTCGGTGCAGAGGCAATTGACGTTGGCTCCGCACAGGCCGCAGCCGTTCGCCGTGGTGGGATATGTCGACGCCGCGCCGGAGCTGCCCCAATAGCTGGCTAACGACGCCGTGGGGGCGGAATATTCCCAGCCCGGAGATCCGCTTGAGACGCGCTCGGAGATTTCGCTGGGACAGATATAAGTAGGAATGACAGCCAAATGTTGCGGCAACGCCTGCCAGGTGGCATTGCCAGTGGCGGCACTGGTCGGGTTGAGTACCGACAACTGGTTATACAGCGGGGCCTGATCGAGGTAAGGCAGAATAAACACGCGCCAGCCAAAGCCATTGTTGCCAGTTACATCCAGTGCGAGAACGTCCAATCCGAGGCTGCCTCCGAACGGAAACACCTGATGGGCGTCGTGATAATTGTGCAGCGCCAGGCCGATCTGCTTGAGGTTGTTCATGCACTGCGACCGGCGGGCCGCCTCGCGTGCCTGCTGCACGGCGGGAAGCAAGAGTGCAATCAGCACGGCGATGATGGCGATCACCACCAGCAATTCGATTAATGTGAAAGCTCGACGACGTGCGGGCGTACGATTCATGAACGTGTCTCCCCCATGGTTAAAAAAATATGGGCCTTGGCCCAGAAGGTAACTGTGTTCAGCATACCATGTGCCCGTAGCACGAGCAATGCTGCAACCATTGCGGGCACAAAAATCGTCTTTTGGCACGTCCATAAAAAAGCCGTCTATTTCGTTTTCCGCCATCACGTGAAGCATAAAAAACGGCAGATCACGCTTGCCTGTTGATCCCTCCACGTCACGTCGTCTGTGCCACACCGCCGAGTGGGGATTTCTGACGATCCGTTTCGGACGCGTTGTGACTCGATCTTATCCATGGCTTCCAGCCGCAGACAATGGCTGAAGTGAGCGTCGCAGCGGAGCAGATTATGGCAACAATGATCAGAACTACGCACAGCGCCGCTGTGCCGGTCCAGTTCACGCTGAAAACTCCAAACGTCAAGATCACCGCTATGGAGAGCCAAATCGTTATCGTTGCGATCGTTCGCGCTGAGTTATCTCCCAATTCCCCGGTCATTGCGGCACCAATCTTATTGACCCATGGTATGACCAACCCCAGTGAGCCCAATACCATGAAGCCGATGCCAACACCGCCTGTGATCGATGCGGTGTAGTGCTGATACCTGTCTTCATCGGACATTGAATGAATGAGCGTTGTGGGATCAGAAAGATTGAATCTCGGCTCAAGCTTGCTGCTGAATGCGAGCAGCCCCGAGCCTGCTGCAATCACGAGCACGCTAACCAGTTGAATGAATCCCCGCATCACTGATTCTCCTAGGATGGCCGAGCTTCGTGGCGATTGCAATGTTGATAAAAACTGGCTGAGTGCCGTACGGCACAAGAAACAGGTCGAACGATAACACGATGAATGACCGATGTCGAGGGAATAACTCACGTTTGCCATGACGACAAGACGGCGAATTGATGACGTAACTCCTTCTTGTCGCTCCGCGACCCAGACGCGGGAGCGTCTGGGCCACCCCGGGGTTTTACCTCAAGTTGCCAGAATGTTCTCAAAAACGAATTTGGATGCACGCGCACAGATCCCGGTACGGCATAACGATAAAGCTCACCTGCACCGGCTCGCTCAGGCGGCTGCACCTCCCGGAAAGCCTACACGGGGCCGGTGTCGGGTGCAGCGCCTGGTTCGGCCGAATCACACGGCCTATTGCTTCGCGGGCACCAACTTTAATCGGTGGGGAGGCCGGGTCCGTAACCGCACCTCATCGAGTCCTGGAGACGGTGGTCCCGGTGCGATCGCTAGGGGTCCGGATCCGAATGTTGCGGAGAGAAATCGGCAGGGCATGATCCTGAAAGCCAATCGATCCTTTGCGCGGGCGTTTGGAAAGCTGTGCTCCGCACCCCCCGAGATCGTGCGCGTTCACGTTCACGCCATTGAGCATCACCACGATCTTGTCGTCGAAGTGCATGACCTCCACCTTGTTCCATTCGCCGGCCGGTTTCGCGGCGTTCCGATGCGGCTTGAGCCCGGTGTGCAGAATGATCCCGCCTGCATCGTGGTCGCTCAGTTTGTCGGCGGCTTGCTTGGGGTCGGTGTCGTAGATCTGCACCTCGATACCCTTCTCGACGGGATCGTTGACATCTCCGACTCGAAAATAGAATCCGCTGTTACCCCCTTTCTTCAGCTTGTATTCGAACTCGATATCGAAGTCTTCGTATCGCTCCTTCGACCAGAGGTAAGCGGTCCAGCGGGACCAGCCTTCCTCGCCCTCGCGCGGCGTCAGGGTGGCGACGCCATCCATCAGGGTCCAGTTGCCCGTTGTCGTCCAGTGCTCGTCAAGGCTCTTCGTGTCCGCGGATAGGAGCTGGATCCACTTGCCTTTCTCCGGCGCTCCGGCTTTCTCGCCCTTTTCGGGTTTGACCGCTTTCTGTTCGTTCTCCTGGGCAAGGAGCGCGGACGGGATCGCTAGCAGCACGGCCAGCACGACGGCCCGGTGTTTCAGAGTCGAGTTCATATCTAATTCCTCACAATCAACGATGGAGACGAGCCAATCCGATTTTCACGCCGAACTTCTTAATAGACCGATGCGCCTATCACCTGTAGACCGCACGGTTGCAGCCTATCACGCAGGCGATTGGCTTGTGTAAGTCGAATCAACAAAGCATTTTACTGTAAAAAAGGCATTTCCCAGCGTGATAGGCTGTTTCCGCCTATCACTTCCTCACAACAACTCCTCAATCACATCCCCATGATCCAGCAATGGCTTCGACTGCCCCCTTCGCGTCACCGGCGTGAATCTCGGGTCGATGCCCAGGTGGTGATACATCGTGGCGACGACGTCGTAGGGCCAAAGCGGGCGGTCTTTGGGGACGCCGCCGTCGGCGGTCGATGAGCCGATGACCTGGCCGTGGCGATAGTTTCCGCCGGCGAGGATGACGCTTTGCACGCCATTCCAGTGGTCGCGGCCGGCATCCTTATTGATTTGCGGCGTGCGGCCGAATTCGCCCCACACGACGACCAGCACGTTTTTGCTCAAGCCCCGCTCTTCGAGATCCTGCACCAGCGTGGTGACGGCCTGATCCATCGGCGGGCTGGCGGCTTTCGTTCCCCATTCGAGCTTCGAGTGCAAGTCCCAGCCCGAACTGCTGAGGCCCACGGCGGGGTCGATGACGGTCACGAACGTCACGCCCGCTTCGACCAAGCGGCGGGCCAAGAGCGCGGTTTGACCTGAGCGGTGCAGGCCGTAGCGCTCGCGGGTTTTGACGTCTTCTTTTTCGAGATTGAAAGCCGCACCGGTGCGATCGCCGGTGACGAGATCGAACGCCGCGTGATGAAAGCGGTCCCACGGTCCGGATTCGTTCTGAGCCAATGGGCCGCGTAGTGCGTCGAACTGCGAGAGCAACTGCCGGCGATTGAGCAGGTCGTCTCGGGTGAGTCCCCCAATGGGATCGAGACTGCGGACGCGGAAGTCTTTATCCTGCAGCGGATCTTTCCCGTCTCCGGTTCGATCCTTGAGAATTTCGAGCGGGTCGTAACCGGGGCCGAGGTAGGCGGCGCGGTGCGGATAAAAACGGTGGATTCCCTGATCGTCGAGCGGATAACCGATGAGCACATAGGGCGGCATACCGGGATGATTCGGCCCGCGCAGCATCGAGACGACCGAGCCGCTCGAAGGATGGCTCGATTCCTTAAACGGGTTGACCCCCGCCGCCGCGGCGTCGTGGCCGGTCTGGCACCAGTGCATGCCGTGCTGATGGTCGGCGTTATCGTGATGCACGCTGCGGATGAGGGTGAACTTATCCATTATTTGCGCATGCCGCGGCAGCGCTTCGCAAATCTGCACGCCGGGGAGGTTGGTCGAGATGGGATGGAACGGCCCGCGAATCTGAGCCGGCGCATCGGGCTTGGGATCGAACGTTTCGAAGTGGCTGGCGGCGCCGTTGAGCCAGTATTGAATGACGGCGGTCGGTTCGGACGTTTTTTCGGCCGACGACCGCGTGGAGAAGATCAAAGGCAACGTGACACCGGTCGCTGCAGTGAGAAACGAGCGGCGTCCGATGGAAGGCGGCGCAATTCGCGGCATGAGAACACCTCGCGATGAAGGAGGCCGTGGTGGTGCGAATGATTGAACCGCTCGATTATATCACGGCGTGTTTATGTGTCCAAGGGGAAACGGAATTCCGAGTTTGACTCGCAACAGTGATTCAACGGTTTTTTCGTCGTTTCTTCGCCATCGCGACGTCTTCGAGCTTGACGCCTTTGCCATTCCGCAGACTCTTGCGGGATTGTTCGATTCGCTTCAGAAAACGGGGATCGTTTTCGAGCTGGTAATCGAACCAATCGTCTTTGGAGGCAAAGCCCACGAGAATCCCCGCGGGTCTGCCATGCCGGGTGACAACGATTTGCTCTTTCTCCGCCAGGCGGAGATATTTTGACAAATCGTCTTTGAGTTCAGTCAGCGGAACCTTTTTCATCGCTTTCACCATATCTTTCCAGCCATGTATTGCCACGGCAATTCATGGCTCAGCGCTCAATTCTATGCTTACAGAAAACATTTTGTCTATTTGATACTCCGGTCTGAAGGCCGTATTTGATCGATCGTCGGCATCAGCCGGCTGGTGAAATCGTCCGCTGTTTCTAACTCATATCTGAAGTGCAAGAAAACGGCGCTACCCACCTCGAAACCGCGAGAATCGCCATTGAACGCTCTGGCCTCGTGTCCGTCCCAAGTGAAATACAAATAGCCGTTGCCGCGATTGACCCCATCAATTCTGGCTTCAAGCCACGAGTTTTGTACGGAGGCTGTCGAATACCATTGCGGCTCCTTTGCGTCCAAATAGCGGAGCGGATAATAGAGCGAATTGAACGCGGCGGCGGGGCCTTCGTGCGAATTGAGGCATTCGGGCTTCGTCAGACGAATTGCTATGTAGGATGCGACGTAAACGAAGCATCCCATCCCCGTAATCAGCAAGACGACAAAAATTGAATTCTTTCGTTTCATCGGGTGTCGTGTACAGATCGAGGTTGAAGACGGGGTGGCTTAGGCAACGCAACGCATGTGCAACAATTCTTAAGGGTGGTACAGACGCGACTGCGTCTGTACTGCGCAGCAACAAGAAGCTGCTAATCCGGCTCCAATGATCCTATTGGTTCTGTTCTTAATAGAAACCCGAATGAACTGCTTCTTGTGCCAGAACGCACATAGACGGAGGACCGTCTGTGCCACCCACAACAGGAATCATGTTTCATGGTTCTCTGGGGCACCCTGGGTATGCAGGGCGATTGCGCGATACTGGGTAGTCTGGTATAACTGGCGACTTACAATTCAGCGTGATCGTTCACGCTGGCATGTGTGAGGGAATGCTTGGGTCGCGAAAGGAATCATGCCATGTCGTTGTCCGCCAGTTTTATCGA
>JBBECD010000019.1:0-8589 GCA_040881995.1 Planctomycetaceae bacterium
CCTCAAATCAACAATCCAAGCCAACCCCACTTTTTAAGCCTGACACAGCACTAGAGCTGCGTCACGAAGGTCAATCTGCGTCGAAGAGCCCATAATCCATGCGAACGGAACTTCTTCGGAGCTGATAACCCGAGCCATTTTTGTTCCGTGCGAACCACCACAACATGACATGCAAACACCAATGTTCCCGATAATTCGATGTACTGGCCGGATGTAAGTAGCGAGGTCGGACCATGGAATTACAATTCCAGTCTCTCGTTGGTTCGTTAGTTGAATTCCCTCTTCGCCACCATGCGTACTGAAATGTAATATGGGCGGCAATCCATTGAAGGCCTTGCCCGCCGTCACAACGCGATCTGTCATCGCTGCGTGAAATTGCGCCGGATCAACCGCGAGATTGTACGAGTAGGGAATCCGTGCGATATCTAAAAACGAACAGAGAGCACGACCTTCGGTAATGCCATCGAGAAGCTCAGCGGGTGATGGAGATTCGACAATATGAACGTAGAAGTTTGCGGACATCAGCTTTCACACTCAAAATGTTTACCCCACCGTTGAACCCTCGTTTATAGCTGATCAATATCTTGGCTTTCACGCAGACGAATTGTCAAGCGAACACTTTCCGCAAACTGGAGAGGAAATTAAGAATTACGCAGAGCAATCCCGTGAATCTCAACCTCACCCCTCCCACCGCTGCACCGTCAACTTCTCCAACCTTGCAGGATTCGGTTCCGGCAACGTCTCACACGCTCGCACGCAGGGGACGCCTTCTTTCGTGCGGTGCAACTCCAGTGGCGGGTCGGAGAGATCCTCGTGGTAGAACCTGGAACTGGGGAAGATGTCCGCGGGGTAGGTAAAATTATCTAGCATCGCCAACGCCACGCAGTGGGCGACACCGCAGGCGCTTTCTAACATGCCGCCTACCCAGCAGGGGATGTTGGCCTCTCTACATATATTGTGGATCGCGACGGCGTTTGTCAGGCCGCCGACTCGGCCGGGTTTGATGTTGACGTAGCGGCAGCTTTTGAGCTCCGCGGCTTGCTCGGCGTGGCGGGGGTGCGTCATGCTTTCGTCGAGGCAGACGGGGGTTTTAATCGCGGCTTGCAGTTTGGCGTGATCTATCAGGTCGTCGTGTTGCAGCGGTTGTTCGATCATCGCGAGATTGAACTCGTCGACTTGCTTGAAGAGGTCGAGGTCTTTCAAGCGGTAGCCGCTGTTGCAGTCGATGTGGAATGTGTAATCGGGGTGCTGCCGGCGGACGGCTTGCAGCATGGGGATGTCCCAGCCGGGGCGAAATTTGAGCTTGATTCGGGGGAAACCGTCAGCGACGGCTTGCGCGATGCCGGGGAGCATTTCGTCGACGTGGTCCATCACGCCGAAGTCGGCTCCGACAGTGACTTCGTTGCGCGTCGCCCCGAGCAATTGATGCAACGGTTTGCCGGTCGCTTTGCTCTGGAGGCTCCACCAGGCGTTGTCGAGGCAGGCTTTGGCGAACGGGTTGCCCTTGAAGATCGCCATTCGCTGTTGCAGGTCTTGTGATGTGGGGAGATCGTGTCCCAGCACCGCCGGGGCGAGCCAGTCTTTGATGACGTTGAAGACCCCCGCCGCACATTCGGGGCTGTAGCACGGGGCCGCGAACGGGGCGCTCTCGCCCCAGCCGTCGACCGAGCCGCTTTCGATGCGGCAGAGGACGGAGTGAATGGCGGCGTCTTCGCCGTAGGCGGTTCGCCAGGGGTAGATGAGGGGCATGGCGACGTGATAGAGGGAGATGCGGGAGATGATCATGGTGAAACCAAAGGATGAAGGATGAGGGATGAAGGATGAGGGATGAAGGATGAGTCAGAATGGGCGGATTTTCGTGTGCCGGCGCGGGTTCGTCAATGGGCGGGATGTTGTGCCCTCACCCGGCCTGCTTCGCGGCCGACCTCTCCCGCGGGGAGAGGTGAAGCGCTCCGCGTTGCGTCGCGGCTAACCGGAGTCGTCGTTTTTATTGTGACAACTGACAACTGACAACTGACAACTGACTATTCCACAAATTTCCAGAATTCTTCCTCGGCGTCGTCGGAGGATTTCTGCGGCTTCGTCGGTTTGTTCGATGGGGGACGATTGCCGACCGACTGGCGAGCCGGGGCTGTCGGCGTTTTGGTTGGGGCTTTCTTTGCAGCCGGCGGTTTGGCACGGCAGCCTGGGCAGGTTCCATCGGCGGCGAGCGGTTCGCCGCATTCGTGGCAGAGGGGGACCGGGATCTCGGCACTGACTTGAGAAACGGGTTGCTTCGGTTTCACGCGGCGCGGCGCGGGTTCGGGCTTCGATTCGCTGGCCGCTTCGCCGGCGATTTCCTTCAGATCGTTCGGCACGAAATCGCTGCGCGTCACCAGGTTTTCGTCGCGGTGCAATACCGTCGAGGCCTGTTTGCCGCTGCTGACGTCGACCGCCGAGACGTGCACGCGGGCTTCGGCGTCGTACTTCAAGGTGACGGCGATCTGCGAACCCTCGGGCAAATTCGGCGGCAGGTCGTCGATCACACACGAGCCGAGTGCGATCGGCGGCTGATCGGCGTCGAAACCGCTTTCGACGACGGTCAGACTGACGCGCCGCTGGTTGGGCACGACGGTTCCATAGGTCTGCGTCGCCGACGCCGGCAACTGCGTGTTGGCGGGAATGATGTAATGCGGAATGCGAATGTCGCGGTCGGCGGCACGGACGAGAAAACCGAGTCCGCGGGCGTTGACGCTGCGTTGCTTCAACGTCGACAGCCGGCGGGCGGCCTCTTTGCTGAGAATCGAGCGGGCGAAATCGCTGTTGGTCAGCAGCATCCCTGCGTAGTACGTGGCACCGTGGGCGATCGATTGATCGGGCGAGAGCGACGTGTTGAGCGTACGGCCGCTGAGCTGTTTCAGCCGGCTGCGAATCATCGGCATCCGCGAGGCTCCGCCGGTGGTGAGCACGACGTCGACGTGAGCCCAACCCAGCTTGTTCTCGCGGAGCATCCGCATCGTGATGTCGATCGTGCGTTCGAGCAGCGGTTTCGTGAGGCGTTCGAAGCGGTGCTGTTCGACTTGATACGTCTTGCGATGACCGGCGTGCTGGCAGACGAGCGACGTTCGCGGACGAACGGTTAAACTTCGCTTCGCTTGTTCGACTTCGTTGTAGAGCGCCTGCCGGCTTTCGGCGTCGGCCCGCGGATCGACCTGGAAATCTTTGAGAAATTGCCGCGAAATCGCCGTTTCGAGGGCGTTGTTCCAGTCGATGCCGCCGAGTTTGAGGTCGCCGCTCGACGCAAGCACCGAGACTTCGTTCCGTTCATAATTCACCAGCGAGAGGTCGAACGTTCCGCCGCCGAGATCGTACACGAGAATTCGCTGCGCGTCGGCGAGTTCGCTGAACCACATTCCGGCGCTTCCGAGCACGTAACAGAGCGCCGCCGCGACCGGTTCGTTGATGATGTCGACCCGTTTGAGCCCCGCGCGGTAACCGGCTTCGGTCGTCGCCTGCCGTTGCAGATCGCTGAACTGAGCCGGCACGGTAATCACTGCCTGCGAGATGGAGCCGACTCGTTCTTCGGCGGCGGTGATCAGCTTTTTGAGCACGAAGGCGGCAATATCGACCGGCGTGTACCGGCGATTATCGACAAGCCAGTGACGGTACGGATCGCCGATGAACCGCTTGGAATTTTGGATCACGTGTTCGGGCCGGGTGATGGCGTTGCGGAGCGCTTCGGTCCCGACGACGACTTCGGCCCCGTCGAACATCACGACCGACGGAGTGAGCAGTTCCCCCTCCTGATTCGGTATGGTGACGGGTTCGCCGTGTTCGTTCAGATGGGCGATGCACGAGTAGGTGGTTCCGAGGTCGATGCCGACGGCATGGGTTTGTAGCATCACGCGATGAGATCCTCGATCGATGTGTTCATGTTCCGTGAACCGCCGCCGTTTGCAGAGATGGCCGATCGCCGGTGAAATGAAGCGGAATCAGGCGTCTCGTTCTATCATCCACGAGAGCGGCTCTCCAGACAAGCTATTATTTGCCGGAAGGGGATGATATCGTAAAATTGACGTGAGAATGACCTTGAAATGATCGCCCGGTATCGGGGATCATAGACGGCCCGCCGGAGAAATGCCACGAAAATCGCTCCGCAGATCGAGGCGACGACAACCGACAACGAAAGCGATACCGAACGATGCGAATCTTCGCCATCCACGCGTCGATGATAGTTGCCGCGGCGATCGGTTTGTCGCCACATGCGGCCGAAGGGGAGACGTCGTCGCGAAAGCCCCGAGCCGCGGCGAAAGCCGAACTGAAAACCGGCAAGGCCTTTCAGGCCGTGCTCGCCGAATCGATCTCGGCGACCTGGCAGGCGTCGGAGATCGGAGAGGCGTCGCAAATTCATGCGATTCTGCGCGATATCGGCGAGCGATTTCACATCGCGATCGTTCTCGATCGCCGGGTCGATCCGCATCAACATCTGACGCTGGAAGTCTCGAATCAGAAACTCCGCGACGTGCTCGAACAAATCGCCGTCACGTTGTCGTCGCCGGACAAGCCGCTGGGGGTTTCATTTCTCACGAACGTCGTGTACATCGGCCCGAAGCCGGCATCCGACCGCTTGCGGACGCTCATCGAACTGCGGACGCGCGAGCTCGATCGACTCCGTTCGCGCGTCGATCGAAAACCGACGGCGGGGCGGTCGCTCACCGGCCGATACAGCCACAAGTGGGATGACTTGCAGAATCCCGGAGAGCTGCTGGAAGAGTGGACAAAGCGACATATCCTCTCGATCGAGAACCCGGAATTGATCGAACACGATCTGTGGCGCGCCGGTGAACTGCCGCTGTGCACGATCACCGAGGCGTGCAGCATCGTGCTGAACCAGTTCGATCTCACATTCGCCGGGAAAGACGATGGGACGCGGTTATCGCTCGAACTCGTCCCCGTTCCCGAAAGAGTCTTTGTGGAAAGCACCGTCTCGCTGAAGTCGCTGAAGGCCGATCGCGAATCGCTCGACGAGCTCAAACGCCTCGTGGAAGAAGCCGGGTTGTCCGAGCCCGCCACGACTGCAAAGGTTGACTCCGACGGGATCACGGTGGAAGGACGGGTCGAAGCGGTGGAAGAGTTGATGGCCATGCTGTCGAACGTCAAATCGGGCGAAAAAGGGAAGAAAAAGAGCAAGACGGCTTTGAAGGGGTCGTTGTCGCGCAAAGTCTTTACGCTGACCGTCCGCGATGCCCCTCTCTCGGCGATACTTGAAAAGCTGAAGTCCGACGGCATCGCCATCGAATATGACGCCGACGCTTTCCGCGACGCGGGCATCGATCTGTCGCGCGAGATCACGGTCTCCGTCGAACAGGTTTCGACGGAGGAACTGCTGAAGACGCTGTTCGAGTCGCAGCCGGTCGACGTGAGCGTTAAAAAGGAGGTCGTTTATCTCACGGTTCAGAAGAAGTGAGATTCCACCTCGTGATTACATCTCAAGCCAAGCCTAGCCTTCCTCTTTGCATTTCAATAGGCCTCTCCTAAGTCGTCGTTCATCACCGGAAATCGCGGCGGGGGATATTTGCCGCACGCCCCATCCGCCGGATAGACGCCGAGTCGCACCTCTGCGATCGACGGAAATCATCGTAACATAAAAGGAAGGCATGCGGGAGCATGCCCTGGGCTCCCGCCTTCGCGGGAGTGACGCGCTGCTCTATCCCCGTCATTCCCGCGCAGGCGGGAATCCAGACAAGATAGGGAATGCGGGAGCCTGCCCTACGGGGCTGGTTAGGCCGTATTATGGTCAATGACGGGTGGCCCATAAGAAAATGCCGATGTTCAGAATCAATCCCAAAACCGAAAGGATGCGGAAACTTTCGCCGCGAAGTAATCCAATTAACGCTAATGTGAGTCCGATTAGCCATGTCCCGTAAATCAAAAAAACGAACACAACAACGAAATCCCACGAATCCCATTGGACGGTTCGGCCAACACCAATCGCAATAGGAATTCCAATCAGTGGCACGGCTAGGGACAAGATTCCGCACGTTGGCGCGCCCTTTTTTGGTTCATTTACTTCTGGATGTCCTGACATATTGAACACGGCCTAATTTGTTAATAGATCGTTTCTGCCTATCACCTGTAGACCGCACCTTTGCGGCCTATCACGCAAGCGATCCAGCCAAGTAGGGCATGCTCCCATGAGGGTTCGAACCATCGTAACGCAAAAGGAGCGCATGCGGGAGTGACGAGCGCGTGGGAAACGCTGCCAATCCCGTCATTCCCGCGCAGGCGGGAATCCAGAGAGCGCCGAACCCATCATTACCGCGCACACGGGAACCTGGTCTCCCGCCTTCGCGGGAGTGACGAATGGGTGGGCAACGGCGTCTACCCCGTCATTCCCGCGCAGGCGGGAATCCAGCCAAGATAGGGAATGCGCCCGCATGCCCTGCTTGGGTTTCCGGTAATCGTAGGCCGAGGAACGAGGGCGAAGGCCTGCCCTGCGGGTGCTGCGACCTCGCCCCTCAGCTCTCGGGGTCGTACCCGAACTCGCGGAGTTCCTGCGAGCAGCGGCAGGCTTTGGCGATTTTCGCGGCCCATTGGACGGCGGCTTCGCGCGACGGGAGATCCAAAACACAGAAGCCGCCGTCGAACTCCTTGGTCTGAGGGTAGGTCTCGTGCGTAACGCTGCCGTCGTCGGCGACCATCAGCGGCGCGACGTCCGCGTTGAGACCCCCGCCGAACACATAGACGCCGGCATCCTTCGCCTCGCGGATGACCGCACGCGCCGCCTCGCCGACGGCAGGCATGTCGTCGTCAGAGACGACCATCGCCGAAGCGGGGAAGGAGATCAGGTACTTCGCAATCGTTCGGTCCTCTGGGAGGGGCGTTACGCCTCATGCCTGCTTTACGGGGTTGCTGCCGGTGTTATTTGAAAAAGGTGATCGATAATGGGTACCGCCACACTTCCCCATTATTGCCCTTGATCGCACCGACGATCGGGAAGATGATCGCGAGAATGCCGAGGACAATCAACAGCGGAATCCCGATAAACACGAAGATCAGGATGACGCAGACGATCGCGTAGAGGAGCGCGCTGATGATCCAATTGACCACGACCTTCCCATGGGCATCGAGCCCGGGCAGTTCTGCCTTCTTCAACTGCCAGATTACGATCGGGACGATCAACCCCGCCAGCGGCACGAGGTAGCCCGCGAACTGGGACAGGTGCAAGAACAAAGCCCACTGCCGAGTTCGCTGTTCCAGTGCGGCAGGGCCCGCATCGGCGAACGGGCCCTGGAATCCGGCGTTGACCGGCGGTGGCTCGTTGAGCAGCCTCGCCTTGGCCCGTGCAAACTCGTCGTCGTTGATCGCCCCGGCCTGGTGCAGTTGTTGCAGCTTCTGGAGTTCGTCAGTCACGTTCATTAGGTAAATCTCCCCTCACAGCGTCTGCCGCCGAACGACCAAGAGCTCAGCGCCCCGGCCCACGGGACGCTTGGATTGCAACCAGAAGTAGTAGGGCAGGCGGGAGCCTTCCCTATGGGGCTGGTTCGTCGACACTACTTAAATATCTCGATCAACTCTCTCCTCAGCAGGGTATCCACCTCTGAAATGTGTCCTTTGTAAAACGGGATGTAGCCGCGACCAAGGATATTTGACGGAATATTGACCCCGTTTTCTTTGAGCAGAATCACGCGGTCGCGACCCAGGCACGCTTGAAAATACCCGATCTCGTGTATCACGTTTTCCCTTGCACGAGTTTCTTCGTTGGCATCGGGGTCGTAAGCTTTGTCGTCTCCAGACATGAGGATGACTGCGCACGAACATTGATCTGCGTAACGTTCGAACTTCTCGGCGATATACGCGGAACCGCCATGCGGTTGTTCTGCAAGCTCAATGGCATCGAGACTTATTCCCACATCGTTTTCGATGAACGACTTCACGTGACGCCAATCTTCGCTATGGCCGTGTGTGATGAACACCGTGGGCGGCATTGGCTGGAGACCGAAAGCTTCGACGAGTCTAGCGAGGAAAATACTGTCCTCACCCCTGGACCATCTTACCGTGCATGAAACATGGGTACGGTCCCGAGTATCCAGTTCGATGAACGATCCTCCGGTCGATCGGAGGGAAATCAAGATTTGGTTTGTGGGCCGATTCTGTAGGGCTGATTTTGCGTGGTCGGCGCGGTACACGGTCGTAAATTGGCCGTCAGGATAAAATAGTCGGTAGAACCATCGGTCGTCGCGGTGCGTTGGAGCGCCCCAGTCGCTCGTAATTCGACAAAATCTTTCAAGCGCATCAGTGGTGAGGTGGTTAGGGTTTTTGAACAGACGCTTGATCATCGTGAAACCCATTTTCGCCGAATTTGCTTTATAGCGATTCAATTCACGCCGGTAATGTCATTCGCGACACGTGATCACCCCCCCCCCCACGATTAGAACCGGGAGCCCGTCAGTGGTCAAGCGCCACGCACAATTCCTTCCGGTTCCCACTTTTGCTTTGCCCGCCCGTCGGCGTTAAGATACGAAGCGTTCTGTTCTGGTTCTTGCCACCGTGAAGGATATTCCACCGTGTCGACCCCCAAAAATATGATAGTCGCCCAGTCGGGCGGGC
>JBBECD010000020.1:0-8579 GCA_040881995.1 Planctomycetaceae bacterium
CGGCCCTTCAGGCCTCTTGCCTACTGGGGGCTCGATTCCAGGGGCTTCGCCCCTGGCTATAGGAACTGCTGGCCCTTTGGGCCGGAAGACAAGCACCCGTTCGTCAACTCGAGAGTTGTGACATTATTAACCTGAGACTCAATAGCCGCGACGCGAAGGCTTGGCGCAGCAGAGCTTCGAAGACTTGCGTTCCCACGCGGATCATGGGAACGAGAAGAAACGAATTCACGCGACCTCCGATTTTCATCGGGAATATTTCGCAATCGGCGCGCATCTTTCAAGGAGGGGGAACTGCATCATGTGGAATCAGCCGGAATTGCCAACGTGGTCCGCGCTCTGCACGTTGTTGCTCATCGCAACCGGCTGCGGCGGTGTGGACGAAGATCGCTCGATCAATCATTCAACGACCGGCGAGCGCGTCGCTTTTCAGCACGCCCCTCTGGTCGCCGACGGATGAGCGGTTGATATTCACTACGGCTCGTTCGTCCGATCCGAAAGCCGACGGCGCGAATCGCGATCCCTCGCCCTGGGACGCCAACCCCGAAGGCCGGCGGTTTTTTCCCGAATCGATCATCTACACGTGCTGGCTGCGCGAGTCGCCGCACGACGGTCAGCCCGCGGCCCCCGTTGTCTTATTCGAAGCCCTTTGCGATCACCCCGGTTATATCGCGGCGAATCTTGCCGTCCGCTGGCATCCCGGCGGCGAAAGGGTCGCATTCATCGATCAGGTTGGCAAACGCGCCGTGAGTCTATTCGAGTTCGATCTCACAACGCGAGAGGTGAAACGACTTCTCGACCGAACTTCCGCCGCGCTCATTTTCGACTGGTCGCCGAGCGGATCGCATCTGGCATGTGTCATGTCCGGAGAAAACGAACACGACGACATGACGGGCATCTGGATTCGCTCCGGCGAAAAATCCGACTGGTGGAAGGCGCCGCAGTCCGAGCGTCTGGCATTTCCTGATTCGTGGGAACCTCTCGAACGTCTCCGCGCGACGAAGCCGGCATGGACGAACGACGAGAAAGAATTTGCATTCGTCACCAGTGTCGATGTTGAAACGCCGTCGCCCGAGGGAAAAAAGGAAATCCGTCACTCCCTGTTCGTCGCGGACGTCGCTGCTCGCAAAGTGAGGTTGCGTCGTGAAGGAACAGGCATCATTCGCGATATCCGCTGGCGTCCCAATGCAAGCGAAATCGGTTTCATCGAGGGGAAATCATCGGCACTTCGCTTTGTCGATGAGACGGGAAACGTTTCTCAGCACAATCGCGCCGAGAACGTTCGACGATTCGCCGGCTGGAACGGCGACGGAAAACGGCTGGCCTATGTTGTGCCGGAGCCGTTTGATGACGCGAAAGAAGACTGGGCTCTGCTGTTTTCGCGCGTCAAAGATTCGCGAGATCGCGTCTTCATGGCCGATGAGACCGATCAATTCCCCGGCCGCATGGTGCATTCCGGCGTGCGCGTCACATTTCCCCAATGGTCGCCGAAAAACGATTCGCTCTCCTTATGGGGAACCTATGCGCCGACGCGCCGGAGCTGGTTGTCGCTGCTCTTGCCGTGGTCGCTGCGGCCCGGCGATCCGGCGGCGATTCTCGATTTACAGACCGGCGAGATGACATGGATGGCCGTCAGCCCGCACGAAGAAGCGCAAGTCGGGCATTATTACCTTCTGAAGAACGACTACGAAAAAGCGTGGGAGTGGTACGCCAAATCGGCTGAACAACGAGAACCGGCGGGACCGATCAAACTGCGCGACCTCAACCTGTTTATGAGCCGGCAACAGATTCACCACGATGCGACGTTCTTCGAATACGTTTGCCTGACGAAGTTGAACCGGCCCGACGAAGCCGCCGAGAAACTGAAAGCGTTTCGCGCTAACATGACATTCGATACGTCGAACGCCGCGGAGCTGTTTCCGCAGTCGGAACTGAGCGGTGAGGAACTTCAAACCGAACTACATCAACTCGCCGACTTCATCACGCCGCTGATGCAGAACGCCTTTATTACGGAAGTTTACTTGAGTCTCGACGCGGCCGACGACGGCGTGCGGTTCTTTCGCAGCGAAATGAAGCAGACTCCAACCGACGCCGAACGACTGGCATACGCGCTCTGCCTGAGTCAGTTGCTGCTCGTCGTCGACGACCGCTCGGCGTATGCGGAACTCGTCGAGGAATCGTTGATCCCCATTCTCATAAAACTGTTCGACGGTGAAAAGTTTGCGGCGACCGGCGGCGAATCGACCCAACGACATTTTCGACAGGCGACCGAACAACTCGCCCTCTATGCATCGGGAGGAGCCGCGCTGTTGCCGTTGATGTCCGAGCGATTCCTTGAAACGTTCTCCGAGGAGACATTGAGAGAACACGCAGCGCGCTGGCGATCATTACGCGAGACGGCAAATGATGCGACCGAAGAATTCGCCATCGATCTTATGCTCGCCGCGGCGCTGAAACGGTTGAACGCCGCCGACGAACTGACCGAACTCGCGCAGCGCATGGAAACATATCGACAACATCATCCCGAGATGCCGCTCGATCCCGCGAAGATTGACGACGTCGTGGAGTCGCTGCGAACTTCCGCGCGGTGAACGCCGTCGTTACGCAATGACATCAAAAATCGGTTCGCCGCCGCGGGCGATGGGGAAGGGGCGGCCGGTGCGGTCTGCGACCAGCAGGTGCGGATCGACGCCGAGCAGATGATAGACCGTCGCCACCAGATCGGCGGGATGAACCAGACCGCTTTCGGGGTACGCCGCCTGCTTGTCGGTCACGCCGTGTATATTGCCCGCTTTCACGCCGCCGCCCGTCAGCAAGCTGAAGCCGCAGCGCGGCCAGTGATCGCGGCCGGCCGCGCGGTTCACGCGCGGCGAGCGTCCCATTTCTCCCATGACGATCACCAGCGTCGAATCGAGCAAACCGCGCTCGTCGAGATCCTGAATGAGCGCGGGGTAAACCTGATCGAGAATCGGCAGGTTGTGATTCTTGAGCATGCCGAAATTGTTCTCGTGCATGTCGTACGAGTGGCCGTAATGCTTGAAAATCTCCTGATGCACGCTGACGAACGGCACGCCGATTTCGACCAGACGCCGGGCGACGAGCATGCTCGATCCGTACAAATTTCGGCCGTAACGATCGCGGACGTCATCCGGCTCTTGAGACAGATCGAACGCGTCGCGGGTTTTGCTGGACGTCAGCATGTCAAACGCGCGGCGTTGAAAATGATTGAGACGGTTTTGCGCCGGCGATTGGCTCGTGCGTTCGAACTCGTCATCGAGTCGGCTGAGCAACGACCGCCGACCGTCGAACCGATCGACCGACATCTCGGGCTGGCTGTCGAATCCCGAAAGATAGGGCTCGCCGAGCGGCATCACCGGTTCGTAATTCGCACGTTTCGGTTCGTGTTCGAACTTCGGATCGCACATCGAGAACATGGCGTCGTACTGGCTGCCGAGAAAGCCGCCGTACGGACCGCCGCGCCGGCCCCCTTCGCCCCAGCCGGGATAACACGGCAGGCACACGGCCCCCGGAATCTCCTGCGGACCCAACCCGAGATACTGGCAGATGGCGCCGATGTCGGGCGGATACGTCGGCTGCGTCGGCAACTGGGCGTTGCCTTCGGTAAAGCCCGTCATGATGACCAGCGGATCGTGAGAATCGTATGTGTGCGACACCGTGCGAATCAGGCTCGCCTTGTGCATCCACTTCGCCGTGTTCGGCAGATGTTCGCAGATTTGCAGACCCGGCAGCGACGTCTCGATCGGTTGAAACTCGCCCCGGATCTCAGCCGGTGCGAGCGGCTTCATGTCGAACATGTCCATATGGCTCGGCCCGCCGAGCAGATTGAACAAAATCACCGACTTCGCCGCCGCTGGCGGACGATCATTGGCATGGCTCGGCTGAACCGAGAGCAAATTCGGGATCGTCATCCCGCCGAACAACGAAAGCCCGCCGACGCGTATGAGTTCGCGTCGCGTGAAGCCGTCGCCGAGATTCGTTCCGCCTATTAACCGCAGCATGTCAACTCCCGGGGCCCACATCAGTTGTCGCGTCTTAAGAAATCCTAACATAACCTCTGTGCCTCACGATTTATTGCAAACGTTCAGGCGTTTTCGAGAAGCACAACCGGTTATGTTAGAGTCTCTAAATCAATTCCGTAATCGGCTGGCGGTCGTCGAGCAGATACATCGGCCGGCCGCTGGCGCTTGTCAGCGTCGTGGCGGGGTCGACACCCAAGCCGTGATACAATGTCGCCAACACCTGTTGTACCGTAATCGGCCGGTCTTGAGCAACCTCGCCTCTCGCGTTCGTCGAACCGATGACCTGCCCCATCTTCAAACCACCGCCGGCGATGAGCGCCGACATCACCGGCTCCCAGTGATCGCGGCCGGCGCTGCCGTTGACGCGCGGCGTGCGGCCGAATTCGCCCCAGACGACGACCGAACAGTCCTGATCGAGTCCGCGCAATCGCAGATCGTCGACCAGAGTGGCGATCGCCTGATCGACGCTCGGCAACTGATTGCGCAAGTGGCCGAAGTTGTTGCCGTGCGTGTCCCAACTGCCGATCGCCAGCGTCACACAGCGGACCCCCGCTTCGACCAATCGGCGAGCGGTGAGAAACTGCGTCGCGCTGCCGTACCGTTCGCGGGTTCGCGGATCTTCGCGGTTGACATCGAGGGCATCGCGAGTTTTCGGCGAGACGATCATCTCGAAGGCGCGGGCGGCGAAGGCGTCCATTCCCGTCATCACGCCCGAACGGTCGGCCTCGTTGCGGAAACGGTCGAACCCCGACAAGAGCGCCCGGCGATCGTCGAGCCGATCGAGCGAAATCGATCCTTCGAGCGACAGGTTTTGTAGTCCCGGGCCGTCGGGAGTAAACGGCCGATGCGCTACGCCCGCGTAACCCGAGTCGATCCCCGCCATGTTCCCCATCAAACTGACATACGGCGGCACGCGCGGATCGACGGCTCCTTCGAGTTTCGAGAGAATCGCACCGACGCCCGGCCGGCCTCCCTGAGATCGACCGACCGCTTCGCCGTAACCGCTCATCAGCAGGGCCGGAGCATGTTCCGACACCGCTCCGACCACCGCGCGAACGAGCACAAGTTGATCGGCAATCGCCGCGTGCCGCGGCAGATGTTCGGAGAACGTCATCCCCGGCACGGTGCTGTCGATCGTCTTGAACTCGCCGCGATACTCCGCCGGCGCTTCGGGCTTGGGGTCGTAGGTATCGATATGGCTCGGCCCGCCGGGGAGGTAGACCATGATGACGGATTTATGGCGTTTGCCCGCTTCCCCCGCCTGGAGCAACTGCGGCAGCGAGAGCCCGGCGAGTCCGCCGATCTTCAAAAAATCCCGCCGCGAGACGCCGTCACAGAATCGTTGTTTTTTGCCGAGAATCGTCAGCATGATGTTCTCCTTCGAGACCGCCTGGGGACCGCAGATCGTGCACCACATCAACCCCGGCGATTATACATCAACGATTATGCATATTGCAATATGAAGTTAATCTGAAGTTGGTTTGGTGAAGGTGACTTGGGAGATGGTGTACTGCCTCTTAATATCAAAGTAACAAGCGACGATGCCGTAATGATTGCTGCGGGCCAGCAATACCAATCGTTTTTTGTCGCCCTCGAATTTTTCGAATTGGTCAACCGGAGTGTAGACGTAAGGGGAATCGTATATCCAAGGAACGCGACCAGTGGGTATCACCGACTTGGATTCGAGATCCGCGATCCACCATTGCTTTCCGACGATGTGCATTTTATTGCCGTCGGCGATGATGTAGCCGGACTCCTTCAGTGGCAAAACCGATTCGATCGAAGGCCCCGGAAGTCCGATTCGCAAAATCGCCAATTGTTCCAATTCTGGCGGCACAAAACGCACCTGATAAAGTGCGCCATTCTGAACGGCGATATTCTCGCCCGTGTGCAATTCTTGTTCGAATGCACTTACGTCGTTCGAACTCGGATCGACGATCAGTGGATGATAGCCCACCTCCAGATGTTCTGTTCCCTGGTCACCACCCCGCATGACAAGAACCTTGCGCTCGCCACCTTCGGCGACGTTGTCATCATGGAGTGTGGCGGTCAGCGAAACGGGAAACCCAACTTTCGTGCTGCGCCATTGATCGCGATCGGCTCGATCAGCAATTTCCGGCGCTTCATGAAACACGTCGATCTTGGCGCCGTTTTTTTCATCGAACGTCGCTTCGCCAATCCATGATCTGCCAAATCCGCCCGTCACAATAATTTTCCCGGGACCAACGGGTGCCAGTGAGAGTAACTGAGCGGATCTTTCGATGTCGCCCTCTCCTATAACGGGATTAGGGAAACCCTGCTCATCGGTAAGTTCATGCCGTTCACCAGATTCAGGATCGAGAACCAACAAGCGATCGTCAGCACGATTCTCGCTCAACGCAATCCAGATGTATCGACCGTCGTAACAGATGCTCGATTTTCTCAGCCCATTAAATTGAGAAATAATCCCAGACGGCCATCCCGCACCCCAGATGTGTTCAAGTACGCCGGGCTCCCGCATCAGATAGATTGAGTTTCCCGTGCAAATGATGTCGAATTCATCGTCTGTTGCCAGCCAGTACGATACATTGTTGACCTCCTCAATGGTTCCATTTGCATATGTTCGGGTGAGTTTGAGAGGTTCAAAACCGAGCCGAGGCCCCCCCTCCGGAATCGGATGGAGTTCGGGGCGTTTCTTGGCTTCATCGTCTTCCTTTTTCCGCATGGCGATATATTCGTCTCGCCTCATACGGAGTTCGGCTACCGCCGTTTTGACCGTATCATTCCCTCGTTCCTCGAGGTCTTCAAGGAATGTTCGGCCCAGCGGCGTATCCAATCGACTGAGCGCATAACCAGCCGTGGAAAACTTAAAAACAATTTCTCGAGCATTTGGCTGATCCTGATATTTGAGAATTGTCTCCAATCTTACATTTTGCTGCTCCTCTTCCGTCATCCCGGTCATAGCCCGATCGAGAAGTGCGCCTGCATATCCGGGTTCTGTGGCAATTTGCAAATCAAACATTTTCATCATTGCCGTTCGATTGCGAACAAGCGTTTCGGCTATAAGTTCTCTAATCCCCGCGTCCGTCTTTCCATGGAGTGCGAAGCCGTTTGTGGAGTGCAAGAACCTGACAATAAAGTTCGTCTGTCCCCCTTCCAAATATCCGTCGTACTTCCCACCCGAGCGGAGATAACCAACCAAATGGTCGACGCCGCGCAAATAGGCCGCCATTGCGACCTCAGCTTCAGCGAGCGTATTCTGACCATACCACCAATTCGCCCTCACAAGCGGCGTCAACGCCCGAATCGCCACCACGTGCGGTTCCACCTGCTCCGGCTCCAACAGCAAACTCCCCTCCGCCAGCGCGGCGGCGTCTTCGTAGTCGCCCAGCGTCAGATACTCTTTCGCCCGCGCCAACAACTGCTCGGCTTCGCGCTTCGAGTCGGGCGCTGCCGAGGGTTTGCCGGTTTGCCGTTCGACGATGTCGGCGACCGTCTGCCGCAAAAACATCGCGGCATCATCGGGATGAACTGACTTTTTAACGCGGGTACGTTCCTGCTCGCCGTGCTTGTGTGTGAGCGTGATCGTCACCCGGCGTTCTTCATCCTTCCCCTCGTTACGATACTCGCCCAGAAGATAGTGCGGCAGCAACCGACGAATCTTTTGCCCGGCGACGTCGAGCGATCGCTCGCGCATCAACGCCTCGGCTTCGGCGAATTCGACGACCAGAATCTGCGGCTGTTCGAGCAACTGCTGTTCAATCAATCGCGCGTAAGTCTTCCGTAAGTCGTGATGTTCGAACAGCAGATCCTTACTCAGAAACGGCGGGACGGCATAGATCGCTTCGATCTCGTGCTGCTGTTTGGCGATCCCTTCGCGCACGATGCTCAGCAGCGTTTGCACGTCGGCGGCGGGGTCGGACGTCAGCGGTATCGTGCGACTGACCAGCCGCACGCCGCGCGAAACTTCGGCGACGGCGATCTCGGCCGTTTCCAGTTCGTCCTTTTTGCCCGTGCGCAGCAGAATCAGCAGGTCGGCTTTGAGCAGCCGGCTGATCTTCGCCCGCTCGTCGACCGCTTCGGGACTGAAGAGAAGCTGCAACTTCTGCTCGGCGAGCACGCGGTCGATCTCGTTGCGGTCGACCCACGTCAACCCTTCTTCTTCGAAGAGTTCGGTTTCGAGAAACGCGCCGAGCGGCAGGCGGTCGAAATCGATGAACGCCACGATCGCTTGCGGCGGCTTGGGTGTCCCTTTCGACTTCGCCTTCACTTTGTCCTGGGGAACGCCGACGCCGACGAACAGCAACAGAAAAAGCCCGCACGCGAAAAGACAAGCGATGGTCCACGACTGCCGAGAGATGCCGCGCTGCACGATAACCCCTCCCTATGCGATAGTAGAAATCGATGAGACCGCACGCGTGGAAGCAGTGACGCCGCGGCGACGGGTGATTGTGGACATTCTAACATCGCGTCGGTGAGTCGTCCAGAAAGAGATAATTTTTCGGCATGATTGAGAAAAGGGGTCAGGTCTCTTTTATCAATGAATCTTACACTGAATGTGAC
>JBBECD010000021.1:0-8495 GCA_040881995.1 Planctomycetaceae bacterium
TACCCTGTCTTCATAATCTTACCAATAGACTAATTGAACGGTATTGCGTTTAGCCGCGACGCGAAGGGTTTCCGCAGCGGAGCGCTTTCTTCTTTCTCTTAGCCCCCGGCGAGTCGCCGGGGGGATGATGCATAGTAAATCACCCCCGGTCATTGACCGGGGGCTAAAGGCGAAGCGGGAGCTTCGAAGACTTGCGTTCCCAAGCGGGGAGCTTGGGAACGAGGAAAAGTTTTTCTGACTCATCCCTCATCCTTTCCCCTGCACCTGCCCTCCCCAGCCGAGTTTGCGGTGGAGGGTGGCGTAGTAGCTGTGTCCGGGAAGACGGGCCAGCAGGCAGTCGACCGGGGCTTTGTGGATGTCGATCGTATCTCCGGCGCGAACGGTGCGTTGCGTCTGGCCGTCGATCACCAGCGCGGCACCATTCGCGGCATGCGGGACCGTGAGCTGAAACCGGCAATCGGCGTCGTCGACCAGCGGCCGGTTCGTCAGCGTATGCGGGCAGATCGGCGTGATCACGAACGCCGGCAGACTTTGCCTGAGAATCGGTCCTCCCGCGGAGAGGCTGTGAGCCGTCGAACCGATCGGCGTGCTGACGATTAAACCGTCGCAGCGATACGTCGTGACCGGTGAACCGTCGATCGCCAGATGCACGTCGAGCATCTCCATCGTCGCCGGCGCATGGATCAACACTTCGTTCAAGCCGAGAAACGTTTCGGCCGTTCCGTCTCCTTTGCGATGCACGCATTCGAACATCAAGTGCCTCACAACGGTATAATTTCGACGGCGAATGTGTTCGAACTGGGTGCGAAAATCCTGCGGCGAGACGTCGGCGAGAAAACCAAGCCGACCGAGGTTGACGCCGAGGATCGGCAGTTGATGAGCTCCCATCTGCCGGCAGGCCCGCAGAATCGCGCCATCCCCTCCGAGGACGAGCACGAGATCAGCCGAGAGATTCTCCAGCAGGTCGCTGTCGGTGAGGACGTCGGCGATGACTTCGACGTCTCCGGTCTGCTGACACACCTGATGAATTTCGTGGCGGATCTTTTGCACGGGAGGGCTCTGATCTCGCGCGACGACGACGAGTTTCATCGGGGATTCAGCCATTTTTTTCATATTCGCTGGAGTTGTGCACGAAACGGTTTGCGCCGGAGCGTATCTTTTCGGCCCATGAAAGGGAATCGCCACGGATTATATTCGCGAAGCGGTCGAACCGACCAGCGTGACGCCGAAGTTCTTCGGCGACAAAGCGCACCCGGCGGGCGTGATTTGTCTCGCCCCGCGTGGTACAACATGCAATGGCAGAGCCATGATGTGAAAGTGATCGTTGTCGCGTGACAGTGGTTCTCACAAATTACCTGGGGAGAAAGCGAAGATGGGCTGGTTGTTCGGCGGGAAAGACTGGAATGTGATCGCCGTCATTTTTGAGAAAAAGGATCTTTACCGTGTCAACGGGAACAGGGCGAAGGGATCGAACGCGGACAAAGCCCGCGACGGAGCGAAAAATCATCCGCGCACGTTGTATTGGGCCGTGTTCGATCAGAAACGCAAGTTCGTCGAGGGGGCGGAAGGGAATTCGAGCAATGTGATACCCGCGCCGACGCTGCAACAACTGACCCGCGCGCTGGCTACCAATCGCACGGTGACGAAAGTGCTCGACCATCTCGAAAAAGGATCGACCGATCGCCTGTCGGTCGCGCTCGAATGGAGCGGCTATCCCAAAAGCGACAAAGTCAAGGAAGAATGACGAATGAAAATCACCAGCGTCGACGTCACGATCGTCGAAGTTCCGCAAATCCCGCCGATCGCGCCGTATCGTTCGCACATCCGCACGAGTTCCACGACGCAAAGCGCGATTGTGAAACTCGAAACCGATGCGGGCCTCATTGGCTGGGGCGAACACAACGTCAACTTTCTGCCGAATCTCAGCGGCCGTGCGCAGACCGCCGCGGCTCGCGACTGGCTGATCGGACGCGATGCAACCAACATCGCGCTCTATCATCAGACGTGTCCGCTCGAAACCCGGCTCAAATCGGGGATCGAAATGGCGATGTGGGATATCGTTGGCCAGGTCGCCGGACTGCCGCTGGCTGAACTCTGGGGAGGCATCATTCGCCCCGAAGTCGAACTCGCCGCGTGCATGGGGATCCAACCGTACGCACGGGCCGGTGAAATTGCCGCCTGGTGCGTCGAACAGGGTTACAGCTCGCTCAAGACCAAAGCCGGGGCGAGCATCGAGAGCGATCTCGAAATGGTCCGCGGCATCCGCGACGCCGTCGGCGACAAACTCAAATTGCGAATCGATCCCAACCGCGCATACAGCCGCGAACAGGGAGCGGAACTTGCCAAAGCCCTCGAAGACTACGATCTCGAATACCTCGAACAGCCGATCATGGCCGAGCCCCTCTCCGACGCCGTCTGGCTGCGCGAGCAGTCGCGCACGCCGCTGGCGCTCAACGAAAGCGTGACGAACCCCGCGAGCGTCTGGGAGATTTTGCACGCCGGCGCTGCGGAGTTCATCCTTCCCGATACGCACATCGCCGGCGGATTATGGCCGTGTCTGGAAATCGGTCATCTGTGTGCGGCCGCGGGAGCCGTGACCATCATGCACTGCGGCCACGATCTCGGCCCCAAAACCGCGTCGATGGTGCACGTCGCCGCCTGTTCTCCGGCGTATTCGCTGGCGAACGACAGCACGTATTACGGACTGAAGGAAGACATCGTCACCGAGCCGTTGCCGATCGTCCGCGGCAAGATCGCCGTCCCGAAACGCCCCGGTCTCGGCGTGGCGGTGGACCCCGAGAAACTGAAACAATATGCTGTCGATTGTTAACGAACGTGCCGGCGTGACGTCGCCGAGCCCTCTTCGCAAGGAACCGCCATGTCGCACGACGTGAAGCCGCTTCGAATCACATATGGTCTCGCTCTGGCGTGGGCTTTGACGTCGATCTCGATCCTGTCGGCGCAAGATCGCAACGCGCCGATCGAGGGGCCGATCGTCGATACCTTGCGCGGCGACCGCATGATCGAAGCCTATTTTCGCCGCGAGACGAAAAAACTGACGGAGAATTGCTTCGCCGAGATTCATTCGGCGGCGGACTGGAACAAAAAACGACCGGAGTATCTTCGGCAACTGCGCGAAATGCTGGGACTCGATCCGCTTCCCGAAAAAACGCCGCTGAATGTGGAAATCACCGGCACGGTCGATCATCCCGAATTCACGGTCGAAAAGCTCGTGTATCAGTCGATGCCCGGGTTGTATGTCACGGGGAACTTGTATCTGCCGAAGAACGCCGAGGGTCCACTGCCGGCGGTGCTGTATGTCTGCGGTCACGCGAAAGTGGAAAAGGATGGCGTGAATTACGGCGGTAAGACGCACTACCAGCATCACGCCGGCTGGTTTGCCCGCAATGGTTATGTCTGCCTGGTCATCGACACGATCGAACTCGGCGAACTCGCAGGCGAGCACCACGGGACGTACAACGAAGGAATGTGGTGGTGGAACTCGCGCGGCTACACACCCGCAGGCGTCGAAGCTTGGAACGGCATTCGCGCACTAGATTATCTGCAATCGCGACCGGAAGTCGACGGTGAAAAATTGGGTATCACCGGCCGATCGGGAGGCGGCGCGTATAGCTGGTGGGTCGCCGCTCTTGACGATCGCATTAAAGTCGCCGTTCCTGTGGCGGGGATCACGAGTTTGCACAATCATGTCGTCGACGGCTGCGTCGAAGGGCATTGCGACTGCATGTATCAGGTCAATACCTACCGCTGGGATTTCCCGATGATCGCCGCGATGGTGGCTCCGCGGGCATTGCTCATTTCCAACACCGATAAAGACGGCATCTTCCCGCTCGACGGCGTGGTCGACATCTATCAGAAGACTCGCAAAATTTATGAACTGCTTGGTGCCGGTCCGCAGTTGGGCCTCAACATTGCCGAGGGGCCGCATCACGACGTGCAAGAACTGCAAGTTCATGCGTTTCATTGGTTCAACCGTTTCTTGAAGGAAGACCCGGCGTACAAGTCGGGTGGTCAACGACCACAATTTGAAAAAGTCGCCGCCAAGCTGTTCGAGCCTGAACAGCTCAAAGTCTTCGCCGACTTGCCGGCCGATGAGCGAACGACGACGATTCACGATACGTTCGTCGTGAAGGCCGAGACGCCCGCGGTGCCGGAGAATCAGAGTGCGTACTCCGACTTGAAAAACGAAAAGCTGAAAGCACTGCGCGAAAAAGTCTTTCGCGGCTGGCCGAGTGAGTTGGAGGGCGATGTCAGCTCGCTGAATCTGACGCAGGCCTTCAGCACGACATCGGGGGATATCACCTTGACGGCGTACGACTTCACCTCGCAGGAGTCGATTCGGTTGAGGTTGTATCTGGCTCATCGGTCCGAGATGCCTCTCCAAGAATTGGACTTCGTTTTTTTCGATGTCATGGATCAAGTGGTATGGATGAAGTTTCTCGCAGGCATGAGAACAAAATTTGCCGATGTCGTTGTTGCTGAACAAGCGGCCGATGCGAATGCGGACTTTTTTCTCGAGGTCCGTCAGATGATAATCGACGGCAATTCTGCGATCGCTTTCATCGCACCGAGAGGCATTGGCCCAACTCGGTGGGACCAAAAGCCCTTCAAGCAGACGCAACATCGGCGGCGGTTCATGCTTCTCGGTCAGACGTTGGCCGGAATGCAAGTCTGGGATGTCCGCCGTGCGCTGTTGGCACTTCGCAATATTCCCGGAATGAGCCATGTTCCTGTTCGGATTGGAGGCGAACGAGATCAATCGGTCACAGCATTGTATGCCACACTGCTGGAACCCGACATTAAGGAGGCATTGTTGTATGACCTTCCCACGACGCATGCGAAAGGCCCGGATTTGCTGAATGTCTTGCGCGTGGTCGACATCCCCGTGGCTGTTGCCCTGGCGGCGGAACATGCGCAAATCACGACATATAGTTCCGACGATGCCTCGATCTGGGACTTTCCACGAAGTGTTGCGGCCAATTTGGGCTGGGATCAGGAGAAGTTACAAATCATAGATTACCCACAAATTGATGACGAATAAATACCAAGGAATATCTGCCATGTCCCAAGGCCGTCCAGCCCACGCCGCACCGTCCACGCCCCCCACCATCAAAATGACGGAAGGCTGGCATTGCCTGCATCTATATTACCGCGTCGATCCAGCGGCGTTATCGCCGCTTAACGATTCCGTCCGCGCGCAGGGAAAGGAAGAACTGATCGAGCTGCTGCGCCCCGATCGAGAAGGGGTACCGGTGCGGATGCAGTCGTCCGTCGTCTCGGGTCACAAAGCCGATCTGGGGCTGATGCTCATGGATGCAGACCCGCTGGTTATCGACGGCCTTGTGCAGGACATCCGCGCCAGCAAACTGGGATCGGCATTGCAGCCGACGTATTCTTTCGTCTCGATCACCGAGATTTCCGAATACGTGCCGACCGTCGAGCAATACTCGGAGAAGTTAAGGCTGACCGGCACGACCCCGGACGATCCCTCGTATAACGCAAAGGTCCAGGCATACGAACAACGCCTGCCCGCGATGAATAAGCAGCGGATGTATCCCGACTTCCCGCCGTATCCGTGCACGACGTTTTATCCAATGAACAAAATCCGGCATCCGCTGGCGAACTGGTACACCGAACCGTTCAGTGCACGATCCGATCTGATGGCCGAGCACGCCACCAGCGGCATCAAGTTCGCGGGGCGAGTGAGCCAGCTCATCACGGCGTCGACCGGTTTCGACGACTGGGAATGGGGCGTGACGTTATGGGCCCGGGCGCCCGAGCACATCAAGGAAATCGTCTACACGATGCGCTTCGACCGCGCCTCGGCGAAGTACGCCGAGTTCGGGCCGTTTTACGTCAGCTACATTATGTCGGCCGCCGACGCGCTGGGGCATTTGAAGATTTGAAAAACGGCGTCGGGTTACAATAAAGGCCGGATTTCACTGCAACTGATACGCCTCATTATTCCGATCGAACTCCTTGTCGGCGAGTTGCGGGCTGAGCTTGATGTTCGTGTACGTGTAGAATTCGAGCAGCGTTTCTTTGTCGAGGGCGTCGCCGGCAAGCAGCGAACCTTCCTCGGGCCAGGTGTAGTTCTTGCAGAAGATCGGCAGACAGTTCTGCTTGTCGATCATCAGAATCGATTTGCGATATTCGGGCGAACGCGCCGGATCGGGGTATTCGACGACGAAACAATAACAGGCGTAGCCTTCGAATGTGCGTTCATCCATCACCGTGACCTGTGCACCAGTTTTACCGGCGAGATCCTGTTCGCGGTAACTGATAAGGATCTTTGACAGTTCCAGCATGCCGACCTTGTCGATCGGATAGCGATTTTCCTTCATCGCCATGTTGCTGTCGCGGGCTAAGCTGAGTGCGGAGACGAGTTTCCCCGCCACGCCGCCGGGATGCACGAGCAAATTGTTATCATTCTGGCCGTTGATATAGAGCAGTTCGCGTCCTTTGTCACCCACTAGCCAGCGCATGTAAACGCTGAACGGTTTTTCGCGAATTTTGACTTCGATCACTTCCGGACTCAGCAGCGAACCCTGCACCCGTTCGTGCTTGTAGAACGTTGCGGTGTAGTCGCCGAACTGACTCAAGTTGGCAACCCCCTTTTCCAACATCAGCTTGTTGAGCAACAGGGCCTGCTGCTGATTGATCGCCATTCCCCCTTCAGCGGAAGAAGTGCGGTCGCCGGCGCGCCGGCTTCGGTTCGTCGCCGCACTCGCCGCGCTCGAAAAATTATCGTTGCCTGCCGAGCCAAATGACTGCGACAGAAAGGCGTCTTCGGCGTTCGTGCCCGCTCGGGCGAAATCGAAATTCGAATAGAGGGTTGCAAACGTGACGGCGAGAATCGCCATCACCGCAAAACTCGGCGTGCGGCCCCATTGTGCGGTTTTTGTCGCCATCCACCGGCTGATTCTCCATTTGATCCGCGCCGTCCAGGCGATCGGCCGCAGGATGAAAAAGAACCCGAAGATGATGGCGAGATGCATCGTCCAGAACGAGAACCGTTTGAACGAGAGTGTATATTGCCTGTACCGCTGTAACATAAATTCCGCTCGCTGGGAGAAGTGTCAGTCCCGGACACCGAAATGTATCGCAGCGACAATGACCGCGGGCAAAATGCGAATTGAAGCGGATTCGCCCAAAGGAGGTCGCAGATGCTGCGGATACCCAAAGCCCAAGCCGGCCGAAACTCTGTCGGCCATCGTCTTAAACTTCGGCGTCCAGCAGAAGAACCGGTTAAAGTATCGCGCGGTCATCGCACAACCGTCTGAACCGCGTGATCGACTTCTTTAGCCAGACTTTCTGGAATTGATGCAGTCGGCGACATCAGAATTTGTCGGATTGTGAGCAACGTCAACGCAGCTTTCCTCATTTGAACCACGGCGCCATGCGAATGGAGAAGAAAAACCTATACGAGCGGAGCAGATGGGAAGTCTTTGACGATAAAGATTACGGACGCATCCGCCCGACGAGAAAACGGAAATACCGATACCGAATCCGATTGACACGGAAGACGTTTCTTCATGAAAAATACGGCTTTGCAGCAGTTTCGGCAAAAAATTCGCTCTGACCAGACCGTCCTCGGATTATGGGTCACGCTCGAATCGCCGTCGATTACTGAAATGGCGGTCGGCCTCGGGCTCGATTGGGTCGTCATCGACGCCGAGCACGGGCATCTCGACTGGAAGGAAATCCTCGAACACGTGCGGGCGGCGGTCCGCAGTTCGACGGTCGTGCTCGTCCGGCTCGCCGAACTCAACGGCGGGATGATCAAGCGAGCCCTCGACGTCGGAGCCGACGGCGTCGTCATCCCCTGGATGGAATCGGCCGGCCAACTCAAGCAAGCGATCGCCTACGCCCAATATCCGCCCAAAGGTTTACGCGGCATCGGCGGCGAACGGGCGACCGTCTGGGGACAATGCCTTAAAGATCACACCGCAACGGCGGATGAAAACGTGCTCGTCGTCCCCATCATCGAAACCGTTCGCGGCGGACAGCATCTCTCCGAAATGCTCAGCGTCCCCGGTGCCGAGGTGTTCTTCTTCGGCCCCGCCGATTACTCGGCCTCGGCGGGATACAAAGGGGAATGGGAAGGCCCCGGCGTCGCACAACTCATTCTCAATGCGAATAAGCTCATTCGCTCGCGCGGCAAACACTCCGGCGTCCTGACCACCAGCGCCGCCGATCTCGCCGCCCGTCAGCAGCAGGGCTTCCGCATGTTAGCCATCGGCATGGATGCGGGCCTGCTCATCCGAGAGATGAAGGCGATGCTCAGCAGCATCGGCCGCGACCGCGCGATGACGACGGAGTTCGTGCCGCGCTGATGCGGCATCGATCCCCTTTCTCAACTCGGGCTCCCTTCGTAAACACCGATCCGACAGGCGCGGGGGTCGGGTAACATCGGTGTTTATACCGCCCGTGGCGATAAATGAGGGATTTCTGAAAACGAGCGAAGGTGGTAC
>JBBECD010000022.1:0-8459 GCA_040881995.1 Planctomycetaceae bacterium
ACGCCTAAAACTGAAGCGACTCTACCCCAAGATTAAAGCCTGACAGAGCACTAGTCCCGTCGGTCTGACGAACGACCAAATGAAAACGAGCATGGCCGTCTATCGCGGCCATGCTCGTGTCGCTTTTACGGGAGCCTGAATTTCTACGGCGGCCGGAATTTCGCGGCGGACAAAAGTTCTGTCTCACGCCAGAATCTCGACGATCGGTTCGCCCCCCTGCGCGATCGGAATCGGGCGGCCCAAGCGGTCGTTCACCGTCATGTGCGGATCAATTCCCAGCAAATGATAAATCGTCGCCACGAAATCGGCAGGCGAGACCGGATGATTCGTCGGATACGCCGCCTGTTTGTCGGTCGCGCCGTAAATCATCCCCGGCTTGATGCCGCCGCCGGTCAGCAGGCTGAAACCGCATTGCGGCCAGTGGTCGCGCCCCGCGCTCGAATTGACGCGCGGCGAACGTCCCATTTCACCCATCACGATCACCAGCGTCGTGTCGAGCAGCCCGCGATTTTCGAGATCCTGTACGATCGCCGGATACACGAGATCGAGAATCGGCAAGTTGACGTTGCGCAGCATGTTGAAGTTGTTGCTGTGCATGTCATAAGCGTGGCCGTAATGTTTGAAGATCTCCTGATGCACGCTGATGAACGGGACGCCCGCTTCCACCAGCCGCCGGGCAATCAGCATGCTCGCCCCGAACAAATTGCGGCCGTAGCGCTCGCGGGTTTCGTCCGATTCGTGCGAAAGGTCGAATGCATCGCGCGTCTTGCTCGACGTCAGCATCGAGAATGCCCGCTGCTGGAATTTGTCGAGTCGTTCTTGGGCTTTCGATTGGCTCGTGTGACTGAAATGTTCATCGACGTGTTCGAGCAGCGAACGCCGGCTGGTGAAACGATCGATCGACATACCGGGGAGTTCGTCCATACCGGGCAACACCGGTTCGCCGCGGGCCATCACGGGATCGTAATGCTGAAATTTCGGTTCGCGTTCGAATGTTGGATTACACAACGAAAAGAGCGGATCGTACTGGCTGCCGAGAAACCCGCCGTAGGGTCCGCCGCGGCGATACCCTTCCTGTCCCCAGCCCGGATAACACGGCAGGCAAACGGCACCGGGCAAATCCGACGGACCGACGCCGAGGTATTGGCAGATGGCGCCGACGTCGGGCGGATCGGTCGGCTGTGCGGGAAGCTGCGGATTGCCCCCAGTGAAACCGGTCATGATCGCCAGCGGATCGTGCGAATTATACATGTGAGAGACGGTGCGAATCACACACGCTTTGTGCATCAGCTTCGCGGTGTTCGGCAGCAGTTCGCAGATTTGCAATCCCGGCAGCGACGTATCGATCGGCTGAAATTCGCCGCGGATTTCCGGCGGCGCTTCGGGTTTCATGTCGAACATGTCCATGTGACTCGGCCCGCCGAGCAGATTGAACAAGACGACCGATTTTGCACGGGGTGCGATTTGCTGAAGCGATCCGTCGGACGCGCGCAGCAGATTCGGCAACGTCATCCCGCCGAACAGCGAGACCCCGCCGATGCGCAGCAGTTCGCGACGCTTGATTCCGTTCGCCGATCCGGCTGACATTTTCGGTTGGCCATATCGCACGCTGAGCATGGCTTATTCCTTTGACGAGGACGTCGAAATCCCCACCGCTTTGGTCGCAGAGCGTCGAGGAGTCAATCGACGTATCGGCAATCTTACATAAGTCGGCGATCCGAATAAAGCGAAATCCGCATTTCCGCGAGCCTTTTGGAGCGATTCGTGGCAGAGTATGATGCGAGGCGGACGATCAACCGCTTCCCCTGACGAGACCGACATGATGATATTCCTAGTCCCTTTATGAGAATTTATCGCCTCAACTCCCTTGCGCATGCCGTCGCTTTACTGATCCTGATTCTCTGCGGTTCGAACCGCGCGGAGGAGCCCGCGCGAGGGACGAAAGATCTCCGTCCGCTGATCGGTTATACGAGCCTACAAACGAACCTTCCCGGCGGCAGGCATGAAAACGTCCGCACAATGCGGGCGGTGGTTTGCCGAAACGATGGTTCCGATCGTCGTCTCGTCGGCGAACACCTTGCCAAAGAACCTGACACGTGGACGCAGTTCGCCGGCTGGTCGCCCGACGGCAAGACGGCGATCATCGGCCGCGGCTGGCAAGATCCGGAGAACGCCCAATGGGAAGAAGAACACAAAACCTTTCGCATGGAACCGGGGAAATGGTCGCTCGATTCGTATCTGCTCGATCTCGCCACGGGCAAATTGACCAACGTCACCGCCATCGATCGCGTCAGTCATTACAACGCGGTGACCTTTTCCGTGGACGGCAAGAAACTGCTGATGACGTCGCTCGTCGACGGCACATCAAAACCGTTCCTGATGGACCTCGACGGACGTCACAAGCAAGACGTCTCTGGCGGCACGAGCGGCTTCACCTATGGATTCTCCGCGTCGCCCGATGGTCGGCGCATCAGTTATCACGAGGCATACCAGGTTTACATCGCCCATGCCGACGGGTCGAATAAAAAGCACATTGTCACGGGCAACCTGTTCAACTTCGGGCCGAGTTGGTCGGCGGACGGCAAGTGGCTGATGTTCGTCTCCGGCGAACATTACAACTGTCATCCCTACGTCGTGCGCGCGGATGGGACGGACTTGAAAAAGATCGTCGACCGCGGCGGATATCGCGGCGTGGTCGAATTTCTCGACGTCCCCGATTTCCACGGCGGAAGCAGCGATCTCCCCGTCTGGTCGCGGACCGACGACTCGCTTTATTTTACGGCGAAAGTCGGTGACTCCGTGGAACTGTTTCATGTGTCGCTCGACGGCGAGCCCGAGCAACTCACGCACTCCGCCGCGGGAACGCTGCATTATCACCCGCAGCCCTCCCCCGACGGTAAATGGCTGATTTACGGTTCGAAGCGCGACGGCGTGCGGCAGATTTTCGTCCGGAATCTCGACGATCAATCCGAGACACAAATCACCGATCTCACCGCCGGTCACGGTGCGATGTGGCCGCACTGGCAACCGCGAAGGGATTGATAGGGAGATCGGGGGATGGGGTGATAGGGAGTCAAACAATCCGATCCGTCGTCTCACCCCATCTCCCCATCCTTTGTTTTTTCTCCGTGTCCTCTGTGGTGAGCCTTCTTCTTTTCAGGCTCAATCCTTGAAATAGTCTTTTGGAATCTCCAGCGACCAGACTTCGCTGCTCAGCGGTTGGGCATGGCCGCCGGCGATCCAGAGTTTGTCGTCTTTGACGAAGACCGAGTGTTCGTGCCGTTCTTTCCACGTCACTTCGGTTTCGAGTTTCGTCCAGTCCTTGCCGTCTTTCGAGTGCCAGACGTCGCCCCAGTTTTGCGAAGGATTATTCGACCAGCCCCCGAGCACCCACATCCGGTCGCGGTACACCGCTCCCGAAAACCAGATGCGCGGCGACCAGCCCGTCGCTTCGGTCACCTGCGTCCAATTCTCGCCGTCTTCGGAGCACCAGACGTCGTTGTACGTGAAATAATTGGGAACGTAGTTGCCGCCCCCCATCACCCACAATTTGTCGTCGTGCACGAGAGCCACATGATACGCCCGCGGATTCCAGCCGGCGTGTTCGGTGACTTGCGTCCATTCCTTGCCGTCGGGTGACGACCAGACGTCGTTCTTCAAGCTCTTCTCATCGCCGAAGTAGTAGTTTTCGGTGCCGCCGAGAATCCACATTTTATCCTTGAAAACGACGAGCCCCGAAGCGATACGCGGACTCCAGCCGGCGTTGAACGTTCCCTGCTCCCATTTCTTGCCGTCGGTCGAATACCAGGTTTCGTTGCTGGCGCAGTAGCCGGGAAGGCGTCCTTTGTACCAGCCTCCCATCATCCACATTTTGTCGTCGAACGTCACCGACATCGGCAAATCGCTGTGCAACCACGGAGCGTTGCTCTCGACCAGTTCCCACGTCTTGCCGTCCGGTGAACTCCAGACGTCGCGCGGCGGCGGTGCGTACGATTGAAACCAACCGCCGAAGATCCAGAGTTTCCCGTCGTAGACGAGTTCCCCCTGCGAATCGCGCGGCTGCCAGCCGGCGGCATCGGTGACTTTTTCCCACTTGAGTTTCTCCTCGGCGTTGGCCGGGAGGTTCGCGAACAACAAGAGCACGCAGCTCAGGGTATAAATCATTTTCATGGGTGAAGACTCCTGATGAGTAGATGATGTCAGTCAGCGTTCGAGACAACTTGCACAGAGTTCCCGTTACAGAATACTCCGGAAAACTGATTTGTTTCCACTCTGCCGATGATGATTTCCCCGCGGAATTGATTCATAATGAGAAAAAATAATCGTTTTCTGCCGGTTTACATCTGGAGCGACACCGAATGACCTTTCGAAAAAACACCGCGTACTTGCTTTCATCGAAAAGGATCGAGCGCCTGTTGTTGTGTGCCGCGATCTGTTTCGCCTCGGGGGCGCAACTGGCGGCGCAGGGGCTCGACTACGTCAAAGCGAATTACACGAAGCACGAATTCAAGATCCCGATGCGCGACGGGAAGAAACTCTTCACTGCGGTTTACGTGCCGAAAGATCAGTCGAAAACGTATCCGATCATGTTTTCTCGCACGCCGTATAGCTGTGCGCCGTACGGAGTCGATCAATATCGATCCGACCTCGGTCCGTCGGCTCTGTTCGGCACGGATGGTTATATCTTCGTGTATCAGGACGTGCGCGGACGGTGGATGTCCGAGGGAGACTTCGTCCACATGCGGCCGATTATCGCCGATAAGAAGAGTTCGCAGGACGTCGACGAAAGCTCCGACACGTACGACACGATCGACTGGCTGATCAACAACGTCCAAGGTCACAGCGGCAAGGTCGGGTTGTACGGAATTTCGTATCCCGGCTTTTATACGTCGAACGGCGTGATCGACGCCCATCCCGCATTGGTCGCGGCGTCGCCGCAGGCGCCGATCAGCGATTGGTTCGTCGGCGACGATTTTCATCACAACGGGGCGTTGTTTCTGCCGCATATGTTCACTTTTTTGTCGTATCATGGCCGCGAACGTCCGCAGCCGACGAAAAAATCGGGCACGCGTTTCGATTACGGCACGCCGGACGGCTATCAGTTTTATCTCAACCTCGGGCCGCTCAATCAGGTCAATAAACAGTTGCTCGACGATCAGGTTCCCTTCTGGGACGAGGTCATGCAACACGGCACGTACGACGATTATTGGAAGGCCCGCAACCTCCGGCCGCATTTGAAGAACATCAAACCGGCGGTGATGACCGTCGGCGGCTGGTTCGACGCCGAGAATCTGTTCGGTGCTCTCGAAACGTACAAGACGATCGAAGCGAACAGCCCGAACGCGAAAAATACGCTGGTGATGGGCCCGTGGCGACACGGACAATGGTCGCGCGAAACGGGCGAATCGCTCGGATACGCCCAGTTCAACGCGAAGACGGCGGAGTTTTATCGCGAGAAAGTCGAGTTTCCTTTCTTTAAATATCATCTCAAAGGGGACGGAGACGGCGCGCAGCCGGAAGCCTGGGTCTTCGAAACGGGAACCAATCAATGGCGTCAGTACGATCAGTGGCCTCCCGCGGCATCAAGACCGACGTCGCTGTATTTGCACGGCGGCGGAACACTGTCGATGGACGCGCCGCAGAACAATCGATCGGCGAATGCGTTTGATGAATACGTCAGCGATTCCAACAAACCGGTGCCGTTTATCGATTGGATTCACACGGCGATGCCGGCGGAGTATCTGGTCGCCGATCAGCGGTTCGCCGGTCGCCGCACCGACGTGCTCGTGTATCAGACCGAGATTCTCGAAAGCGACGTGACGATCGTCGGGGAAGTCGAAGTCGATTTTTATGTTTCGACCACGGGAACCGACAGCGATTGGGTGGTCAAGATCGTCGACGTGTATCCCGACGATTACCCCGATCCCAAAGAGAATCCGACGCAGGTCCGCATGGGGGGATTCCAGCAACTCATCCGCGGCGACGTAATGCGCGGCAAGTTTCGCAACGGTTACGAGCAGCCCGAGCCCTTCGAACCGGGTGAACCGACGCGCGTGAAGTTTACGCTCCCCGATACCTATCATGCGTTTCGCACGGGACACCGGATCATGGTGCAAGTCCAAAGCAGTTGGTTTCCGCTCGTGGATCGCAATCCGCAGAAGTTCATAGATATCTATAGCGCCGAAGCGTCCGATTTTCAGTCGGCCACACAGCGGGTTTATCGGACATCCGATATGCCCTCCCGTTTGAATGTCAGACTGCTGGAATGAATTCGATCAAATTGAAATTGCGTTGAATCCCCAATTCCGTTCGTTGAAGGAGAAGTCCATGTCGAGAGTTCACCCGACTTGCGCGAGTATTTTGAAAGCCGCCGTTGTGACCGCACTGGCGTTGAGTCCGTTCGCATCGTTGGCCGTCGCCGATGACGACGTGAAAATCGTCAAGGACGTCGCCTATCTGGGGGCGGACCGCGCCGAAAAGATGGATCTGTATCTCCCCGCAAACTTCGAGGGGCGAGGGAAACTTCCCGCCGTGCTGATCATTCACGGCGGGGGCTGGTACGCCGGCGATAAAGAAGCCGAACGCGAAATCAACATCGGCACGACTCTCGCCAAGTCGGGTTACGTCTGTGCGAGCATCAATTATGTTCTGGCCGTGAATCAAGACGATCAATTCGTGAAAACACTCGCGACCGTCTGGCCGAAGAATTTGCACGACTGCAAAACCGCCGTGCGATTCTTGAGGAAGACCTCCGCGAGACTGCACATCGACCCCGATCACATCGGCGTCATCGGCGGCTCGGCCGGGGGACATTTAACCGCGATGGTCGGGCTGACCGGTCCCGACGACGGCCTCGACCCGACCGGTTTGTACGACGGTTATTCGTGTCAGGTGCAGGCGGTCGTGCCGATGTACGGCGGATACGATCTCGTCGCCTTGGCGAAAGACCGCAAGATGTACGACGGCTTGTCCGACGATTTGAAATCGCTCTGCGTCAAGGCATCGCCCGCGACGTATGCCTCGGACGACGATCTGCCGGTGCTATTGTTGCACGGCACGGCCGATGACCAGGTTCCGGTGTCGCAGTCGGAGTTGCTCTTCAAGGCGATGCAAAAAACGACGGTCCCGTCGGAACTCGTCATTGTCGAAGGTGCTCCGCACAGTTTTCATTTAGAGCCCAAGGAACGCGATTTGCGAGAATTGGTGATTGGGTTCTTCGAAACGCATCTCAAGAAATAAGGATGCCAAATCATGATCCGCATCGGCCACTGCCAACTCGCCGCGAAATACGACGACTTCAACGGTAATCTCGCCAAGGTCGTCGAGGGCCTCAAGCGAGCCGAGCGCGACCGCGTGGAGATTCTCTCGTTTCCCGAGTGTTTCCTCACCGATTATCCCGACACCGGCGAACTCGCCCGCAAGACGGCGTTTGCGGTCGATTCGCCGCAGATCATGCGCGTGCTCGATGAAACGTCGACGTTCGACGTCGCATTCATCGTCGGCTTCAACGAACTCCGCGGCGACGATCTCTACAACACGGCGCTCGTCGCCTACAAGGGACACTTGCTCGGGACGTACAGCAAGTGTTTCGCGTATCAACCGTTTCATACGCAGGGGCGAGCGTTTCCGGTGTTCGAACATCGCGGCGTAAAGTTCGGCGTGGTGATCTGTGCTGACGGCGGTTACATCGAGCCGACGCGGATTCTGGCTTTAAAGGGCGCCCGGATCGTCTTCGCTCCGCATTACAATTACATCGGCGAACAGGGTTTGCTCGATCACTTCATGCGGGTCCGCAGCGATCACACGGCCCGCGCGATGGAGAACGGCATCTACTTCGTCCGAGGCAACAACGTCGTCTTCGGCCACGACCCCGCGATCACGAAGAACACCGGCGTCGGCTACGGCGACAGTTATGTCGTCGACCCGCTGGGAGAGATCCTCGTCCGCAGCCGCCGGCATCAGGAAGATTTGATCATCGCCGACGTGGATACCGATCACCCGTATTACGAACGAGCGGTGAACAAATCGCGGATGAGTTTTAACGAGCTGAAGAGGTTTTTTCTGGAGGTGATGGAATAACCCTCGTTCCCCAGCTCCCACGAAAAGGCGATCAAGCATTTTCTTTACCTCTCCCGGTGGGAGAGGTCGGCGGTCCTGTCGCCGGGTGAGGGGCGGGGGTGAATGCCTAATGTCTAAATCCTAATGACTAAAATAAACGCTCGCAGCAAAAGCGTTGGGAATTAGGCATTAGGCTCGTTCTGACTCGCGATCGAATGTCGATGTCACCCCTCACCCGGCCGCTGCGCGGCCACCCTCTCCCGCTCTTTGGACCGGGGACAAGGGTAACACTCGTTCGGGGACATAGGTAACACATTCCCTGATTGATTTCGAGGGGGGAACGGGCGGAGTGAGCGATGCCGGAACGGAAGCCGACTTATGAAGAACTCGAAGCTTTGGTC
>JBBECD010000023.1:0-8332 GCA_040881995.1 Planctomycetaceae bacterium
GAAAGCCTACTGGAACACCCTCGCCACCTGATTACCGAAATCGGCGACTACACCCGCCGACGGCGAAACTGGATTCCGGCTTGACAAGGCTCTACATAACAGGCGCGGAGAAATCCCAAACTCTTCCCTCGGCAAGTCGAACTCTTCCCCTTTACGTGACAAGTCTCTTCTGGTTTAGTCTGTAAAAATTTTGGGTTGCGGGCAAAGCCGGCGCCATGGGAGACCTTGCCTTTTATTCTACAAGAGTTTTTCTCGCCGAGGCAGGGCGACGGATGGCTGGGGTCGAGTCTTCGAGCCTGCCAGCTTTCCTCGCAATCACTGTGGGCGGTCGAAGCGACCGACCACAGCCACCCGCCATCAGATCACATCTGCGTGAGACGCGGCATTAGCGTTTTGCCGTTCCTGCGCGCGCGGGGCCTTCGGCGATTTCGTTGACGACGCGGAGATAATGCTCCAGCGGAACGTTGCGGATTCCGCGATCTTTGAGCAGAGTCTCCCAGCGCAGCAACAACGTCCGGTCGGTATTGTTGAGTTCCCAGTGGATCGTGTGTTCGGCTTTGAGATGCATGTCCGTTTCGAGATCGGCCCAGAGTTCGACTTCCATCGGAATCAAGTTCCGCTTCCGCAGCGCTTCGTTTAATCTCAATCGAGGATTGGGAGGAAGCGTGGGGTGCGACACCGAATTTAACTGCGCGGTCCAGTCGGCGTAACGCAGATAGGCGTCGACGATTTCCTTTTCCTTCCTCTGCGTCGCGACGACCTGATAGCGGATGAACTCGCTCGTCAGTCGCAGCCGGCGCTGCTTTTCGTCGTATTCCTCGACGAATACCGGATCCCAGTGAAACTTGAGCATGGCGATCGTTTTTTCGGTGTTGGCGTCGGGCTTCAGCCTCAGCTCGCCGATGTATTTTTCGGTCTCGTTTCGCGCGACGTTTTGCAGGTTGCGAATCTCATCGAGGTCGACGCGCGTCATCAGCTCCCGCTCGATGCTCAGCAATGTGATGCGGTGATGCGTCGGCTCGAAGATCGTGACTTCCTCGATCCCGTCGAGATAGTCGTACACCTTGCCCGCGTGAAAGATCGTCAAACTGCGCGCCAGCGGCTGCGATTTGTCGGCGCCGTTGATCTTGTAAACTTTCGTGACGACGCGAAATTCCTGCGCGCGTGCCGAATAGACGGGATTCCAGCCCATCCACAAAAACACGATGGCCAGCCCTACGGTTAGTTTCATCGGCGACCTCCCTGTCGCGTCGCGTCGATCGATCGATTGCATTTTCATTATCTTTGATTTCGTTGAATGGTGATGCGTCGCCGCCTCTGTCTGCGATGGTGTCACTTCATCGTCTCCCCGACGTCGACCCACGCCCCTTGGTTTTGTTCGCTCTTAAGCGCCGACAGGCAAAAAGCGATCAGCTCGAGCGTGACGTCCATCGGGACGGCGGGCGTTTGGGTTTCGAAGAACTTCGCGATCTCCCGGCATAAGTTGCGGTACGCGAACCGGGCCGAAATCGGCACAGGGATCATGCCTGCTTCGCAATGAATCAAGAGTCCGTACGATCTCGCGCCCGCACGGATGCCGCGGACGTGCGCAATACGGCCGTCGCCCCATTGGGCGGTGACGGCGTCGGCTTCCGGTTCATGCAACGCCGAGAGCATTTCGCACCCCGGCCCCATCAGCGCGTACATTACCTCGACGGCGTGAATTCCGTAGTGGAGCAAACCTGGATTTCCCTCGGCCCGATGCGCGGGGCCGTAACTGATGACGCCGTGAATTCCGCCGTAATTCTTTTGCTGGAATTGCAGAATGTCCTCCGAAAAGCGGAGCGCCGAACTGCTCATCAGCGGGATTCCCGCGGCTTGTGCTTGCCCAATCATCGCGTGGGCATCGGCGGCGCTGCAGGCAAACGGTTTATCGATAAACATGGGAATGCCGGCGGTCACGAACTTTTCCATCCGTTCGCGATGAGCCGCGCCGCAGACCGAATGGATGAGCAGCGCGTCGATCCGACCGATCATTTCGGCGGGGTCGTCGACGAGTTGCACGCCGCAGGCGGCTATCTGCTCGGCGTGCCCGGCAATCCGTTCGGGAGACATGAGCGACGTCCCCGGCCAGCCCATGACGACGCGCGCACCTTCCACCCACTGGTCGCGATCGATTCCCACGTGATTAAAGCGACGTGTGAATTCGATGCTATGAGACGTGTCGAAATCGACGATGCCGAGACGGAGCATGGGGGGACGAAGAGTGGGAGAGGGGGAGACAAGGAGACTGGGAGATGAAGAAACTGGAGATGGACCGGTGAGGGCGAGGAGATTATCGCTCGGGGGGAAACGTTGCAAGCGGAGTCCGTTCCGGCCCGAAGAGGGAGAATGGACTGCTGTTTCGCGGTAAATGCCTATTTTTTGAAGGCATTCTTGCTCGCGGGGATTCCGCCAGCGGGATTATGAGTTTTCCAAATTCCTCGCCGCGAATTTCGTATTCCGGCAAAAGATGCAGAACTGGTCTTGCGACGTTTTTCGTCCGCGGCTATTCTCCCGCTCCCCGTTGAACATCTCAAAAGACATTTTATCGGTTTTTGACCCCGGCCCAGTCCAGTCCGTTTCAAATTTTCGCAGAATCACGCTCCAAAATTTGAGCTGACCGCATGCCGATGCGGGTCGAAACACCGATCCCGAATTCAATCCCGTCGTTTCACATCAACCCAATTTCAACTTCTGTTATTTGCGTCTGGAGGCGGCCGAAATGCGCAGCTACCGGAAAATGACCGGTCGAATCGCCCTGTTCCATCTGGGACTCTCCCTCATCCTCGTGAGCGGTTGCAGTCGATCGAGCGGTTATCTCATGAATCAATCGGGAACCTCGTACTTCGAACGGGGGCAATACGCCTGGGCGCGCGGCGACTTCGAACGCGCCGTCGCCGACCAACCCGATAACGCCGACTACATTCACAATCTCGCCGCGGCGATGAAAAAGCAAGGCGACCTCGCCGGTGCCGAGCAAACGTACCGCCGGGCGTTGACGGTCGATCCGTCGCATCAGCCGAGTTATCACTCGCTGGCTCAGCTTTACATGGAAACCGGCCGCGACGGCGAAGCGATCGCGCTCGCGCAAGAATGGACCGACATCGAACCGTACAAATCCGAACCGTTCGTCGAAATGGCGTTCATTCAGCGTGAGATGGGCGACACCGTAGGTGCCGAGCAATCGTTGCAGAGCGCGCTGCGGGCGAATCCGCGTCATCCGAAAGCGTTGGCCCATTTGGGTCAGGTCTATCAGGACTCCGGCCGCACCGATCAGGCCGCCGCGCTCTATCAGCATTCGCTGGCCCAGCAGTGGTATCAGCCCGAAGTGCAATCGCGGCTTGTGACGCTGCAAGGTTCGGGGAGTTACGCCACAAGCACGACGACGGCGTACGGCCCGACGGCGGGAACCACGACGGCATACAATGCCAGCCCGTGGCTGTCATCGAATGCTCCGATCACAACGTACGCGGCACCGATGTATTCGGGTTATCCGACGACCGCTTACGCGGCTCCTGTGTACGCACCGGCGTATCCGACGACGGCGTACCCCAGTCAACCTTTCCCGATGCATGCAGACGCGCCTCCCCCGGCCCAGCTCGGCATGCCGATTTACGACGCCCCGCCGCCGACGGTCATATCAGGTGTCCCGGTCGTACAGCCGTATTAATTAGACGAACACGAAGCGCTCCGCAGAGCCTTCGCGTCGCGGTTAACCTGAATTTCCTCCTTGTCTCCAGTCTGGCTCTGGACTCTCGTCTCTGGACCCTGGACTCTTCCCGGCGATACACTGGAAACCAACCAGTCTATTCACCGGGATCCACGACAAGAGGCCATCCATGGATATCCAGAAACTGCTCGTCATCGGCACCGGCACGATGGGGACGGGCATTATCGAAGTCGCCGCCGTGCATGGCATCACGGTGGCCGCGGTCGAAGTGCAAGAGGCGCAGCGCACGTCGGCTCAGGACCGCATCACCCGTTCGGTTCACAAAGGAATCGAACGGGGCAAGATCAAAGATGCCTCCGCCGAATCGATTCTCGATCGCATCGCCTGGTCGGGCGATCTCGACGCGGCGGCTCCCGAGGCCGACTTCGTGATTGAAGCGATCTCCGAACGGCCGGAACTCAAACTCGAACTCTTTCGCCGGCTGGATGAACTCTGCCGGCCGGAGATTATCTTATCGAGCAATACGTCGAGCGTGTCGATCACGCTGATCGCCGGAGCGACCAAGCGCCCGTCGCAGGTCGTGGGGATGCATTTCTTCAATCCCGTGCCGGTGATGGCCCCGGTGGAAATCGTACGCGGCTTGCAAACGTCGGACGAAACGATGGCGGCGACAAAAACGCTCGCCGAGCGGATGGGGAAACGGGCGTTCGGCGTGAGCGACAGTCCCGGCTTTGCGGTCAACCGCATCTTGATGCCCCTCTTGAACGAGGCGTTTTTCACGTTGCAGGAAGGGGTCGCCGACGCCGAGACGATCGACGCGCTGATGAAACTCGGCTGCAATCATCCGATGGGTCCGCTGGAACTGGCCGATTTCATTGGGCTCGACATCTGCCTGTCGATTTTGCAGGTGCTGTTCCGCGAGACCGGCGACCAGAAATTCCGCCCGTGCACTTTGCTGGTGAGAATGGTCTACGCTGGCCGCCTCGGCCGCAAATCGGGCCAGGGATTTTATACATATTGATCAACAAAAACGCACCGGCGATGCGGTGCGCTTTGACTTCAACGAATTGACGGCGAGGCAATTACATCTGCGGATTCAGACGGGCCATGCGGCTGCGGCGTTCGGCGCGGCGGCGATTGCGCCGCTGGAGATCGCTCGGCTTCTCGTAATATTCCCGGCGGCGCATTTCTTTCTTGATACCAGCGTGCTCGACCAATTTACGAAACCGCTTGACTGCATCCTGAATCGATTCGTGTTCCCGCAAACGCAACTTAACCACTCAAGCCTTCCTTTCTCGATCTGTTCTGATGTGTCCGCTCACCCTCGAAGCGGGGAGAGGCGTTAACGATATTTTGGATTGTGCCGTGCCGATCCGGTTTCGGCATCTCAAGATTATCGCATTCACCGAACCGATCAGCTTAGCAATTTTTCGAAAGGGAAGCAAATCGAATTCGAAAAATGATGGAATCCACCAAGAGATCCCCTCCAAATACTAGCCGTTCGTCCATTTCATTTGCCCGCGCCCCAGACTCGGAGGCGACGCGGCTTTCATTTTCTTCCCGTTTATGCCTACACTTGGTGACCCACGAAATTCGCCCGATGAGATTCTTGCCAGCACGCCGATTGGCTGGAGCACCCCGGCATGTCCCCCCGTTTACCCGCACCGGCGCCGAATTCGTCACAGCCGCGACGCCGGCGAGCGGGATCGAAGTCCGTGCCGATTCGCGTTTCCGCCGAGGATCATGAGTTGCGGCCGATCACTTTTCTGCAGGACCTCAAGCGGCAAAAAACGACCAGTCTCGGGGGAGTCGGCATCAGCCTGGGCCTGCACGTTTGCATGGTGTTGATTCTTGCGACGCTGGTGCATCAGCTCCGCGACCGCGAGCGTCTCGAAGAGATCGTCGTCAGTTGGATCTCCCCCGCGGACGCGAAACACAAAAAGCGGGCCGTGGCTCCGGTGAAAATCGCGGCGATTCCCGTGGGGACGTTTTCGACGCCACGCCCACCCGAACCGATCGAACAGCCGACCGTGCCGGCGTCTTCCGAACCGGGCCATGCCCGCACGGTCAAACCGGCCGCCGCGAAGAAGATGTTCGCCCCTCGCCGCCGGCGGGTCGATCTCGCCGTTGAGGCCGGAGGAGACGCCGCCACCCGATCTCTCTCGCTCGGACTGGCCTGGCTGGCCCGGCAGCAGCGTTCCGACGGCAGTTGGCAACTCGACGTCGGCAATCCCTCGCGCGGACTGGCGAATTATCCCGATGCCGCCTCCCCCAGCCTCAAAACCGACGCCGGAGCCACCGCACTGGCGCTATTGGTCTATCTCGGCGTCGGCGAAACGCACCTTGAGGGAAAGTATCAGGAGAACATCAAACGGGGGATCGACTGGCTGCTGCGCACGCAAAAGGCGAACGGCGACCTGCACGACTGGGAAGAGCGCGGCCGGCAAACCGCGTTTTACGCCCATTCGCAAGCGACGATCACCCTGTGTGAAGCGTTCGCGCTCACCGGCGACGAGAATCTCCGCGAGCCCGCGCAGCGTGCTGTGCAGTTTCTGCTCGATTCGCAGTACCTCACCGACGGCGGTTGGAAGTATCAGCCCCAGTCGGGACTGACGACCGGCGATCTGTCGGTCACCGGCTGGGCGCTGATGGCGCTCAACACCGCGCGAGCCGCCGAACTCGATGTTCCTCCCGCCGCGTTCGAAAGGGCCTCCGGTTTTCTCGACACGGTGCAGGAGGAGGGGGGCTTCCGCTACAAATACATGCAGATCGATCCGCTCGAAAACGTCTCGCCGGCGATGACCGCCGAAGGGTTGCTCAGCCGACAATGGCTCGGTTGGGAGAAAGATCACCCCGCGATGATCGAAGGGGTGGAGTATCTGATCGATCCGATGTTCGAACCGAACTGGTCGGCGGGAGAAAGAAACGTCTATCAATGGTATTATACGGCTCAATTATTGCATAATCTGGGAGGCGACGCTTGGACGACGTGGTTCGACCGCGTGAAACGGTTGATCGTCGAAAATCAAAGCACCGCCGGCGGCCGCGCCAAAGGAAAAGATGTGTTAGGGAGCTGGCATCCGACGCGTCCCAAAGGCTCCCCCTGGGAATACGGCGACAAAGCCGGCCGATTATACGTGACGGCGATGTGCCTGTTGATCTTGGAAACCCCGATACGCCACGCCGCGATTTACGAAGAGGAATAACCCGAGACGTATTCCGTTTTTGTTTAGCCGCGACGCGAAGGGTTTCCGTAGCGGAGCGCTTGCCCGCGATTGACGCGGCGGAGCTGCGAAGACTTGCGTTCCCAGGCAGAGCTTGGGAACGAGAACTTAATTTCACACCACAACAGGAGACCTCTCCATGCCGAATGAAAACTCATCATCGCGGATGCCGCTTAAACACGTCGGTCAAGGAGACTATCAATACGTCGCCGCGGCGGGGTGGGGGGAATTGCCGGCGGGGTGGAGCTTCGTGGAGGCAACTTCCGTCGCCGCCGATTCCAACGGCAATGTGTTCGTCTTCAATCGCGGCGAGCATCCGGTGATCGTCTTCGATCGCAACGGACAACTGCTGCGCGCCTGGGGCGAAGGGAGTTTCACCCGGCCGCACGGCATCACGATCGGACCCGACGATTTGATCTATCTCATCGACGACATGGGACACACCGTGACGAAATGCACGCCGGAAGGGGAAGTGTTGATGACGCTCGGCACCGGTCAGCCGTCGGAGACCGGAGCGATCGGATTCGATTACCGCACGATTAAACGGCCAGCGGGGCCGTTTAATCATCCGTGCAATCTCGCGCTCTCGGCGACCGGCGCGATGTACATCGCTGACGGTTACGGCAACGCACGGGTGCATAAGTTTTCTCCGGACGGCAAGCTGGAGTTTTCGTGGGGCGAGCCGGGAGCCGGGCCGGGACAGTTTCATCTGCCGCACGGCATCGCCATCGATCGCGAGGGGCTGATTTACGTCGCCGATCGCGAGAACAGCCGCATTCAGATTTTCACACCCGACGGCAAGTTCGTGCGCGAGTGGACCGAGATCGCGCGGCCCTGTCAGATCTTCATCGATAAGAACGGCGTCGCCTTCATCGCGGAAGTCGGCTACACCGCCGGCATGTGGCCGGGAACCTCTGCGGAGTCCGAAGCCAGCGGAGGCCGCGTGAGCATTTTTGATCTCAAGGGAAATCTGCTGTCGCGATTCGGCGGCGGGAAAAACCCGCAGGCTCCGGACGATTTTTACGCCCCGCACGACATCTGGGCCGACCCCTGGGGCGACATTTACGTCGCCGAGGTGACGATGTCCGCCGGCGGTTACAAAGGCCTCATCCCCGCCGACACACCGTCGCTGCGAAAGTTTGTGCGCTTGTAGTTTTGAGGTTAGCCGCGACGCGAAGGGTTTCCGCAGCGGAGCGCTTTTTTCTCGTTCCCAAGCTCCGCTTCGTCGAGTGCGGACAATCATCGAAAACCAAAGGCACCCTCATCCGGCCTGCGGCCATCTTCTCCCAGTGGGAGAAGGATTCAAAGCCCCCTCGCTGGCGCTTTTTGAAGTTGCGTTCTTCGGGGACCGGGGGATCGGGAAGTTTCTCATTTTGCACGCTTCCTTGCACATTCGTCATTCAGTTGACCCTTCACC
>JBBECD010000024.1:0-8250 GCA_040881995.1 Planctomycetaceae bacterium
CCAGACCAGCACGTCCATCCGCAATGTGTTCAGCAGCCATAACACGATCGTGCCGACGAACCAGCGCGTCAGCCAGCCGCCGAGAAATCCCTCTTCCTCCCGGCGATGGACTGCGATCGCTCCCCACCACAGCCAGAACATGGCGATCGCCTCCAGGCCGTCGCAGTACGCAGTGACTTTCAGTTGCACGTGCGGATTGCCGAAGATCGGCAATCCGTCGTCGCTGATCCCCAGGCCGCTCACCCCCTGAACCTTGATCATAATCCACATCGCCAGATACATCACCGGCGGATAGGCGTATTGCCAGATTTCTTCGCGATACCACAAATAGCCGCCGTACAATCCGACGCACACGACCGCCGGCAGTAACGCCTGCCATTGCGGATAAAGCTCCTTGATGAGCCGTTCGCGGGAAAACACAATTCGGCAAGCGGAGATCCCCACCCCGAGCGCCATCAGGCCCCATGCAACGGGGACGCCCCAGTTCCACCAGTCGTCTTTGTGGTCGCGGTACGCGTCGTTCCACCAGAACGTGAGCGCCACAAACGACAGGTACAACGCCATGTGAACGACATACCACATCACGCCACGCCATTTATAACTCGGCGGCGCGAAGGATTTCGTGTCAACCGTCTCGTTGGAAACCGGCTCTCGTAGAGACAGATAGATCACTAACACTAGCATCACCGCTTGCAGGAGTTCGGCGTTCGCCAGATACGTGATCGGGCCCGAGCGAAATTCCACGAACGGCGTCAGCCCGAGAATCTCGACTCCCAACAAGGTCATCGGGAAGGCGATCGGCGGTATTTGTCGCAGACGTTGCAGTCGAAAACTTCGCATTCCACATCAACGATCCCACGGCATACGCAAACTCGGTGCGTTCCGAAAACGGTTCGTCAGAATCTTCACCTTGCCGCCGGCTCCCGGCGCGAGAGTGACGGTCACGTGCGGAGCGTTCACGTTCACGGTCTGATTGCCGATCGACGCCGAGGTGATCTGATGCTCCCCATATCCCCCCGCCTGCACGATCACCGTTTTCGACTCGACGGGATCGAGATTCACCAGCGAGACAATCACTCCTTCCGGAGCGATCTTTTCGACCAGGGCCGCGACGTTCTCCGGCAAACCGGCCCGCCGTTCGCCGGGATCGAAATACCGGACCGCGGCGAGCATCGTCATCGAATTCTTCGTCCCCGGAATTCCGCCCCACATCAACTGAACCAGCGAATTCACGCTCGCCGGGTTGAAGATCATCGGGTCGTCGGCCAGCCGCGTATCGGGGGTCGTGGCGTCGGACTGCATCGCGGCGACCTGCGACCGCAACCGCTCCCAATCGCGTTTGAGCGATTCCACCGGGAAATTCGGATTCTTCCCATCGAGCCAATCGAGCCAGGCCCGATTCGTCACGCGGACTTTATCTTTCGGATCGAGCGTCAGAGAATAGATCTCCAGCGCTCCGATCTGATACGGACTCGTCGAATACGCATACCAGCCCCGGTCGCCGAACATCTGCGGATACATCTTCTGCCCCTCGACCGACTTGGCATGACTATTGATGTCGTCGATCTGCCGCCGCCAGCCGTCGAGGTATTTGTCTTCGCCCGTCAGCAGATACGCGTTCGCGAATCCGTAAAAGCCGATGCCGACCGTGTTACGATGCGCCTTCGAGCCATCCTGCGGCACGGTGACGGTGAAGCCCCAGCCGTACGTGCCGGCATACCACTTGCCCGATTCGCCGCCGATTTTGCCGTCGAGCCCGACCTTCGAGGGAATGATATTCTGGTTGGCGGCGATGCGGTCGTTCCACGCGCCGACGTATTCGAGAATCCAATCCTTATATTTCGGTTCGTGATCGAGCATGTAGGCATTGAGGGCCAGCGACGTCGCCAGCAGATTCGACGGATGATCCCCCACCACGTCGGTGTAGTCGCGGTAATGATCGAGAAATTGCGCGAACGTTTTTTCGCCATGCAGCGGATTGAACCGCCCCTCGACGTCGATGGGGTCGCCGGCCCAGTCGAGCGGCGTCGCCGGCCGCAGCAACGGCCCTTTGCTGCCGGTCCACATGCTGCGGATAATCTTGTGCTGGGGATCGTAATTGGGGGTCGTGGGATCTTCGCCGGTATAGAACCCCGCATAGCGTTTCGTCCGCGCTCGCCAGGAGTTGTCATCGGGCTCAGAAAGTCCCAGAAAACTGAAGACGGTCAGCCCTTCCGAGAGATGCAGCCAGTCGATCATCACCGGAAATTCGCGGAAGTACATCCCGTCGCGTGCCATCGGCACTTCGGTCGTTTTCGCCAGCGTGTATTGACGCAAATGCCCTTCCCACGCTTGACGCGTCATTGCATCGACGTCGTCGTCTCCTCCCAGCGCATACAAAATCGGCCAGTTCTGCAGACATTCGATGGCATCGTCGGGTCCGTCGTTGGCCCCCCAACGTTCGACGCACAAGAGATAACCGCGTTCGTCAAAATATTTTTCGTAAAACACCCGGCATGCTTCGGAGTTGGCCCGGAGCAACTCGCGTTCGAGCAGCGCCCACTCGGGCGGAGCCATCGGCGTTTCCAGGTTCAACACCGCAGTTCGCGAACCGCGATTGAATCGCCCATAACCATACCGCCGGCCGCGATACGGTCCCCTTTCCTGCTGCGCCAACAACGTGGAACTTTCGCTCGTCGCCGATGTTTCTTGCGCGTGCAACGCCGTCAAGTCGCCGCAGGTCAGCAGCGCGACGACCAGGCAGGAAAAGACTCGCGGAAAACGCCTGTTCGCGGAATGAAACAACATCGTGTCGTCCTCATCTGTGAAACGTGTTGAAATAAGGTCGCTCGAAACGTCAGTTTTAAAGTGGCGCGGTTCTTGCTTTTCTCCCTCTCCCTCCGGGAGAGGGTAGGGTGAGGGTGCCTTTTTCTGGCTCTTGTTTAAAGGCGCCCTCATCCGGCCTGCGGCCACCTTCTCCCGGAGGGAGAAGGATTAAAGCCGCCCAGATCATAGTCACTCGCCGCGTGCGCGTCACTATGTTCACGCCGAATTTCCTTATTTTTCCGCGTCGTCCCAAAACGATCTTCGCTCGGCCCGCTCGCGCAGCGACTTGGCGTCCATCGGCAGAATCAATCCCTCCGCTTCCAGCGCCCGCACCGCGTTGTTGACCTTCGCCATGTAGTCGGGCCGTTCGGGATACCTATCGAGAATCGAAAACCGCGTGTCGTGTTCCCGCTCGCGCTGCTCGGGCGTGAGCGGAAACGGCAGCGTCGAACCTTCCCAGCGGCCGAGCACGTCGCGGCCGATCTGTGACGTCACCCGGCGATTCCAACCGGTGAACGTCCCCCACGGTACGGCGACGTCGGGCAAGCGAATCCCCGCGATTTCGTTGCCATCCTCATCGACGGCGGGAACCAATGTCCGAAACGGCCGACCGACTTGGGGCGGAACAATGTCTGCAATTCCCTCCGTCTCCCACCGCGGGCCGAAGTTGAGCCGATACGGCCGGTACATCACCTCCGGCGCGCGAAACAGATCCGACGTCGGAAACGCCTGCCGATACGTGTCGAGATCGACGAGCGTGCCATCGCCCAGCCGGGGATAACGCGACTCCGGCGGTTCCACATCTTCACTCACCCAGCGATCGAGATGCACCAGCATCGCCCGCAAAATGGGACGATGATCGAGCACGTTCCCCGGCTGCAAAAACCCGGGCTTCTCGAGCGACGACGAATTCCCATGCTGCGCCCCGGCGATGAAATAGAGCCGCACGTTCGCCGCCAGCGGCACATCGACCTTCCCCGTCACATCGGTGTGCAGCAGCGACGCACCGCGGCACCAATACTCGGTCGACGTGTTCGTGAACATGATCTTCGGCACTTGCTCCAGCCGCTCCGCTTCATCGAGCAGCGAACCGATGTCGCCGGTCGCGGGATCGGTCTGCTCCACAGTCGTGAACGGAAATCGCTCGGACGGATAAAGCACATCTTCGTGCTGACTCCCATGCCGGGTCGTCTGCGCGAAGCGGACGTTGAACATCCCGCGACCCGAGCCGCCGACGTGCGAGAGAATGCCGTCGAAGACCATGCGCCGTTCTTCGTCGCTGTTGAATCCCTCGTGCACCATTTGATTTAACACGCGGGACGACTGCGAGATGCCGAAGCCATAGGCATGTTCGATGTGGGGATGCAGCGGATTGACGGTGCGATCGACGTCGAATCCGCGATAACGAAAGAACGACACCACATCCCGAATCGCGGCTAGTCCCAGACCGCTGATCCGCGAGCCTTCGGTCTCGTACACGAGATCGTAAATCCAGCCGGGCTGAAAGCCGTTTTTTAGATACAGAAATTTCGGATCGCTCGTGAGTTTCTCATTCTCCCAGCGGCCGAAATCCCATTCCTCGCGCGGCACATCCTTCGCCTCGGCGTCGCGATGCGGCCGCACGGTTAACTTCGCCGACTCTGGATTGAGCACCGGATACGGATCGGAATTCCCCCAGTACAACGGCTGATGATACGCCGGCGTGTGCACGCAGATTTCGGCATGAATTTTTCCTTGAACCGGCTTGCCATTCTCCATCGCGATGGGAAGTGTGATCTGCATCCGTCCGCCGCCGGGAATGACGTCGCCATTCCACCCGCACCACAGCAGCGAATATCCCTGCTGCATCAGAAACCGATTGCCGGCGTCTTCGAGCGTGTGCGGATCGTTCCCTCCCGCATCGTTAAACGCCCCGAGCATCAGTTTGTTGCCGCGATTGTTCACATCGTACAGCAGCCGTTTGTTGCCGCGTTCCATCTCGACCGGTTTGAGCAGAAAGAAGTCGCTCGCATATTCGACGGTCCCTTCGTTTTGCGGCGCGAATTTCAGGTCGACGATTTGCGCATTCGCCGGATTGTCGACGTCGACTTCGCCATACGCTCTGCCGACGATCCGCTCGTAGGCCCCGGCGTCGCCAAACTCATGCCCCTCGGCGAACGGTTCGCGACTTTCGATTTCGAAGCGGACAACGCGGGCTTCGGCAGTGGAGACGAATAACATCAGCACGGCGAATATAAAACCGGAAAGTTGAGTTTTCATGGGATGCCATTCCTCTCGTTGTACATCTTCTCGTTCCCAAGCTCCCGCTTGGGAACGCACGTCTTCGAAGCTCTGCTTCGTCTTTTAGCCCCCGGTCGTCAATGACCGGGGGTTCGATCGTGTTTCAAACCCCCGGCGACTCGCCGGGGGCTAAAAAGAAAGCGCTCCGCTGCGGAAACCCTTCGCGTCGCGGCTAACCATAAATCACGCGAGCACTTCGCGTATCACTTCGCCCTCGACATCCGTCAGCCGCCGCTGGATGCCGTTGTGATAATACGTCAAGAGTTCGTGATCGATGCCCAAGAGCCACAGTACCGTCGCATGGAAATCGTGCCAGTGCGTGCGCTGCTCGACGGCGTGCAGGCCGATTTCATCCGTCGAGCCGTGTGCGTAACCGTGCTTCAAACCCGCACCCGCCATCCAGATCGAAAACCCGTATTGATTGTGGTCGCGGCCGGTCCCGAGGATGTCGCCGCCGGACTGCGTGAACGGCGTGCGGCCGAATTCCGAGGTGAATAGCACCAGCGTATCATCAAGCATCCCGCGCTGACGGAGATCGCGCAGCAATGCCGCGACCGGTTTGTCAATCCGCCCGGCTTCCTGGCCGTGATTTTGCAGCACGCTCTCGTGACCGTCCCAGTTGATCCGCGGCGAGCCGAACGCTCCTCCCGAAAACAACTGCACGAACCGCACGCCCCGTTCGAGCAACCGCCGGGCGAGCAAGCACGCGCGGCCGAATTCCGCGGTTGCTTCGCGATCGAGTCCATACGACGCCTGCGTCGCCGCCGTCTCCGACGAATAATCCGCTACTTCGGGGACCGCGAGTTGCATCCGCGCGGCGAGTTCGTAACTTTGCATCCGCGCTGCGAAAGGATCGTACCCCGCATGACGTTCGAGATGCCGCGAGTTTAAACGTTTGAGTAACTCGCGGCTTGCCATTTCGGTGTTCGGAGCGATCTCTTTCGCGGGGAACAAATCGGCGAGCGGCACTCCCTCGCTCTTGAACGGCGTCCCCTGATGCCGCGCCGGCAAAAAGCCGTTCGACCAGTTGATCGAGCCCCCCGCGGGGAGACCGCGTGCGTCGGGAATGACGACGAACGTCGGCAGATTATCGGTCTCGTTCCCCAGCCCGTAACTCAACCACGACCCGAGCACCGGAAAACCGTTGAGCCGAAACCCGCTGTTCTCCTGAAACGTCGCCGGCGTATGATTCGACGTCTCGGCGAACATCGAGCGTATGACAGTCAGTTCATCGGCCACCTCGGCGAGATGGGGAAATAACTCGGACACCCACAATCCGCTCTCACCCCGCTGTTTGAACTCCCAGTCGTTCTTGCGCAAAAGTCCCACCTGCCCGAAGAAGACGTCGGGTTTTTCGTCGGCGGAGAGCGACTTGCCATGAAACTCCACCAGCGCGGGTTTGTAATCGAAGCTGTCGACGTGGCTCAATCCGCCGCACAGATTGATGTGAATCACCCGCCGGGCCTGCGGTTGATGATGCGTTCCGGGAGCGACGGCTTCTTCGCTGCGCACGACGTGATCGCGAAGCGCCAAATCAAGCAGCGCCGCCGTCCCGATGCCGCGGGCCGTCCACGAAAGAAAATCGCGGCGTGGGAAATGGTCGCGTGTTGAGTCGATTAATTTCATACCGTCATGATATCATTCGAACCCGTGACGTTCTATGCGAAGTCGTACCGAGCTTCGTCCGCGATGACCCACCGCCGTCGTTTCCACCCAACGAAAAGAGGATTTTTTTCCATGTCGCTGCCCCTCGTCTTCCGCGGCCAATTTATTCTGCCCGATCGCATCGTCACCGGTGCGATGATCGTCCGCGACGGTCGGATCGAAGAAATTCTCGACCCGGCGGCGGTGATGCCCGAAGACGCCGTCGTGATCGATGCCGGCGACGGCTATCTCTCGCCGGGGTTCGTCGATCTTCACGTGCACGGCGGGCTTGGGGGCGATTTCATGGACGGCACCGAGGACGCATTTAAGAAAGCGCTCACGGCGCACGTCCGTCACGGCACCACGCGGATGGCGATCACCACCACCGTAGCCCGGCACGAACAGATCATGGCGACGCTGCAACTCGCGCGGCAGTTCCGACAGTCGCCGTGTCCAAATGGAGCGCGGGTGATGGGTGCGCATTTCTACGGGCCGTATTTTCGAAAGGAGGCCAAAGGAGCGCATCCGGGTGCCGCGATCCGACCGGCCATTTCCGAGGAATACGAACAGTACCTCGAATTCGCCGACGATCTCGTGACGGCGACGGTCGCTCCCGAGATCGAAGGAGCGAAAGACTTCGCGTTCGCCTGCCGCGAGCAGGGCGTGCGGACCAACGCGGGGCATTCGTGGGCGACGTTCGCGCAAATGGAAGAAGCCGTCGGCTGGGGGGTGCGGCACGTCGATCATCTGTTTTGTGCGATGTCCGACAAAACCCGGCTGCGGCAGTTTCAGATGTATCCCATGCAGGGGGGCGTGCTCGAAGCCACGTTGTACTTCGACGAATTGACGACCGAAGTCATCGCCGACGGCAAACATCTCGACGCGGGGCTCTTGAAACTCGCGCTCAAAATCAAAGGGTCGGACCGCCTCGCACTCGTCACCGATTGCAGCCGGGCGCTCGACATGCCCGACGGCGATTACATGATCGGCCCGCTCGACGGCGGCGAACCGCTGATGAAGAAGAACGGCGTCGGCCAGATGCCCGACGGCCTGGCGCTCGCCTCGAGCGTCGAGGGGATGGACCACATGCTCCGCACGTTTCTCGAATACACGGGGTGTCCGCTGTGGGAAGCGGTCAAAATGGCGTCGCTCACCCCCGCCCGCATCGCCGGCCGAGAAATGGAACTCGGCAGCCTCGAACGCGGCAAGGCCGCCGACGTCGTCGTGTTCGATCGCGAATTGAACGTGCAGCGCGTCTTCATCGAGGGCGCAGAGATTGCACTCGCGTAGGGTGGCGTCGAGCGGCGTCCTCGCCGCGCTGACCCACCGTCTTCATGAAATCCGAATGTCGAATCAATGACGAAGCCTTGCACACTAGCCCGAAGCGCAAGCGAGGCATGCCTTTCTCTTGGCGTACCGGCGAAGCAGAGCTTCGAAGACTTGCGTTCCCAAGCTCCGCTTGGTATCTGTTTAGCGTCCGACAGTGCTATTCGGCGACCAGGCGGAGGCGGGCGGCTAGGG
>JBBECD010000025.1:0-45442 GCA_040881995.1 Planctomycetaceae bacterium
CATCTTCAACACCATGCTCACATCGTGCAAATCGCATCCAATCATGATAACATCGCTCATGGCCAGTCCTCGTTCGAGAGAGTTGAAAAAACTTTTCAAACACAACCGACGAGTGTACTGGCCTTTCTTGTTTTGCTCTACATGATGACTCTGCGTGAAACCTGCCTTTCCGGCCGACGTCAGGCATTGTCCGCAGCTTTTCGCAGAGTAACGCGGATGAAGTCAGAGTATTCCTCCTCCGCCCTCGTTGCCTCTATTGTAAAATTTCTTCTCCCTTTCGCATCTTATGCAATGGATTCGGTTTACTGATGGGAACGAACGTTATCGTTTTGTCGTTCGACGTGATGCCGCTCAGCCTGCTGGGGTGTTACGGCAACGAGTGGGCGCTCACGCCGCATTTTGATCTACTGGCGTGGGAAGGGGTGACGTTCGATCAACATTTTGCCGGCGACGTCGCCCCCGAACGCCGGGAACTGGGCTGGTGGACGGGAAGGACCGAGGCCCCGCCGTCATTCATCGTCCCCGAGGCGACGGCAAAGTTTCTGAAGCGGCTGCGCAAGCGGGGTATCGAATGTTGTTATGTTAATCATGCAAAGTTAGAACCGGCAGCCAACGCGACGAAACCCGTGCGAAAGTCGAAAAAACGGCAGCCAACTCGACTGGAGCGCAGTCTGAAGCAAGGACTGACAGCGCTCGAGTTCCTGCCGCAGCGAAGTGAATCGTGGCTGTTATGGCTGCAATCCGACGGTTTGACCGAACCGATCGATCCGCCGCCGGAGTATCTGGAACTTTACCTCGACGAACTCGAAGATCTTCCCGAAGATCAGCGGAGTCTCGATCTGATTCACGCGGCGGCGGCGGTGTCGCATCTCGATCATCTTTTCGGCCGTTTCCGCGAACAATACGAAGAGGCATACGGCGGCGAGGAATTGATCTGGATCGTTACCGCCGCGGGAAGTCGTCCCGTCGGTTTCGAACCCGACGACCGCTCCGCCGCGGGGCGGATGTCGGAGGGCTTCATCCACACGCCTCTAATCGTCGGATCGTCTCGCGGATCGGCGGAGAACAAATCGAAGACGCCTTCGTTAATCTCGACGAAGAACGCCGGAACCCGGCGGCAACAACTGGTGCAAACGATCGATCTGTTGCCGACGTTATGCGATCTGTTCGACGTCGAGTGGGACGAACCTTTCGAAGGGCGCAGCCTGTTGCCGTTGTTGAACGACGCCGCGTTGACGAGCCGGAATCAGATTATCATTCACGAGAGCCAGCGTCGCGCCGGCGTGCGGACCGAGACGGAGTTTCTCGTTTGCCGGGCTCCGAAGAAAGCCGATCGTCGTCATGCATTCGGCGAAGATCACTTCGGCAAAGAGGTTTTGCTCTATCGAAAACCCGAGGACCGTTGGGAGCAGCACGACGTCTCCCGGATGGAACCGGATCTGACGGCGCGACTTTTGCAGCAGATTTTCCCGGTGCCGCGGTGAGCCGCCGCGTATAATGGAAGTCGTGGCCGGCGCCGTCGGGAAAGGCGAGCTCGTCTGCGGGGCGCGTCGTCCGATGTTTCTTTGGATTTCGCGGCGTTCCGAGTTGTCAGAAGATAGTCGCGGAAGCTAATCTACGTCCGGGGCAGGTGCGCCTTGTATAAACGAACGGTATTTCCCGCGCTCGCGTTTTCGCGACGGCACACGCACACAACTTCGACTCTGCATTACGGTTCCACGCGACGGCGTCAATCTCTCTTCCTATTACTGCGACGATAAGGATGCTCCATGTCAGATCAGGACATCGGTCAGGCGGCGGTGGACAAGCTGGCGAAAGCGCACACCGAAATCCGCGATCAAATTTCCAAAATCATCGTCGGCCAGCACGACGTGATCGAACACTTGATGATCGCGCTCTTCAGCCGGGGGCACTGTTTGCTGGAAGGGGTCCCCGGGTTGGCGAAGACGCTGATGATCAGCACTCTGGCCCGCTGCCTGTCGATGACGTTTTCCCGCATTCAATTCACCCCCGACCTGATGCCCGCCGACATCACCGGGACCGATGTGTTGCAAGAGAACCGCGAAACCGGCAAACGCGAGTTTCGCTTCCTGCTCGGGCCGCTGTTCCACAACATCGTGCTGGCGGATGAAATCAACCGCACGCCGCCCAAAACGCAGGCAGCCCTGCTCGAAGCGATGCAGGAACGGCAGGTGACGATCGGACAAAACCGGCATCAACTGGCCGATCCTTTTTTCGTCTTGGCGACGCAGAACCCGATCGAACAGGAAGGGACGTATCCGCTCCCCGAAGCGCAGCAGGATCGTTTCATGTTCAAGGTGTTCGTTAAATACCCCTCGTTTGAAGAAGAACGGCAGATCGCCAAGCAGACGACGTCGCTGATGACCGACGACATCAAGCCGGTGCTCTCGGGAGCCGAGATTCTCGAGCTGCAGAAGATCGTGCGGCAGGTTCCGGTGACCGACCACGTCGTCGATTACGCCTTGCTGCTCGTCAGGCAGACGCGCGTTTCGGAAAGCGGCACGCCCGACTTCATCAACGATTGGCTGAGCTGGGGCGCCGGGCCCCGCGCGGTACAATTTTTGCTCCTCGGGGGCAAAGCCCGGGCGTTGCTGCACGGCAGATCGTACGTCTCGACCGACGACATCGCGGCCCTCGCGGCGCCCGTTTTACGGCACCGCGTCGTCACGAACTTTTCGGCCGAAAGCGAAGGGGTCACCCCCGATACCGTCATTCAACGACTGCTGGCAGAAACTCCGTCAAAGGAAGGCGAGCTGACGCGTGACCCAAGACTACAGAAGATTTTTGCTGCCTGAGGAAATCTCGCGAATTGCCAAGCTCGAAGTTCGGGCGCGCACCATCGTCGAGGGTTTCCTGTCGGGTCTGCACCGCAGCCCCTACTTCGGACAATCCGTCGAATTCGTGCAGCACCGCGAGTACACGCCGGGGGACGACTATCGCCGCATCGACTGGAAAGTCTGGTCGAAAACCGACAAATACTACATCAAGCAATACGAAGAAGACACCAACCTGCGGACGACGCTCTTGGTCGACGTCAGCGAATCGATGCAGTTCGGCTCGGGGCCGCTGTCGAAATACGAATACGCCTGCACGATCGCCGCGAGCCTGACGTATCTGTTGCTCCGTCAGCAGGACGCCGTCGGCATGATCACCTTCGACGATCAGGTCCGTTCGCAGATTCCGCTGCGGAGCAAACGCAACCATCTGCACGCGATTCTCTCGGGGCTCGATTACTCGAAACCGCAGAAAAAGACCGACATTTACGGCATCATGGAGCAAACGGCCAAAGCGCAGTCGCGGCGGGGCATGATCGTGCTGATTTCCGATCTGTTTGCGCCGCGCGAGGGTTTGTTTCGCGGACTCAGAATGCTGCGGCATCGGGGACACGACGTGCTGGTGTTTCACGTCCTCGACGATCAGGAACTCGATTTTAATTACACAGGGACGACGAAATTTGAAGGTATGGAAGAAGCCGGCGAACTCGTCTGCGACCCGCGCTCGCTCCGCGAGGGTTATCTGGCGGCGATGAAGAAATATCTCGACGAGGTGCGCCGTTATTGTGCGAATCAGGTGATCGACTATCAGACGATCCGCACCAGCGAACACCTGGACGCGGCGCTGGCCCACTTCATGAATCACCGCATCGGCATGAGAAGCTCGGTCAGACAATAACAAGTAAGACAAAAACAAAGGAAATCGGTAATCTCGTATGGAAACGTGGCTGGCACAGCATTTTATTCATCCTGCGATTGCGACAGGGGGAGCTTTCCTGCTGGCCGCCCCGATTTTCATCCATCTCATCAACCGGCTCCGCTTCAAGCGAGTCCGCTTCGCCGCCATGGAATTCCTGCTGCAAAGCGAGCAGCGCAACCGCCGCAGGATCTTAATAGAGCAGATCTTGTTGCTGCTGATGCGGTTGTTGATCGTGGCGGGAATCGTCGCGCTCATCTCGCGGCTGATTCTCAATCCCGATCAATTATCGATCTTTCAAGGGGCGAAAACGCACCACGTGGTGCTGCTCGACGACAGCGGCTCGATGCGCGACCGCATGGGCGAAACGACCGCCTTCGATCAAGCCAAAAAAATGATTCAACAATTGATCGCCGAAGGAGCCCAAAGGCCTGAAACGCAGCAGTTCTCGCTGATTCTGCTCTCCGCTCCCGATGCGCCGGTCTTCGTGCAGCAGGACATCAACTCGGCCTTCGTGCAGGAGTTCGAAACCCGGCTGGAAAACCTCACCTGTTCGCATCAGTCGCTCGACCTCGCCGATGGCATCACCGCCTGCCGGCAGTTGCTCAGCGAAGACAAAGGGCTGACGAAGAACGTGCACATTCTCTCCGACTTCCGCCGGCCCGACTGGCTCGACCAAAAGGCGGCCGCCGGCACGCTGCAAGAACTGGACGAGGCCGGCGTCGCGGTCAATCTGCTCAAAATCGTCGCCGAGCGGCATGCCAATCTTTCGATCGCCGAACTGAGCGGCTCGCTGCAAGTCGCCGCCGTCGGCATTCCTCTCCGGCTGAAAGTCGGCATCAAAAATCACGGCAACCAGACGGTGCAAGACGTCGGTCTGTCGGTGCTGGCCGACGGCCGAAAACTCCCTTTAAGCATCGTCTTCGAAAAACTCGAACCGGAGTCGGAAGTCGTTCGCGAATTCGACGTCGTTTTCCCGACCGCCGGGGCGCACAAACTCCGCGTGCAACTCGACGGCGATGCGCTCGCGGAGGACAACGTCCGCTATCTCGCCGTCGACGTCCATCAGACGAACCCCGTGCTGATTATCGACGGCAACGCGGTCGATGAAGAATCGTTTTTTCTCACGACGGCGCTGTCGCCCGGTCCGCAGACGACCGGTTATTCGGTCACGATCGAAAATCCGGATGCGTTACGTCGCATCCCGCTCGAGGGTTATCAGAGCATTCTGATGATCAACGTCTCGGAACTTGCCCCCGACGCCGTCGCGCTGCTCGAAGATTTCGTGCGCAACGGAGGAGGCCTGGCGTGGTTCTTAGGCGACGCCGTCAAACCGCGGTTTTACAACGACGTGCTGTACTCCTCGCAAAAAGGGCTGTTCCCCGTGCGGATCGAACCGGCGCCGCGACTGTTGTCCCGAGACGAACTCTCGAACGAACCCGACCTGAAATTGAGCGACAATCCGATCTTCAGCGTCTTTCGCGGTCAGAACAACCCGCTCATCGAAATGGTGCACGTCTACCGTTATTTCCCGTTGATGAAAGATGACGCCCCCGCGGAAAACACGAATGCCGCGACGACGGCCGAGGGGACGGCCGACGCCGACACGCCCGCCGTCGACGTCATCGCCCGCCTGCGGAACGGCGACTCTTTGATGTTCGAACACCGTTACGGCGAAGGGCGGGTGATCACGAGTCTTACGTCTGCCGGTCCGCTCCTGGGCAGCGACGGCATCGAATGGAACGACTGGGCGCGCAATCCGAGTTACATCGTCACCATGCTCGAATTGCAAAAACGAATCGCCCGCTCGAACAGGCAATGGGAAGTCCGCGACGTCGGCGAACCGATCACGGTCGCCGTCGATCCCGCTTTGTACAGCGACACCGTCGAAATCATCGGACCGGAAGCCACCGGCCAGCGCATCACGCCGGTGCAAGCTCTGCCGCAGGCCGCGAAAAAAGAATCGGATGCGGCTGGTGCCGAGGGAGACGCCGGATCGAAACAAGCCGACGGAAAAAATGCGGCCCCCGTGCTGCTGGAAACGCCCTCTTACGAACAGACCGACATTCCCGGCATTTACGGCGTCCGTCTGACGATGCACGGGCAGAGTCCCGAAGAACAATTCATCGCCTATAATTTTCCCCTGCACGAAAGCGAATTGGCGCTGGCGAGCACCGGAGAAATCCGTCAAATGCTCGGCGACGGCTCGCGCGTGCAAATTCACGAACCCGGCGATTTCCAGTGGATTCAAGGGAAGGAAGCGGGACAGGAAGTCCGAAACGCCATTCTGATCGCGCTGTTCGCGTTGCTCGCGGGAGAACAACTCCTCGCCTGCCGCTTGAGTTTTCATCCCACGGCGGGACGCGCAACGGCCGGTCGCGCCGCGGCGGGAAAGGCGGCGGCATGATGCTCGATTCCCTTCCTCTGCTGTTGTCTTTCTCGCACTCGCTGACGTCGCTGTTTCACTCGCTGTCGCTGCTCGCCGCCGAACCTGCCACGAACGCTTATCGTTCGCTCGAATTCGACTGGCCGGAGACGACCGCCGAGTGGTGGCTGTGGGGGGGCGGACTGGCCTTCGTCGCGGCGGTCATTTTCCGCACGTACTTTCGCGACACGCGCGAACTTCATTCGTTCTGGCAAACCTGGCTGATGGTCTTGCGGCTCGGCGCGATCGCCGGGCTGATCGCCATCGCCCTCAATCCGCACGAGCGGACGCAGAAGACCGCTTATCGCGAATCGCGCGTCGCGCTGGTTGTCGACACCTCGCTGTCAATGCGGCACTCGGCGACCGACGTCGAAACTCCCGAATCCGGAACCGCGGCGACGGCCGGCGCGGCACCTCCGCTCAGCCGAGCGGAAGCGATTCGCGAAGTGCTGGAGAAATCGGAACTGGTCGACCAGTTGCGGCAGACGCATCAAGTCACGCTCTACACGTTCGATCGGCAACTCACCGGTCCGCATCATATTTTTCCGAGAAAATCGGCGACGGGTGAAGCCGTTGCCGCCGCTGAAAAAACCGCCGAAGATCGCCTCAACTGGGAAGAATTGCTGGAACCTCGCGGCCTCGAGACGCGTCTGGGAGAAGGGGTTCTCGAATTGGTCCGGCAGATCGGAGGGGGCACGTTGTCCGGTGTCGTGGTCTTCAGCGACGGCGTTTCGAATTCGGGGCTCGCCCCCTCGGCGGCTCACGAAGCGCTCCTCGAAAAGAAAACCCGGCTCATCGCCGTCGGCGTGGGGAGCACCGAATCTCCCAGCAACGTGCAGATCGCCCGCATCGTCGCTCCCACCGACGTGCAGCTCGGCGACGGTTTCGAACTCACCGGTCTGATTCAAGCGCAGGGCATCACCAATCAGAACATCACGGTCGAACTTTGGACGCAGGAAGAAGGCGAGGGAGAACCCCTTCTCGTCGACAAACAGGACGTCGTCCTCCCCGCCGACGAAGGGACGCCCGCCGAAATCACGTTCTCGCGCACGCCCATTGCCGCCGGCCGGCTGCATCACAGGTTGAAAGTCGTCGCTGACGGCAAAGTCGTCGACGCCAATGCCGCCGACGATCAACTCGAACACACCGTCAACGTGTTCGATCGCCCGCTCCGCGTCTTTCTGCTCGCGGGGGGCCCGATGCGCGATTACCAGTTCCTCCGCAACATGCTGTTTCGTCATCCGTCGATCGACGTCGACGTGCTGCTGCAAACCGGCACGCCGGGCATGAGTCAGGACGCCGACCACATTCTCTTCGCCTTCCCGGACCGCACCGAACTGTTCGAATACGACGTGATCGTCGCCTTCGACCCGCAATGGACCGTCCTCTCGCGCGAACAGGTCGAATCGCTGTCGCAATGGATTTCGCTCGAAGCGGGAGGACTGATTCTCGTCGCCGGCGACGTCAACACCCCCGACCTCGCCGCGGCCTCGGGAGAATGGGAACCGCTGCGAGACTTGTATCCGGTCGGCTTGTCGCCTCTCGCCGCCGATTTGCGAGATGACGACTCGATCCAGCCGCGGCGCATCGATTGGACCGACGCCGGCCGCGAAGCGGGATTCTTCCAACTCACCGACGATCCGATCGCCTCGGCGGCGGTGTGGGAAAAATTCCCCGGCATGTTTCGCTGCTACCCGAGTCACGGACAAAAAGCCGGAGCGACCATTTATGCGCTGTTCCCCGATCCGCGGCTACAAACCGAATTCGGCTTCCCGGTGCTGATGGCGTCGCAATTCTACGGCGAAGGACGCATCCTCTACTTCGGCAGCGCCGAGTTCTGGCTGCTGCGGGCCATCGACGAAGATTACTACGACCGCCTGTGGATCAAGTCGATCCGCGAAGTGGGGCAGGGGCGCATGCGGCGCGGTACGAAACGGGGCACGCTGCTCGTCGAACGGCAGGATTACGTCCTCGGGCAGACCGTCACCGTCAGGGCCCGCGTGCTCGATCCGCAGTTTCAGCCTCTCAAGCAGGAATCGGTCGCGCTCGAAGTCAATGACCCCAGCGGGAAACCGATGGTCCCGCCGCGAAAACTGATGGCCGAACTGAACCGTCCCGGCGAATACTCCGGCAGCTTCCGCGTCGGTATTCCCGGTCGCTATCGGCTCGAACTCCCCATCCCCGATACACAGCAAACCGCCACGGCGGAAGTCGTCGCCATGCTGCCGCGCCTCGAAGATGAGAACCTCGAACAGGACGTCAAGGCGCTCAAGGATCTCGCGCAAGACACCGGTGGGCGATACCTATCACTTGCAGAAGCCGCGATAGCCATTCCCGCGTTACTCCCCGACAGCGGCGAAGAATATCTCGTCGATGAACGGCTCAAGACATTATGGGACCGCAACTGGATCTTGATGCTTCTCGTCGGCGTGCTCACCCTGGAATGGCTTTCGAGAAAACTGCTCAAATTGGCGTGAGGAATTAACGGGGGAAATGATCCACCGAAATCGATAGGGACGTCTATGTCATCAACACCCGACACAACTCAATCCGTCATCACCCGGCCGAAGCTGCCGGATGAAATCCGCACGCTGCTCGCCCGGTTGCGGTCGCAAATCCGCCGCTATCTGCTGCTGCAGGGGATCGCCTCGGTGATCATCGTGCTGGGGCTGATGTTCTGGGGGATGCTCGCCCTCGATTGGGGTTATTTTCAGATCAGCCGGTTGGAGTTGCCGCGCTGGTTTCGGGCGGTGCTCACGTTCGCGTCGATCATCGCCGTCGGCGCCTCGCTGTTTGTGTGGGTGATTCTGCAAATCTTCCGCAAGCTGCGCAATAAGGCCCTCGTGCTGCTGCTCGAAAAGCGGTTTCCCGAACTCGACGACCGCCTGATCACCGCGATCGAAATGACCGACGACTCGGCCGCGGCAACGTCTCCTCTCAGCGGCTGGCTGCTGCAGCGGACCATCGCCGATGCCAATCGTCTCGCCGCATCGCTCGACGTGCAGAACGTCTTTACGAGCCGGCCCCTCAAAAGGGCGCTCACGTTCGCGGCGATCATGCTGACGTCGCTGATCGCCCTCGGCGTGATGAATCAGCAGGCATTCGCGCGGTGGGCCAGCGGTTATTGGAAACTCGAAGAAGAATATTGGCCCCGCGAAACCCAACTGCGCGTCCGCGTGCTGGCGCAGCCGGGCGACCGCGTCCGCGAATTTCAGGACGGCAACGTCAAACATCCCCGCGGCGGCGATCTCGTGCTCGTCGTCGACGTGGTCGAATCGAAGACTCCTCCCGATCGCGTGCAGTTACGCTACCGCATGAACTCCGGCGGCTCGACCCGCGTCCTCATGACCCGCAGCGGCGACGATCAATTCAAGCACACGATCAGCGGCCTGATCGACGACGTCGACGTCTGGGTCACCGGCGGCGACTATACGAACCGCACGCCGTATCACATCGAGATCGTCGATCCTCCGCGCATCGACCGTTTGTCGCTCCTCTGCCGATATCCCGAATACACCGGTCTGAACGTCGCCGACGACGCGGGCCGGGATGAAAAACTCGTGCAGGGTCCGCAAATCGCCTTGCCGATGGAGACCGCGTTCGATCTCGTCGCCGACACTAACAAACCGCTGACCGGATTCTCACTGCAAACGGACCGCTGGGAACTGTCGTATCATCGCCGTCAGCCGGCGCATTTCACGCTGAAGAATCCGGAAGGGGACGTCGTCAAACGCATTCCGCTGTCACCCGCGCTGCAGGCGACGATGCTCGCTTCGAGCGCCCGGCAACTTCGAGTTCCCTTCTTTATGGGGGGCCAATCGTCGTTGCAACTCGACGACCTCGACGGCGAAATCACCGACGCCATCCCGCTCCCTCCCGAATCGAATATCCGCATCGAACTCGAAGACGAAGACGACATCTACAGCATCGAACCGGCCCGGCTGATGATTCAGGGAATTCTCGACGAACCGCCGATCATCGAGGCCGAACTTCGCGGCGTGGGAACCTCGATCACCCGCATGGCCCGCATCCCCATCGCCGGCCTGCTGAAAGACGACTACGGGCTTATGAACGCCGGCTTCGATTTTCTGGTCAATCAAGAGACGGAATATCGTCCGCGTCCGTTTCAGTCGCCGCTCACCGTCGGCGTCCGCGAATTCCGTCTGGGTGAGAATTCGCCCGAAGCCTGGGAACGTTTCGACGTCCTGCCGCTCGACCTCGCCGTCGGCAACGAACTGAGCCTGACGCTGACCGCCGCCGACGGCGACGACGTCAACGGCCCGCACGCCAGCCGCAGTCAGATTTTCAAATTCAAAATCGTCAGTTTCGAAGAATTGATGTCGCTGCTGTACGCCAAAGAACTCAATCTCCGCCGGCGTTTCGAGCAGATTCATATCGAAGTTCAGCAGACCAAAGCCGACCTCGTGCAACACCGCGAACGGGCGATCGACCGACAGAAACTCGCCGAACTCGCCGAAAAAACGGATGAGCAGCGAAAAACGATCGAGGAGTTATCGCTGGCGCTTTCCGCCTCCGCCGAGCGGGGTCTGCACGGAGCCCGCAAAAATGCCACGGAATCGGCCTCGATCGAAGAAGCCTTTCGCGATATCCGCGAAGAACTGGTCAACAACGGCGTGAATACGCGGCAGATTCTCGATCGCATCGACGACCGCATCTTAACTCCTCTTCACGTCATCAACACAATCGATTATCCTAACGTCGATGAGGCCATGGGGTTATACCGACTGGCCAACGAACGGGCGGCCGACCCCGCCCAGCGCATCGACGAAACGCTGGTCGCCGTCGATCTACTGCTGCAACATATGGAGACGGTATTAAACGAAATGCAGGATTTGCTCGAGTATCACGAGGCGGTCGAACTCCTCAAGAAAATCATCGAGCAACAAGAAGAACTCGTGGAAAAAACAAAAGCCGAGCGAAAACGGAGCTTGCTGGAAGGACTCAAATCGAATTCGAAGAAGTGACGGTCCGCGGGAAAGCCGGCCCATCGGCGAATTGCAAAAAGGGGATTGATTTTCCACAAAACGGTCCCGATAACGGTATAATGAGATAGGACGCCTATTCACATGAATTTGCAGGGGTACGCGCTTCGGCCTGCGCAATGCTCCTGCCATTCGGCGTCGGACAGGTGGATTTTGAACCGAGGAGAACGAACGATGCCGGCACTGCGAAATCTGCTCTCGGGACTCTGTCTGACTGCTCTGTTCGCGACGCTCGTCGCCTCGCTGACGGTGTTCTCAATCACCGAACGCGGCGCGTTCGCCCAGGACGACGCGGACGGCAACAACGCTCCTGAAGCGGATGCGAGCGAAACAACGCCGTCATCTCCCACCGTGATCGACGATCCCCTCTCGACCCGGCAAGACGCGGTGGCGATTCAGTACGACCGCTTCGAAAAAACGCTCCGCGAACTCTCCGAATACATGAAAACGACCGACCCCGGCCGCGCCGATCTGCTGATTCGCGCCTTCGGCCAGAGCAAAAAGGATCAGGTCGCGGTCCAGATGCACGAACTCGTGCGGCTGCTCGATCAGGATCAACTCGGCGATGCGCTCGAGCGTCAACAACAACTCGTCGAACAACTGCACGGCTTGCTCGGATTGCTGCAAAGCGAAGACCGCCGCAGCGAAATCGACGACGAAAAAAAGCGCGTGCAGGAACTGCTGAAAGACCTCGGCAAGCTGATCTCGCAGCAAATAGGAGTCCGCTCGCGTACCGAGCGCGGCGAAGACATGAAAGGGCTCTCCGACAAACAGGGCAAGGTCGCCGAGAACGCCGATCAGTTGATTGAAAAAATCGGCGAGCAGGACGCCGAGAAAAACCGCCGCTCCGCCGACGCGCAGAAATCCGATGGTGAAGAAAACCCATCCGAAGCAGAAGACGCCGATTCCGACAACAAAGACGCCGAATCGAAGGATGCCGACGGTAAAAAATCGGACGACGAGAAATCCGGCGACAAGAAGGACAAGGGAGACAAAAAATCGGACGGCGAGAAAGACAACAGCGATAAAAAAGACGCCGAAGATAAAGACGGCGAGAAAGACGATTCCGATTCGAGCGAGGGTGATTCCAATTCGTCGAAGGAGGGCAAAGGGAAATCCGACAAAAAGGGCGAACCCAAAGATGCCAAATCCTCCGAAGGGGAGCCCTCCGAAGGAGAACCGTCGGAGAGCGAACCGTCCGAAGGGGAACCGTCCGAAAGCCAGCCCTCCGAGGGCCAGCCGTCGCAGGGGCAACCTTCTCAAGGCCAGCCCTCGAAAGGAAAGCCGGGAGAGTCTCAACCGGGTCAGCCGCAGGAACAGCAGCAGCAAACCCCCGGCCGCGAAGAGATCGAACAGGCCCGTAAGGAGATGGAAAAGGCGATCGAAGAACTGGAAAAACAGGCACGCGACAAGGCCTCGGGGCATCAGGACGAAGCGTTGCGAAAACTCGCCGAGGCCAAGGCCAAGCTCGAGGAAATTCTGCGTCAACTGCGCGAAGAAGAACGCGAACTCGCCTTGCAAGATCTCGAAGCCCGCTTCCAGCGTATGCTGGCCTTGCAAACCGCCGTCTACACCGGCACCGTCGCGCTCCACAAGAACGCGAGCGAAGAACAAACCGCGCGGCATCATACGCGGTCGATCAAACTCGCCCGCGATGAAGACGTCATCATCATGGAAGCCGAAAAGGCCCTCACGCTGCTCCGCGACGAGGGAACCTCCGTCGCCTTCCCCGAAGCGGTCGAACAAATTCGCGACGACATGACGCTCGTCGCCCGCCGCCTCGGACGGGCGCAAACCGACGCCCAAACCGTCGGCTACGAAGAAGACATCATCGCCGCTCTCAAGGAAATGATCGAAGCCCTGCAAAAGGAAATCGAAAAGGCCAAAGAGCAAAAGCAGCAACAACAGCAGCCCGGCCAGCAAGGTCAGCCGCAAGACAATTCGCTCGTGGAAAAAATCGCCGAACTGAAAATGCTGCGATCGCTGCAACTGCGCATCAATCGCCGCACGAAAGATCTCGGCAAACTCAATCCGGCGGAACAGGCCTCCGATCCCGACATTATCGACCAGCTCAAGCAGCTTTCGCGCCGCCAGGCCCGGCTGCAACAGGCCACCCATGACATCGTCACAGGGAAAAACAAATGATGAGCCCGAATAGTATTCGATTCCGCATCGTCGCTTGTACCGTTCTTGTGCTGATCGTCTCGCCGGCGCCGTCGCCCGTGCTGCGGGCCGCGGATGAAAAACCGGGCGAAAAGACCGCGCCGCAGGTCTTCGCCCCCATGACGCCGGCTCGGTTGCAGACGGTGCTCACCGAATGGATCGGCAAACAACCGGCGGTCTCCGAAGAGACGCGCACGGCACTCACGGCGCTCTGGCAGGCGGTCCCGCAAGACGCCGCGCCGCGCGATCTGCTCGACCGCACGCTCGATAGTTTCCGGCTCGTGGATAACACCGCCAACGAACTGCTCAACGTCGCCCAGACGGCGATTGTGATCGACTCGAATGCGTTATTCGCCGCGGCGGTCTCGCCCGGAGCGGCTCATCCGTTCTATCAGGCGAACCTGCGGGCCGCCGTCGCCGAACGATTGACGCAGCGCCGGCTGTTCGAAGAGGCGCTCGAGATCATGACGCCGATCGAGACGGCGCAGCTTGTCGATCCGGCCGGGTATCTTTTCTACAAAGCGGTCTGCGAACACGCCCTGTTGCAGCAGGAACCGGGACTCCAGACGCTCGATCAACTGCTCAATCATACCGAGGGCCTCCCCGTTCGCTTCGAGGTGCTCGCCAAACTGATGCAGGACGACCTCAAACAGCTCCAGCCGAAAACGCTGGGCGAAGTCGCCCGGCAAATGAACGACGTCGAACGCCGGCTGGAGTTCGGACGCTCGGGCCAAAAGGTGCAGAAGGTCGAGGACGACATCATCGCCACCCTCGACGAACTCATCAAAAAAATGGAAGAACAGCAACAACAGCAGCAACAGCAAGCCGGCGGCGGAGCCGGGCAGGGGAACAACCCGAACAACCAATCGGCGAATCCGGCTCAAGACAGCATGATCAAAGGCTCGACCGCGCCGGGCGAAATCGATAAGAAGAACGTCAAGAAGGCGGGCTCGTGGGGCGAACTCCCGCCGAAGCAGGAAACCGAAGCCAAGAACCTCATCAATCGAAATTTCCCCACGAATTATCGGCAGGCGATTGAAGAGTATTTCAAGAAACTGGCGGGACGAAAAGCCCCGTCCGGCCGTTGACGAATCAGATCTATGGGTGGCACGCCCTGAGGTTTTGGGAAGGGCGTGAGTGGCGGATAAACACGCCCCTCGAAGACTCAGAGCGTGCCACCCGGGCGTTGTTAACCCAGAGCAAGATGAGATGGGAGTGATGACATGCACTTCATCGGATCGATGATCCTCAGTTGGACTTTCGCCGCCGTGCCGGTCGCTGTGACGCCGCTGGACGGGGCGCCGCTGACCGGTGAATTCGTCTCCGGCACGCGCGAGTCGCTGCAGCTTCAGGTCGGCGGCGAAACGCGGACGATCCCCACGAAAGAAATTCTTGAAGTCAAAGTCACCGGTCCCGCGGAGGCGGCGGCCGAAAAACTCCACACCGAAATCGGCTTGACCGACGGCGGGCATCTCTCGTTCTCGACGCTTCAGTCTTCGCAGCAGGCCGTCACGTTCGAAAACCCGGCGTTCGGGGAGTTGAAGCTCCCGTTGACGGCGGTCGCCAATCTCCGCTTCGCTCCGCTCGAATCGAAACACGCCGAGACGTGGAACGCGTTGCTCGAACGGGAACGCCGGCAGGATCTGCTCGTGCTCGAAAAAGAAGACGTTCTCGATTATCTCGAAGGGGTCATCTCGTCGATCGACGACCAATCGATCGTCTTTCTGCTCGACGGCGACGAAGTGACGGTCCCCCGCGACAAGATCTTCGGGGTGATCTATTATCGAAAAACAACCGCTCCCCCGGGGAAGTTTTGTGACGTCCGACTACTGACCGGCGACCGGATCGCCGTTAAAGATCTCACCGCCGACGCCGACGCGGTCGACGTCGTTCTCGCCTCGGGGACGAAAGCCCGGCTCCCGTGGACCGCGATCCAAAGCCTCGACTACAGCCTCGGGAAGGTCGTCTATCTGTCGTCGCTCGAACCGCGCGACGTGAAATACACGCCGTTTTTCGACATCACCTGGGAATACACACGCGACCGCAATCTCGACGGACAAAAACTGCAGTTGGGGAGCACCGTCTACGAGCGCGGCCTCTGCCTGCATTCCAAAACGGTCATTCGCTATCGCATCGGAAAAGACTTTCGCCGCTTCCGCGCCATGATGGGAATCGACAAGGGGGTCAGCCCGCTCGGCAACGTCAATGTGACCATCCGGGGGGATGACAAGATATTGCTCGAAACCGCAGTGCGGGGAGACGATGCTCCCCAACCGCTCGACGTCGATATCACCGGAGTCCGCGACCTGGAAATCGCCGTCGACTTCGGCGACGACCTCGACATCGCCGACCATCTCGATCTCGCCGACGCGCTGATTATTAAATAAACAGATCGTTTTTCTTGATATATTTTGCCGGATGCCCTTTGCCGAAAACAGAATCATATGCATAAAAACCGCATGATTTTCTCGTTCGCCGTCGCCGTCGCGCTACTGACTCCCGCTCGTTCGTTCGCGGTCGATCCCGCGGTGAAAGAGGCGGAGGCGAAGCGCGTCGAACTGCTGCGCGACGTCGCTCCCGCCGTCGTCGCCGTCTTCGGCCAATCGGGGCAGGGGGGCGGCTCGGGCGTGCTGATTTCCGCCGACGGCTATGCGCTCTCGAACTTTCACGTCACCTCCAGCGTGGGCGACTTTATGCTCTGCGGCCTTAACGACGGCAACTTGTACGACGCCGTCATCGTGGGCATCGATCCTACGGGCGACGTCGCGCTGCTCAAGCTGCTCGGACGCGACGACTTCCCGCATGCGACGCTGGGGGACAGCGACGAGGTTCAAGTCGGCGACTGGGTCTACGTCATCGGCAACCCGTTTCTGCTGGCGACCGACTTCCATCCCACGGTCACGTACGGCATCGTCAGCGGCGTGCATCGCTATCAATATCCGGCGGGAACGTTTCTCGAATACGCCGATTGCATTCAAGTCGACGCCTCGATCAATCCCGGCAACTCCGGCGGGCCGCTGTTCAATGCGCAGGGCGAACTGATCGGCATCAACGGCCGGGCTTCGTTCGAAAAACGAGGCCGCGTCAACATCGGCGCCGGTTATGCGATCTCCATCAACCAGATCAAGCATTTCATGGATCATCTGCGCAGCGGCCGGGTCGTCGACCACGCGACGCTCGGCGCGGTGGTCGCGTCGCGGTCCGACGGAGCGATCATCGTCTCGAATATCATCGAAGAATCCGAAGCGTTTCGCCGCGGACTGCTCGAAGGGGACGAAATCGTGTCGTTCGCCGGCCGGCCGATCCGCAGCGTCAATCAGTTCAAGAACATTCTGGGAATCTATCCGAAAGGATGGAAACTCCCGCTCGTCTATCGCCGCGATGAAGAGAAGCGCGAGATTTACGTTCGGCTGCGGGGGCTGCATCAAGAAGCGGAGCTCTTGTCTCAAGGGGGACGTTCGCCCGAACAACCGATGCCCGAGCCGGAACAGCAGCCGGAAAATCCGGAGCCCGAGAAAAAGCCCGATGGCGGCGAGCCCGAAGAACAACGGCGTCGGCCGCGCATGCCGATTCCGGGACATGGTCCGCCCGCTGCCAAGCCCCCGGAGCAGTATCGTCACCTGCTGGTGAAGAAATCGGGATTTGCGAACTATTACTTCAATCAACAGGAACAAAAACGCATCTTCGGCTTGCTCGATAGTCTGGGCGATTACGCGAACGCCTCCGGCACGTGGAGTCTCATCGGCCGGACCGATCGCGATCAGGCGTTCGATCTCACGCTCGCTCCTCAAGGCGTCGGCCTGGAACTCGGAGAGCAGGTTTTTCTCCAGACGCTGGACGACGTGCAATTCGCCGATGAACCGCCGGAAACGGGGGGACTCCTCATTGCGCTGCATCAGCTCAAGCAAATGCTGATTCGCCGCGAGGAAGGTTTCGCCGAGTTGTACTATCTCGGCAGCGAGCCGCTCGACGGGTTCGGCCCGCAGGTCGACGTGCTGGCGACGTCGTTCGAAGGATTGGAATCGTTCTGGTATTTCCGCAAGTCGGACGGCCGGTTCGTCGGTTTCAATTCGAGCCTCGACGACCAGACCGACGATTGCGAAGTCCGTTTTTTGAATTGGGGGAACTGGCAGGGACGGCAATTTCCCAAGGATTTTCAAGTGCGCACCGCCGCCCGCGACTTCGCCGTGTTTCACGTCGAGAAGTTATCCATCACGCCTCCGACCGTTCCCGCCGATTAATGACTCTTTCATGATTGACGTTCGCCTTCAGCGAAATCTCCCGTTCGATTATTGACGCACGAGTTTGTGACCCATGAATACAAGTCTCCTCACTTCGCACGATGCATCGAAGCCTCCGCGCACTTTGCACCGCTGCTCGCGCCGTGCGATGCTGATGGCGTGTTTCGCGACGGTGTCGCTGACATGCGCGACTTCGGCGATCGCCGAATCGACGCGATCGACCATCGATTACGTGCAGCCGCGGATGGTGAAAATCTTCGGCTCGGGCAAGGGCTTTAAAGGGTTTTACGCCTACAGTACGGGTTTTCTCGTCAGTCCCGAAGGGCATATCGCGACGGTCTGGAGTTACGTGCTCGACAGCGACCAGGTCACCGTGGTGCTGAACGACGGCCGGCGGTTCTCGGCGTCGGTCGTGGGAGCCGAACCTCCGCTCGATCTCGCGGTCCTTAAAATCGACGCCGAAGGCTTGCAGCTTCCCTACTTCGATCTCAACGACGTCGAAGACGCCGATCTGGGAACCCGCGTGCTCGCCTTCAGCAATATGTTCAAAGTCGCGACGGGCGACGAACCGGTGTCGGTGATGCACGGCGTGATCGCCGCGAAGACCAATCTGTCGGCTCGGCGCGGGCGTTACGAGACTCCCTATACCGGTCCGGTCTATATTCTCGACGCGGTCACGAACAATCCCGGCGCCGGCGGCGGCGTGATCGCTTCGCGCGACGGAAAACTGCTGGCGATGATCGGTAAGGAACTCAAGAACACCGACAGCAGCACGTGGCTGAACTACGCCGTGCCGATCAGCGAACTCCGCGTCTCGATCGATCAGATCATCACGGGAAATTTCGACGCGCCCGCGGCGGAAGACGATGAGACGCCGGTGGCCGGCGCACAATACCGGCCCGAAACGTGGGGAATGGTGCTCGTCCCCGACGTCGTGTATCGCACGCCGGCTTATATCGACGCCGTTCGCCCGGGCACACCGGCGGAAGCGGCGGGGCTGCGGTCGGACGATTTGATTCTGTTCGTGAACGATAAACTCGTTTCCTCCTGCCGCGCGTTTCGCGAAGCCGTCAATCGCCAGGAAGAAGGAGACACGATGAAAATCGTCGTCCGCCGCGGCGACCAGCTCGTCACGTTCGAATTCGACGTGCGGTCGCCGGAGGAACAATAATCATGAGAATGTCTCAACCGATAACCGCATCGCCGCGACGCGCGATCGCGATGATGTGCCTGATGCTCGCAGCGACGGCTCTCTTTTCGGCGGCGGCGGCGAATGCGCAGAACTCCGGGAGCGAGCTCGAAGATCTCGAAGAACGGGCGTTTCAAACTGCCGCGGCGATGGCGCAGCCGTCGCTGGTCCGCATAGAAACGGTCGGCGGCATCGAAGTGGTCGATAACATTCTCACGCCCACGGGACCGACGACCGGCGTGGTCGTTTCTTCCGACGGTTATCTTCTTTCGAGTGCGTTCAACTTCATCTCCAGGCCGGCGTCGATCGTCGTCACGACGTACGAAGGTCGCAAATTTCCCGCGAAGCTGATCGCGAACGATCATTTGCGGATGTTATCGCTGCTCAAGGTCGAAGCCGACGGATTGATACCGGTCACGCCCGCCGCCGAGGAATCGTTTCAGCCCGGCCGGTGGGCGATCGCCATCGGCTGGACGTTCGACGCCGAGAGCCCGAACATCTCGGTCGGGATCATCAGCGCCGTGCGGCGCGTCTGGGGAAAAGCGATTCAGACCGACGCCAAGGTTTCGCCCGTCAATTACGGCGGACCGCTGGTCGATTTATCGGGGTACGCCTTGGGCATTCTCGTGCCGTTATCGCCCGATGGAAATTCGGCGACCAGCGGCGTGGAGTGGTACGATTCGGGCATCGGCTTCGCCATTCCGGTCCGCGACGCTCTCGACGCCGCCGAACGGATGAAAGCGGGAACCGACCTGCGCGTCGGGCTGATGGGGATTTCATTCCGACATAACGGAAGCGTCGCCGAGAAACCGGCGATCGATCGCGTGCAATACGGTTCGCCGGCACAACAGGCGGGACTGAAGGAAAACGACGTCATCACCGCCGTCGCGGGGGAAGCGGTGCGACGCATCGCCGACGTGCGTCAGCAAATGGGACGGTATTACGCCGACGACGAGGTCGCGATCATCGTCAAACGCGGCGAGGACTCGCTGACGGTGACGGTGCATCTGGTCGCCGAACTGCTGCCGTACGAATCGGGCTACCTGGGGATCCTTCCGCTGCGTACGTCAGCCGGCGACGCCAAGCCGGGTGATGAGTCCGCGGGAGTAACGATTCGATACGTCTTTCCGAAGAGTCCTGCGGACGAGGCGGGGCTGCAGCGTCGCGACCGCATCGTTCAGTTTCAGGATCAGCCGGTGAAAGATTATTCGCAGTTGCGCGATCTCGTCAGCCGCACGCTGCCCGGTGACACGATCGCACTGACCGTGCTCAGAGAACAAAAAAAAGCGGCCGTCGAACTGAAACTCGCGATCATTCCGAACGATCTGCCGCCGGACGATTTGCCCACGCGGACTTCGCAGATCGCCGATGCGGAGAAACCAGAGGACGCCAAAGATAAGCAGGGGGCTCCCGCCGAACCGACGGGACGGTTGAACGAAACGCTCCCCGGCCGCGAAGAGAGTTATTGGGCGTACGTGCCCGGCGATTACGATCCGCGGGAAACGTACGGCCTCGTCGTCTGGATTCATCCCACGGGCGACACGCACGAAGCGATCGTCCTCGAGCGCTGGAAGACGATTTGCGACACCCGCCGGCTGATTCTCCTCGGGCCCAAATCCGAGCGCGCCGAATGGTCGCCCGAGCATACCGATTTCGTCAAAGAGGCGATCGAGGAGATCGCCCGCCGATATAACGTCGATCCTTTTCGGAAGGTCATCTTGAGTTACCGCGGCGCGGGGGCGTTCGCTCAGTTTCTGGTGAATAAAGAACAAGACCTGTTCGCGGGCGTGGCGATGTGGCAATCGCCGCTGTTGATTCCTCCCCCCGACCACGAGCCCGACAACCACTGGCAGTGGTATTTGGGCTGCCATGAAGACGACCCGATGCAACCGCTGATTGAAAAATCGGTCGAGAAACTGCACGAGATGAAATACCCGGCGGCGAAGGCGACGTGGGCCGGAAACGCCGACGAGTTCCCGCCGGGGGAGACCGTCGAAGATCTCGCCCGCTGGATCGACGCGCTCGACCGATTGTAGTTTCTGCGGTCTGACGCATCCGAAATTCACCTCGCCGATATTGTCATCGCCACATCGTATACTCCACGTCAGGGAAGACGGATTGATGTCAGACCCCTACTTCGAAGCGATCATTCTCGGCATCGTGCAGGGAATCGCGGAATTCCTGCCGATCAGTTCGTCGGGGCACCTCGTCATCGTCGAAACGCTGCTGGGGATGAAAGCCGAAACGAATCTGCTGCTCGACGTCATGCTGCACGTCGGAACGCTCGGTTCGATTCTGGTCGTCTATCGCAAGGACGTCTTCGCCCTGTTGCATCAGCCGAAGTTGTGCGCGGCGATCGTCGTGGGGACGCTGCCCGCGGTCGTTATCGGGCTTTCGCTGAAGGATTTTTTTGAAGCGGCGTTCGGCAATCCGCTGTTGGTGGGGTGTTGTCTGCTCGTCACCGCCGTGCTGCTCATCGCCGGGCAACGATTGGAACGGGCGCAACGGCAGCTCGACGCGCTGGATCTCAAACGCGCGTTCGGCATCGGCCTGTTTCAGGCGTTTGCGATTTTGCCGGGGGTCTCGCGTTCGGGAAGCACGATCGCGGGGGGGCTGATTCTCGGGCTCGATCGTCAATCGGCGGCGACGTTTTCGTTTTTGCTCGCCATACCGGCGATCGGCGGCGCGGCGGTGTTGACGCTCAAGGACGTCTTCGATGCCGCCACGGCGGCGACGGCCGCATCCGCCACGCCTGCGACGATTCCGTGGGGCGCGATTCTCGCCGGAACGGTCGCCTCGTTCTTCGTCGGCTGGATGTCGCTGCGCACGCTGCTCCGGCTGATCACGCAGCGGCGCTTGCACTGGTTCGCCGCCTACTGTGCGATGGCGGGCCTGGCCGTGATCGTGTGGCAATTGAGCGTCAGAACCTGACGCTCACGTCGCGGCGCGGGCCGCGGGCGTTCGCCACTGCTTCCACGAGCGGAACACGGCGTACACGAACAGGCAGAAGCCGACCAGGCTCGCTTCGAGAAACAGCCACCAGACGAGCGTCAGACCGATCGCAAAGACGGGAACCGAGAGATCCCATGGCATCGAACCGGTCCAGGAAGTCACTTTTCGCAGCGCAAACCACGTGAGACCGAACGCGAACGCCGCCAACAGGCCGAGATACCAACGCGCGTCGATCCACCAGATGACAATGTTCGAATCGGCCTTCGCGCCGATCCATTCGCCTTGAACGAAATCGTTCGTCAAAATTCCGCCCGAACGAGACGCCGTGCTCAACCACAACGATTCGTCCGGCGTTTCGTGGGCCGCGGCGGCGAGATCGTCTTCATAGAGATCCCGCAGCGCCCGCCAGCGCGCCGACATGGCGGGCAGCCGCGATATCGAGCGTGATTCCTCCCGTTCGAAGTCGTTCAAGAACCGCAGTTCCCTCACCAGATTTCGACGCAGCCGCTCGTTGCCGTCGGGACTGTTCTCGGCGGAATTCTGAACCTGGTTCGAAAGCTGTTCGGCCAGATCGAGATGATATTCCAGCTCTCCCAGCGGAACCATACCGGCGATCGCCAGCCGGCGTTGCCGCGGCGACGTGATGATCTCGATGAAATGCCGCTCCGGCGCGAATTCCTTGATGCGCGGCAGGTCGAGTTTTGTGCTGAGCAGAATCCGCCACGAGGCATCGATCGGCTGCTGCCAGATTAAGTCGACGACGTTGACCGAACCGGACGAATTCGGCGTTCCCAAGGGGACCGCGAGTTCCCCGCGCTCCGAGACCGCTGCCGACAACGTCGCACCATTGAGCAGCACGGCGACCAGCCGCGATCCCGCGGGAAAATCGATTCTCAGCACGCGGCCCGGCGCCGATTCCGCACAGATTTCGGTTCGGCCCATGCATCCGGTCGAGGCATCGAACCGGCATTCCGACCGCATCCAGGTTATCGTCAACTGCGCCTGCTGTTCGCGCGACGCCGCGGGAGTCAGCGTCCACGCACCCTCCGCCTTGCTATACAAGCGGGCAATGTTCCCCGGGAAAAACGACTCCAACACCGGACGGCTCCACAGCGGCATCTCCTCGGGAACCTGCCGTTCGCTTCCCTCCTGCGGCCGCATCACGTCGCGCGGAGAGATCATCAGCCAGCGCTGCGTCACGTCGCCGCCACGAAGGGCAGCGACCGGGACCGCCCACGAACCGTCTCCCTTGATCGTCCATTCTCCTTCCACAACCAGCACGTGACCGGCGGGATCCGCGGCATCGGGAACGAACGTCACAACGGGCGAACCGCCCGCGGCATCGGCCGGTTCGATCTTCGCCGTCGGGCCCGAGACGATGCGGGGAGCGTCGACTTCCGCCGGGAGTTCGATGCGGAGCATCGGCTGCGAACCGTGAAATTGTTCGACGTGCCAGAGCATGCGCACGATCCAGGTTTTTCCCGACTTCGGTTTTAAGGCCGTGAAATGCGACAGTTCGGGACTGCGCATCGACTCCGCCGAACTGCGGATCGACTGCCGTTCGGCCGGTTGATCTTCGGACGATTGATTCTCGGGCTGACGGACAAAACGTCCCAGCGTCGCCCAGTCGACGCCGGGAGGAACGACGTCCTGGTCGGCGGAGAAGGTCTGCCACCGTTCGTCGGGCGTCAAGTCGAGCCGCAGCGCCGCATCATGACGAATCGCCACCGTCGCCCGGTCCATCACGTCCGCCTGATAATGCACGCGCGGAAGCGGCACGGCGGCGCCGATCATCGCGGGAAGAAACCCCCGCAGCGTGATCAACTGCGTCGACGACGTGAGGTCTTTGAGAATCAGCTTCAAACGGTCGTTCTGACGGATGAAATGCGACAACCGCTCGGCTTCGTCCTGTTTCACCGAGATCTCTTCCAATTGAATCGCGGGATCGAGAACGATTTCGTGAACGAGGGCCGGCGTCTGCGACGTCTCGACTTCGATCGTTACCGACCATTGCACCCGCTGGCGCGTGAAGTGAAAAATCTCATCCTGCCGGGCCTTTCTCACGCTCCGCAGCGGACGCAGTTCAAAGGCGATGCGGCTTTCGGGAACGAAGGACGAGATGAACGCGGTCCGGCGAGATTCTCCGTCGAGGCCCCACTTTTTATAAAATTCCTCGGCGGGAATGTCCCGGAGGATCATCTGCTCGTCGGTCGACGAGAGCAGTTCGTAACCCGGAAGACCCGCCACCGCCGCTTGCACGTCTTCGAGTTTTGCCTCGGCCTCGGCGGCGGCGCGCCCCAGCCAGGAAAGCGGAGAGATCGAAATCCGTCCGCTGCCGTCCGACGTCACCGGCGAAAGCCACTCGACGTCGACCACGAATTCCTCAGGCACCGGTTCGGCGAATTCGACCAGCAATCGCCTGCCGCCGTCGGCGTCGGAAAAGACTTCGAACGTCGAGGGTTTCTCCGTCGTCACCTTTTCGACGACCACTCCCGCGGGCACGTCCCACAAAACGTCGCGGACGCTGCCGCTGACGGTCCGATGGTGCACGCGGCTTTGCCCGCGAACGACCGTGGGAGAGAATTCGAGCAGACTTTGATGCGTGACGCTTAGAACAACCGGCGCGGAAACCTGCGGCTGCCGGTTCCACGAAACCGCCAGTCGAGTCTGCCGCCCGAGCGGCACGGCGAATTCCCGCGGGATTTCGGCGGCCGGAAGATCGCCTCGCCGGTCGTTCACGCGGACATCCGCCGGCGGCTGCGCGAACGCGAGGCGAAACTGACTTTGAGAGACGGCCGGAATCTCGATGAGAAAACTCCCGCCGTCGTTCTGCTGTTTCACGACCGGATGCAGCAACAGCGTCACCTCGCGAAGTTGAATGTTTTGGGAGGCGTTTGCCGATGGGCGGTTTGCTTCGCCGTTCACTTCCGCGTCTGCCTCTTCGGGCAGCGGAGGGGGAGCCGGACTGAGAAGACGCGATTTCAACTCGATCGTAAATCCGTTGCGCTCGGGAACCGCGAAAATCGGATGGCTCTTTCCGTCGACGATGCAAGCCGATTCGCGGGCGAGATGAACGTGCCGGATCGGCAAATCGATCACGGTCGTCGGATGCTCCGCATCGGCAAAAACGGCGAGCCGAAACTTCGCTTCGATCGAAAGATGATTGTCCCGATCCCAATGTCCAAGATATTCCGCCGACGTGATTAAATAGTCGACGCCGCCGGACTGCAGCCGCGCGGAGTACGCGGCGAGCCGCACCGCTTGATCGGATTTCAAATAGACCAGATCGTTTTGGTCGCCACTTTCGCCCTCAAGTGAAAAGGGAACCAGCACGTCCCACGTCTCGCCGGCATCTTCGATTTTTTGCCGGGTTGGGACCGAAGCGTCCGAATCGCGACCCGTCGGCAGCGGGGCGGCGACCCCCGATTCGGTCTGCGCACCGGCTCTGACGGCGAGACTGAGCACGAGCAGAATCATCAGCGAAGCGCTGCCGGTCATGCCGTGCGTCCCGTCGATGATCGGCACGGTGTCTTCCGAACCGGATACCGCTCGTGAAACGGGAACCCGGCGATCGACGAACCATGCCTTGTGCATCCAGGCGCTCGGCAAACAGGCGATCAAGATCGAACCGAACGCGATTCCTCCCAGCGGAACCGAAAAGGGCGCGGGGGCGAACCAGACCGCAGCCAGCAGCAGCGACCACCACGTAATCCCCGCCACGCCGGTCAACGCGCTCGGCGTGTAAATGCGCACGGCGCCGCCGATCAGCAGCGTGCACCAGAACGCAAACCAGCCGATCCACGTCAATTGGCTTTCGTTCCAGACGACGAGCGACGGAGCGGCAGGAAACAGCCGGCCTTGCCAATGGATGCGTTGCCACAACTCGCCGTCGGACGTTCCCCGGCCGTCCGCCGTGTCGGCCTCATCGCCGCGCAAGCGATGATACATGCCGCGCCAAGCCGAGGAATCGAACGGATTGAATCCGTGCTGCGTCCGGCTTCTGCCGAGAGGACCGAACCAGCGGGACTTCCAGCCGAACGATTCGGCCTCGTCGAGGCCGTTCAAGCCGCGCGGTATCGATTCGAGGAAATACCCGTCGGGCAACAGCACGTCCCAATCGAATTGAATCACCGGAACGTCGACGCGCGGCAGCGGAATGTGCATTCGGTCCCGCAGCCGGATCGACTCTGCCGGCTCCTGATATTCGACTTCAATCTGATGGCTTTCGCGAGTTGCGGAGGCATCGTCTCCCACCGCGCGGCTCATCGAAACGACGTGTTGCGTCCCGCGGTACTGCGGTTGTACTTCTTGTCCGTTAACGCGGGTGGCGATCCAGTTCACATGTGACGGAAGCTCGTATACAAACTCGACCGACCGCACGTCGCCGAGCAAGTCGAACCGCACCCGATGCTGATTCTCGCCCGTCCCATCGGCGAAAATGCGCGATTGCAAATGGACCATCGCCGCCGGATTCGCTTGTCCGCCGTTCAGCCCCGGCTTGATATGCATTTCGAACGTTTCGGCGACGTCGTCGTATTCCCATTGAAGAATCCTCGCCGACGGTTCGGAGATTTGATCCTGAGAAATCACTTCCTGGTTCTGCAGCGTTCGCGCCGTCGTGACGGTTTCGAGCTCGATGCCCTTGGGGCCGTGCAATTCGATCGTGCCGCGAAACGATTTCGACTGCGGCAGAAAGACGAGTTGTCCCGCCGCTTGCCCGGCATGATAACGAATGCGCTGCGCGCGAAGCCGAATCGGTTCTTGCGTCGCTTCCGGCAGACGGATTTCCCACAGTTCGCCTTTGGCGGGGAGGTTCCAATTCTGATGCCGGTCCCCTGGCAGACGCTGCACGTCGACGGGAACGACGCGATCCGACAATTGTTCCCATTCGAATTCCGGACCCGTCCCCGAAACATACACGAGAATGCGGTCGATCGGCTCGGACACCGGTTCGACGAAAATGAAATACCGCTCGAACAAGCGGTCGGCGAGAAATTCGTATTCCACCGTCGCCGTCCCCGTTAGACCCTGACGAACATGAGGAAACTCGAGTTGCGTCCCTTCACCGGAATTGAACGACGTCGCGAACCACAACGCCGGCTGCGCGTTCTCCTGAAGCGACCGATACAACGGCGACGCCGACCAGTTTGCGCTCAACGCATCGGCCGACGCCGGCTGCATTCCGTCGGCCAACTGCTCGTGAGGCGGCTCCTGACCGGGGGAATGAACCGCATACACCGTTTCGGAAAGCTGACACGCCTGCGGCTCCAGGTACGGAAAACTCAGCACGTCTTCCGCGGTTCCCGGAGTCTGCTTCGCGCGCAATCGGAGCGACAGCGGATGTTCCCCGTCCACGGCTTTGGCCACGTCGAGAATCAGCCATTGATGTTCCGCCGTCGCCGGTTCGATCGTCCACTTCAAAATTTGACCGGTGTCGGACTCCGGTCCTGCCAGTTGCACCTCGGCGATATCCCAGCGAACCGGCAACAGATTGCGGATTTGATACGTCGACCCCGAACGGCTCCGCAGCGACATCTCCGCCGCCCACGACCAACCCGACGACTCGTGAGCGAGGTGATGCAGCACCCGTGCCGAGAGTTGAATGGCGGGAAACGCGATTTGGATCGTCAGCCCGGCCGCCGAATCGTTCTGCACCAGTTGATACGTCGTCCCGGTCGTCGCGCCGGTCGACGTTTTCTGCAGCCGGCACCCCTGCGTCGTGATTTCGTTCAACTGCAGCGGAGGCTCGATCGTCAATTGAATGCCGCCCTGCAGAAACAATCCCGACATGCGGAAGATCGGGAGCTGCCAATCCTGATCGACCACCGCTTCGGCGAAACCGTTGATGCGGATCTGCCGCAGCGGACCGCGCACGGGATCGGGGAGTTTGACCGTCAGCACGTTTTCGTTTGATGCGGAATCGATCGCCACCGACCATAAAACCGAAGGGTCGTTGCCGTACGAGACGGAGTAGACGTCGACTCCCGCCGGAATCGGGACTTGAAATCGATCGACCGGTTCGCCGGTCGTTTCGACGTTCAGATCGGTGATGATTTCCGCCCCTTCCTGACGGACGACGTACGTCGTTTGCTGTCGAATCATCCATTGGGGCAAAACGGCGGGGGTCGGCAGCACGTCGCGCACCGTCAAGCGGCACGACGTCGCTTGACCGAGGTCGACCTCCCATAGATTCCATCCCGCTTCAGCCGTGGCGACGGGACCGCTGACTTCGCTCACCGAACTTTCAAGCCGCATCCCCTCGGGCAGGTGAAGCCGCAGAACCGACGTCGTCGCCGGCGGAATGTGCACGTCGAACACCACGGAGTGGCGGCGCTGAAGACCTTCGAGAGTCCACGAGAAATCGGCCGTCAATCGATCGTCGGCAACGAGCATCACGTTGCGGCCGGAAGGCGCAGCCCCCCAGAGGGCGTCGTTCCCGCTCGACTGAAAATCGGAAACCGCCAATCCCATCGGTTCGATTTCCAAAAACTGCGGCCCGTCCGCATGACGATGAATAACCCAGCTCCCGCGTCCCGAGCGCAGCGACTTTTCCGCAAAAACCGCCGAGTATTGGGCCCGTTCGATCCAGACCGGCTGCGGCCCCGGTTTTCTCGGACGCAACAACTTCCACGCCGAAACAAAATCGCGGCGGGACATCGGCTGCCAGTCCCCCGCGGGCCATTCTTCGGGCCGATCGGCGGGAACGAGAATCTCTCGCAAATTCACGCGCGGAAGTTCGGCATTCTCGATCCCGATGCGGCCGCGGCTCGCCGCGCCGGCATCGCCCCGTTGACCGCGCGGCGGTTCGTCGCCGTTGCGATTTCCGTCTTGAACGACGGGATTCACCTCTTGAGCGCACAAAACCGCTTCAAACCCGCCGAGCAGCAGCCAGAGTGCCAATCCGGCGAGCACGCAGCCCGGCATGCAGGCGCTCGCGCGTCCCCCGCGACAGCCGGCGGGGCCTGTCGCGACGCCATCCGTCGTCGTCCCGGCGCGGCAGGTGAGAATCATACCCGGCTGCCTCGCTCGGCGATCGAGACCGATTCGCGCTGCCCCCCGCCGTGTGCGGGACGCAGCGTCGTCGGATCTTCCGACCCGACCCCCGGCGGGATCGACGCGCTTCCCGACCCCGAACCTTGCGTCGACGCAGGAACCGGCGCCGCATGAAAAGCCGACGAGATCGGCACCATGTATTCGTTCGTCGAACCCAGCGTCACGACCGCCGGTGCGGTCTCGCGACGGTAGCGGCGGTCAATGGCGAACGCCAGAAATGCCAGCAGCAGCCCGCCGAAGAAGGGCTGCAGCAACAAGAAGACGATCGCCTCGTGCCACATCGCCGCCAGCGAAGCCGCCAAGGCCAGCACGATCAGCGAATAGGGATGCCGCACGCGAGGAACGTTTAGCCACAGGGCGCTCGCCACAAGACTCAGCCCCGCACCGAACAGCACCAGCAGCGAGCGATGTAACGTGCGGATCGACACGTCTTCGACCTCGCCGTATCGACTGAAAACGTAACCGTTGCCGCTGTCGAACCCGCTCAACGGCGGCGGAACCTCCGCGGCCGTGCCGATCCAGTTCTTCGGCTCGGACCATTCCGCCAGCGGACGACGCAGCCAGCCCCGCGGCGTCAACTGCCACGAAAACTGCGGCAACAGACCTTCCGGATAATCCGCGAGATGCTGCGCTCCCGGCAAGATCACCTGGCAAATCGTCTGCTGGATCAGATAATCGTCGGGGATTTCGGGTAACGCGATGTGCTGCCGATCGATCCAGTCAAAAGCCGGCGACGACGTCGACCGCAAATCCAGCGTCAGCACGACCGAAGCCGTCGCGGAGGGTGATGACGACGATTCTGACGGTGCCGCATTCGACCCGCCGGCCAGCGGAATGCGATAATTCGTGCGCTGTTTCGACTTGTCGCCGGTCCCTTCGAGTGCGATCGCATTCTGGTTGATCCAGGCGTTGATCAACTGCAACTCGTCCGGAATCGCAATCTCGATTTCGCGCCCCGATCCTTGAATCCGATACTGCACGCGAGTCATCGACTGGCCGTCGGGCGCAAATTGCGCGCGGACGACCGCACGAGGAATCGTCAACGTCCGCTGCCGTTCTCCCTGATATTTGCGAATCGTCAGCGGCACGTGAGACTGTGGATTCGTCGAGCGAAAAACCAAAGCCTCTTCCGTCGCGACTTCGCTTTGCCAGTTTTGCCCGGAGACGACGACCTCCCAGATCGGCTGCTGCTGAAACGAAATCCGCGTCGACTTGAAGGCCGCGTCGGACGACTGGACGATCGGCAATTGGATCGCCGAATCGTCGTCCTCCTCGGACTTCAATTCAACGGGAACGGTGTATTGAGCGCTGATTTCGAAATGTTTCAGACGGGGTTCGGGGAGTTCCAGCCGGGCCGAAACGACCGTCGAATTGCTTTCTTCATTCCAGGTCGCCGTCAGCGGTTTCCCGTCCATCAAGAATTTCGGACGGGGAGCCAAATCACTCGAAACGGTCACCCGCAGCAGGGCGATCCGTTCGTAAGAGACGTCGTATTTCAGGCGTTGCCGGACTTCAACCTGCTTTTCGCCGATGACCGCATCGATATCGGTCTCGGCTTCGATCCGTTGCGGAAATTTCTTAATGCCGACTTCGAGGAATTGCTCGACCGAATCGATCCGCCACATAAACTGGCGCAGCGACGTCCACTCCGCGGGCACCTCGATTTTCGCGGCGAGCGCGGTGGGCAGGACCGACCGCAAGGTCGTCGACCCGACCGGTTTCAACTCGCTCTCGACGTTTTCCGCAAGAATCCACGCCATCACCGTCGGCGCCTGACTCGAAGCTTCCGCCGTCGGCAGATGGCAGGCCAGTTTCCGTCCGTCGCTTTCGATCGGCCGGCGCGCGTTCAACATGATTTCGAAATTGCCGGTTTTCGGCGCCACGAATTTCAAATGCCAGCGCGACTCCGTCGCGTCCCCTTCCCCCATTTCTTCTTCGGTCATCGTCACCGATTCGATCAACCCGGGCGTTTGCACGGGATCGATCACCCAGCCTTCCTGCACGGCCATCGGCCATTTGATCACCACGTTCGACACCGCGCCGCGGTAAACCTGAAATCGAAACCGGCACTGCAAATCGACGTCCCCTTCGGTCGCGTGCGCGAGCACCTCCGGCGTCACCAGGAAATAGGGCTCTTCTTTCTGCACGTCGAGCACGAGACGAAACGGCTGCTTCAGGAAGCGGTAGGCGCTGCTCACGCGGTCCTCGATGCCGGAGTCGCTCACGTTGATGCGGTGAATGAATCGATCTTCCCCTTCGCGGCGACGGATGCGGTAGCCTTCGAACGAGCGAATCTGAATCTCGCCGGTCTGACGCTGGGCTCGTTCGACCTGAAACCCTTCGACGGCGAACGGAATTCCCTTGCTCGGAAACGGAGCCTGCAACGTCCACTTCAGTTCGATCGGGCCCTTCGTCGGTTCGATGAAACTGACGACGACTTTGCCCGCATCATCTTCGGCGAACTCGTGCTTTCGATACGTTTGCCCTTCGACGTCGAGCAGTTCGAAATCCGGCGGCATGGTCACCGCGATCTTGTCAAATGTTCCCTGCAGCGCGCGGACCTTTTGCGTGGCGCTCAGCAGCACCGTTTCACCGGTAAAATCGAGATCCATCGGACTCACCGCCGACTGCAGCACCAGATCGATGGGCTGCGTTTCGGGGGCGGGCTGCCAGGCGACGTCGAGTTGCGGATCGAGCCCCACGAGTTCGATTTTCCCCGGAACATTGTCGACGAGACTCGTCGCCCCCTCGGGAAGTTTGATTTGAAAGCGTTCGAACGGAACGGCGAGTTGCATCGATCCGACCGCCGCATGGGGCAGCGTCAATTGCATCCGCCGGGTCGGCGATTGCGTCACGACCGGCACGAGCGCTTCGAGTTCGAGTTCGTGGGTTCCCTTGCCGAAAAACCACCAGTCGTAACCGGGCTGACGGGGAGCCGCGGCCTGTTCCGTACGGGCGGGAATCGCATCTCCCTTGCCGCGATAAACCGTATTGCGAATGACGGCTTCGTGCAGATTTAAGGGAATTCGTACCCATTGATCGTCGACGGTCAGTTGCAGCGTGACCACGATCTTGAGCACCGCTTGTTCGTCGTCGGCCGAACCGGTGATGTGCAGCGAAGTGATGCCGTAATCCGGCTGCGTCCTGCCGGCAGGCCCGTCCGCCGTTTTGAGCCATTTCAAAAAATCATCCAGCTTGGTCGATGCCAGAATTTTGATGAGCCGTCTGTCGGCACCGGGGATGTAAACGACGTCGGAATCGACTTCCGAAAGTTTGGCCGGAGCGGGGAGTGAGTCCTTCGACTTTGGAAGATTCGCATCGGCGTTTCCCGCGGGAGCATTCGCCGGGGAGGCGGATTTCTCGGCGTCGGCCGGTTCCTGAGCGATACCGGTAGAGACCAGCGTCCCCAAGCAGATGTATAGCCACAGGCCGACGATCACGCTCCGCGCGACTCGTCCCTGGTTCACATTGATCAACTGCGGACGATTCATGCCGTTCCCGACTCAACTTTAATTGCGTAGAGCATCTATTACCATCTTACTCAACGGCCCCGGGTCAGGTCAGCCGATTTTTGCCCCAAGTGTCAGAAATTGCCAACTTTGCAAGTTCGCGAATTTAACGATTTTCAGAATTTTAGCGTCGTGTGCAAATTTTGAACGCCACAGAGAAGAAAAGCTGAATAGCCACAAAAAAACGCAAAGGACGCAAAAATACAGGAGTGGAGACTTCTTTTTTTTGCGTTTATTGCGTTTTTTGCGGCGATTTCTTCTTCGTTTTTGATTGTGTATTTTGCGGAGCGTCTGGCGGCGACCTCAGGCGAGCATCTGCACCATCTCGCGATGCAAATTCTCGCTGTTGGCGGCCAGCAGCGAAGGGCGTTCGAGCCGGAAGGTTCCGCCGTCGAGTTGCGTGACCACTCCCCCCGCCTCGCGGACCAGCAGCACGCCCGCCGCCATGTCCCAGGGCATTAGGTTCGTCGACCAGAACCCGTCGAGCCGTCCCGCCGCGATATAGGCCAGGTTGAGCGCCGCCGAACCGGAACGCTGTACGGTTTGCGCCTGTCCCACCGCCCGCAGAAACCGATTGACCGCCGGGTGATGTGCCCGCACCGCGACCGGCAAACTCGCCATCAGCATCGCTTTATCCAGCGTCAGGTTTTTGCTGGTACTCAGCCGTTTTTCGTTCACCCACGCCCCTTCGCCTTTGACGGTCCAGAAGAGTTCGTCGCGGGTCGGGTCGTAAATCACGCCGCACACCAGTTCCTCTTCGCATTCCAGTCCGATCGAGACGGCGTAATACGGAAAGCGATGCGCGTAATTCGACGTCCCATCCAAAGGATCGATAACCCAACGAAACCCCGAAGCGTGATGCGATTCGTTCAGTCCCTCTTCGCCGAGAAAATTATGATCGGGATACTTCTCGCGGATCAACTCGTGTATCACCGTCTGCGCGGCGAAGTCGGCCTCAGTCACCAGATTGGCGGGACTCTTTTCCGTAATCGTAAATCGCTCGGCCCACGACCGCAGAACTTCGCCGGCAAGATGCGCCGCCGTCTTGGCCGTGGGTAAAAACTCGCTGAAGCTCAAAAGATCTTCTCCCTGCCGGGGTTTTCTACTCTCCTGACGCGGACTCCCGCCGTGTTACGGCAAGTGTAACGATCGAACCGTTTCGTGAGAATCATCCGTGTGAATCGATCGCATCAGTTTTGAGATTTTCACGGGACGAGGCGGAAGCCGGCCGGTCATCCCCAGAGGCGAATATCGCCTTGCGGCCCTCAAAATGCACGCTTTCCACCGTTTGATGAACGCGGCGTGCCGGTTGACGAAAGTAAATAGCACGTGGCCTTTTCAAATCGTGAGCTATGTTTTTTTGAAACAGCGCTCGCGAATGTGGTTTTCTGAAGGGTGCTCCGTATCGTCCCTAGTGCAACGTCAATCGACGATTGACATGCCGCCGGCATTGAATGATACCCCGAAACGTAAGCGCGGGAGCAATGGAATGCAATCTTTCTCCCTCCGGAAGAAGGTGGCCGCAGGCCGGATGAAGGGTGCCTTTGGTTTTTAAATGTCGAATGTCGAAGCTCGAATGTCGAATCAAATCCGAAGCACGAAGGCTCAAATGACGAAGGGCGCCTATCGGCGCGGCACGTTTCGGATTTCGTCATTGATTCGTCATTCGGATTTCGACATTCGACATTTGAAAGGCACCCTCACCCCGGCCCTCTCCCAGAGGGAGAGGGAGAGGGAGACAGAGGGAGAAAGAGATGGCGGTAAAGACGGGTTCAATATGCATAACTGGCGAACCAACGAACTTGATGAGGAGACCCGCGCAGGCGGGGACTCCAGGGGAAAGGTCCGATCGTGATAGGAAATCTCAGCACACACGACATCGTCACATTAGTCGCCGCGGGAGTGTTCACACTCGTCACCGCGATGGCCGATCTGCGCTTCCGGAAGATTCCGAATAAACTGACCGTGCCGTTTTGCGTGGCGGGACTGATTTTTCAGACCGTCATGGGGGGCTGGCTGGGTCTGCAAGACGCGCTGCTCGGCTTCGTCGTCGGGTTCGGCGTGCTGTTCATCCTGTTTGCGGTGGGGGGAGGCGGAGGGGGCGACGTCAAGTTGATGGGCGCCCTCAGCGTCTGGCTCGGCTGGAAGAAAACGCTCTTCGTGCTCATCTTCTCAATCGTGTTCGTGTTATTCGGTACAATCGTTTCGATGGCCTACAGCGTGGGAACTCGCGGCTTCTCTCGGTCAGTCCGCAAATACTTTCGGAAGGAAAACACCGAAAATGAAAGAGAGACAGCGAAGTACGATCCCCTCGAACAGCGGAAACATCGCCGGATTATGCCGTTTGCCATACCTGTGGCGTTGGCCACGTGGTTCGTCATGATCTGGCAACTCCCCAAATAGTACAAAGCGTTACCGCTTGATGCGTTCGGCTTGGGGGAGTGGTAAACGGCGTAATCGCGGGAATCGAATTTTTCGTCACCCGGTTCACCGTCCGTCACAATCACGACCCTTGATGCAGGATGCCATCGAGCCATGCAGCGGCAAACGTTCTATCGGAGAGGCACGCAGGAAAACCGCCTTGCGGTTGTTGCTTTGCGCTCCGAGAGTCCGCGATCGATATTGAAAAAGGGGTCGGATCCTAATCGACGCGGCTGGCTGTCGATGGAACTCGTTTTCGTGCTTCCGATTCTGCTCTTCATGCTGCTCGGAATGCTCGAGTTCTCGCTGTTGTTCTTCGCCCGGTCGGAAGTCACCGAAGCGGCTCGAACCGGCGCGCGGACCGCGATGCTCTCCGGCGTCACCGAAGAGGATGTCATCTCGGCGATCCGTAATACGCTCAGCCCGCGGCTGCACGGCGGATTGAACATTCACGTCGACCTCGGCGAACAAAGCGGCGACCCCGTCGGCGTCGCCGTCCGTGTCCCGATGCAAAACGCCTCCCCCGACTTGCTCTGGCCGATCGGTTACTCGCTCCAGAGCCAATATTTGTATGCAGAAACCAGCTATGTAAAAGAGTGAGAAAGACAAGGGATGAGGGATGAAGGATGAGTCAGAAGAAGAATCTCGCCGTTGATTTTTTCTGATTCATCCTTCATCCCTCATCCTTCGACTTCAGGAGTTTTCGGTGAAAAATCTTACGCCTGCAAAAGTCTCATTGATGATGTTCGGCGTCATCGGCTTTCTCGTCTTTGCGTTCGTCGCCAAGCGGATGTTCGCCGTCGACGAACCGATCCCCGAAATCACCACGCGCAACGTGCCGATGCTCGTGTCGGAAGTGGCGGAAGGGACGACCATCACCGCCAGCCATCTCGGTATGGGCCCGGTCAACATCAAAGACCTGACCCCCGATATCCTGCTCAGCAACCGCGTGATCATCGGCCGCGTCGCTAAATCGAAACTTCCGGCGGCGACGCCGCTACGTGCCGATGCGCTGTATCAGATCGATGAATTTCCCAACTTCAAAATGGATCCGAATAACGTCGCCGTGGCGGTCAGCCTTGCCGAATCGGTCGCGATGGTCGACGGACTTATCAAGCCCAATCAGTTCGTCAACGTGCATCTGTCGACGGGGCAGGGCTCGCAGGACGAACGGATGCAGGGGGGGCTGACGCTGACATTATTCCGCGGCGTGCGCATTCTGGCCATCAATCGCAATTTCTCGCAGGGACCGATCGAAAGTTCCGGCAACAATGTGACACTCGAAATGACCCCCGACCAGGCCAACATCATGATTCTCGCGCAGAAACACGGCGGCATCACGCTGACGTACAATCCCACCGGAAAGGGTGACGGCGGGTTGGCGCTCGACGCCCGCGAACGCATCACGCTCGAACAAATTCTCGGTCTCAAACCGATTGCGAAACCGGCTCCGCCGTATCTCGCCGAAATCTTCCGCGGCACGGGCCGAACGGAAGTCTATTTCGAAAGCGGAAAACGCAACGCCCGGCGGGTCGATCGCGGAGTTCGCGACATGAACGACTACGCCCCGCGCGATAACGATGCGGCAGGTTCCGGTTCATCGACGGGAACGGGAACTTCTACGCCGGGAACGCAAGGAACCGACAACCAGCAAACCGCGCCGACTCCAAATTCACCGTCGGCCTGAGCGCCGCAGCGGATAAAACATGCAACGACCGATCCCAATTCCTGCGACAACAACAGCGTCTCGTCGAGGCGTGATCGTCCCTTTGGTGGCGATTGCCATCCTCGTCGTCGGCGGCGGAATTGCGCTGGTGCTCGACCGCCTCTGGCTCGCCTCGGCCAAGTCGGAAATCCTGACCGTCGCCGAAGGAGCCGCGCTGGCGGCGTGCCGCAGCCTGATCGACGAAGAGCTTTTGAAGTATCCGAATCTCCGCCAGAACGAGAACGACTGGCAACAACAACGAATCGAGATCGCGAGACAAACGGCAGGCGACGTCGCGGCACAAAATACCGTCGCGGGAAACAACGTTTCGCTCGACCTCTCGGAGACCGGCGACGTCCGCTTCGGAAAACTCGCCCGGCAGTCCGAGACCGATCAGGTTCTCTTTCTCGAAACGAACAATCGTCCGACGTCGGTCGTGGTCAGCGCCTATCGAAGCCGTTCGCGAAACAATCCCGTCGCCTTGCTGTTTCAAGAACTGACCGACGAATTCGCCGGTGACGTTGCAGCCCGCGCCGAAGCCTCTTGGGGGAACCGCATCGTCGGACTGCGGCCGCATCAGAATCTTCCGGCTCCCGTGTTGCCGATCGCCGTGCTCGAAAGCGATCCGGCGGGAACGCAACTCGAAACATGGACGCGGCAGATCGAACAATTTCAAGGGAACGATCGATACCGCTTCGATCCGGTGACGGGCGCGGTGACCGACGGGTCCGACGGCTTGCCGGAAATCGTGCTTCAGTGGTCGAGCGAATCGAAGAGCATTTCCAATCATTGTTTCATCGAACTCGGCCCGGTCGGCGAACGGAATGCCTCGCTACGGCAACTGAAAACCGGCTGGCGGCCGGCTGACTTGCAATCGATGTCGGGCGAAATTCGCTTGTCGCCAAACACGGTCGACCTTTGGGGACGAGAACGACTCACGCAGGCCGAGTGCCGGGTACTGAAAGAGATGATCGGCGAATGCCGGATCGTGTGTTTGTGCAAGACGCCAGCTTCGTCGGTGCAATCGCAGCGTCGGCTTCGTTTGACGCTGACTCGCTTCGTCGGCGCCCGCATCATGGCCGTCGACGTCGTGCCGCAACAGAAAGTTCAAATCGTGCTGCAGCCGGCCGTCGTGATCACACGAACCGCACTGCCGGCGACGCTGCCGGGTGACGAAGCCACGAGCACCGTTCCGGCGAATCCTTACGTTTACAAGATACAAGTGACGCAGTAGCAGAGAAGAGTCGAGGGTCAAGAGACAAGAGCCAGAGGTCAAAATACCAGCCCGAAGCGCAAGCGAGGGTTCTTCGAATCTAAGAGACTCTAACATAACCGGTTGTGCTTCTCGAAAACGCCCGAACGTTTGCAATAAATCGTGAGGCACAGAGGTTATGTTAGGATTTCTAAATGATAAAACGGTGACGCACATATGATCGACATCATCACACCGCCAGACCACAGCGGCGAAACGACACAGGCCTTCCAGCAATTGAAGACTCGCCTGCATCGGCAGATGGTCGACGCCATCGACATGTCGAAAGCCGGACAGTTGAGCGATCACGAGTTTCGCACACAACTCCGGTCGCTGGCAACCTACCTCTGCGCACAGCCCGAAGTTTCGCTCGAAGGGAGCGACCGCGAGCTGATGGTCGGCGAACTGTTGGATGAAATCTACGGGTTCGGCCCGCTCGAACCGCTGATGATGCAGGACGACGTCAGCGACGTGCTCGTCAACGGTCCCGACCGCGTGTTCATCGAACGCAACGGTATTCTCGAAAAAACAAACGTCCGCTTCGCCGACGATCGGCATCTGTTGCAGTTGATTCATCGGCTCGTCGGCCGGGCCGGCCGGCGGATCGACGAAGTCTCGCCAATGGTCGACGCCAAATTGCCCGACGGTTCGCGTTTGAACGCGGTGATTCCGCCGCTGGCGTTGCGCGGGCCGACGCTTTCGATTCGCCGTTTCAAATCGAAGTCGCTGTTGTTCGAAGATATGGTCCGGTTGGGTTCGCTCGCGCCGGAGATGGCCGAATTCCTCAAACTGACGGTGCAGGGGCGTCTCAACATTCTCATCTCGGGGGGTACCGGCGCCGGCAAAACGACGCTGCTGAACAATCTCAGCCGGTTTATTCCGACGTCCGAGCGAGTGATCACCATCGAACAGACCGCCGAATTGCAGTTGCAGCAGCCCGACGTCGTTTCGCTCGAAATGCGTCCCGCCAACGTCGAAGGCCGCGGCGAAATCTCGCAACGCGAACTTCTCAAGAACAGCTTGCGGATGCGGCCCGACCGCATTATCGTCGGCGAAGCCCGCGGCGGGGAAGTGCTCGAAATGTTGCAGGCCATGAACACCGGTCACGACGGTTCGATGAGCACCATTCACGCCAACGACACCCGCGACGCGCTCGACCGCCTCGAATTGATGATCGCCCTCTCGGGGGCCGACCTGCCGACGCTGGTCGGACGCAAATACATCGCGTCGGCGATTCAGATTCTGATTCACATCGCCCGTCTGCACACCGGCGAACGAAAAGTGATGCGTATTTCCGAAATGTCGGGATTCGGTCAGGGGGAATACATCGTCGAAGACATTTTTGTGTATCGCCTGATGGGCAGCGACGCCTCCGGCAAGTTGCAAGGCGCGTATTATGCGACCGGTTATCAGCCGTTGCACATGCAGCGACTCGCCGCGATGGGTTTCCAGGTGCCGATGAACCTGTTCACGCCGCGCGAGTTGGTGGGGGATAGGGAGATAGGGAGATAGGGAGACAGAACATGCGCCGCGCGGCTCGTTTCCCTCGTTCCCATGTTCTGCTTGGACACGCAAGTCTTCGCGGCTCCGCTGCGCCAATGGCGAATTTCGAAAGATGAAGGATGAGGCAGAAGAACATGATGAATGATGACTGCGGAAGAACCGGTAACTTTGCTGCAATATTTTTGCCTCCTTGCCTCCTCCGCTCGCCTCTTGACTTCTCTGGCCCTGGACTCTGGGCCCTGGACTAAATCAATGCAAAACACTGCCGTCACCACGCTGCCGATTCCGCCGCGTCCGGAGTTTGCGGGGATTCTGCGCGATCAGCTCGAATACGCTCGGGCCGACATTTCATCGACCGAAGAAAAGATCAATCGCTGGTACGACGATCTGATTCTGCAATCGGGAGTCGCGCTGCACCCCGCGGTCGTGCTGATGCTCTGTCTCTTGAGCGCGGTCACGTTCGGCGGGCTGATGTTCGTCGTTCAAGAGAATCTGCTGTCGGCGGCGATGGCGACGGCTCTCGGGGGCATTCTGCCGCTGGGCGCGTTAATGATGATTCGCATGAGCCGGCAAAACACGATCTTGAAACAGACGCCCGCCATGATCGAAGAACTGGCCCGTGCGGCGAAAACGGGACGCAGTCTCGAACATTGTCTGCTGATGGTGGCCCAGGATACTCCCGCCCCATTGGGAAGCGAACTGCAATTGTGCGCCCGCCGTCTGCAGATGGGCGTCGGCATTCGCGAGGCGCTGCAGCAGCTTCCCGACCGCACCGGGCTGGTCAGTTTGAACATTCTTTCGACCGCCCTCTCGATCCATCAGCAGACCGGCGGCGATCTCGTGCACGTGCTCGAACGATTGTCGCGCACCATCCGCGACCGTTTGATGTTTCTCGGCCGATTGCGAGCCGCCACCATTGCCAGCCGGGCGACGGCGATCTTGATGGTGGTCGTCCCCCCGGCGATTCTCGTGTTTTTCATGATTCGCGACCCCGATTATTTTTCCAACCTGATGGCGGCGGAATGGGGCAAGAACCTCACGATCACCGCGGTGATTCTCGAAATCATCGGCTCGCTATGGATCATGCGCATCTTGAAAAACACGCAACGCGCCTTATAGAAAATTGTGAACGGGACAAGAAGCGGAGACTGTGGTGTCTAACGAATTGATCATCATCGGTTGTTGTCTGGCGGGAATGATTGCAGCCGCGTGGTGGTGGCGGTATCGTTCGGGAAAACGATCGTCGGCCTCGGTCGCTCCGCATCCGTCACCGATTGCAGCGTCGATTCCCGCCGCGGGGAAACAAAATCCGGCCGTCGTTCACGCCGCGCCGGCGACGTTCGCGGTTGCAAATTCCTCAGCCGCGGCGAACAGCACGTGGTCGAACCGCGACATCTTCAAGGCCGAGTGGACGCTTTCAACCGATGCCCACAAACTCCCGCTGGTGGAAGCGGGGGATATCCCGTCGACGTCGACGAGCGATTTTGTTTTTGGAACGCTCACGCCGACCTTCGCGGCGCTGCTCCCCGACATGGCGGAACGCCATCAACAGACGCGGCAGGAACTCTGGCAGGCGGGCAATTATCGGCCGCATGCGCATCTGAATCTGGCGGCGGTCCGCTATGTGTGCATCATCGCGCCGCTGTTGTTGTTCGGCACGCTGCTGGTCATGCTGCCGGAACAATTTGAAGTGCCGCTGCTCGTGCTGCTGGTGACGATCCCGATTCTCGGCTGGGCGTTGCCTCGACTGTACGTGAAGGGACGTGCCACCGATCGCAAGGCGCAGATAGAGCGGGCGATCCCCGACCTCCTGGACATGCTCAACATGTGCGTCAGCCAGGGACTGACCGTGCACGATGCCTTGGCGCACGTCAGCCACGATATGCGGAAGATCTATCCCGCGCTGGCGCACGAGCTGGAAATCATCACCGATCAATCGAAAATCGGCACGTTCGATCAGGCTTTGCAGAATTTCAGCCAGCGCATCGACGTTCCCGAAGTGCACTCGTTTACGTCGCTGCTGACGCAAACCGAACGGATGGGGACGAGCATCACGGAAGCGCTGGAAGAATACAGCGATAACATGCGCGAAAGTCTGAAGCAGCGCGCCGACGAAAAGGCGAACCAGGCGACGTTCAAAATTTTGTTCCCGACGGTATTCTGCCTGATGCCCGCCGTCTATATGTTTCTGCTCGGCCCGGCGACGATCGAACTCTCCGACTTCTTCAATAAGGGAGGCTCGAACATTCTCGACCGGAACCAGCAGGCGGTCGACGAGTTTAATACGCGCCAGCCGGTGCGATCGCCCGACGCCGGTCCGTAACATCACACGACCGGCAACGTCCAGGGCGTGCGCGACGATTGCGACAGCAGTTGCCTGACGCCGGCATCCGCCGTCATCATTGGTTGCAACGGATCAATCTGCAGTTCGCGGCCGAGGCGATACGAAATGTTGCCCAGTTGGCTTAGCGTCGAGGCCCGATGGGCCGTCGCGGCGTCGCAGTTCGGAGTCTGCCGCGTCTTCACCGCATCGATGAAGTTTCGCAGATGGTCGGCGACGGCGTCGCCGGCACTGGCGCCGACCGTCCCCGGCTGGTCGTAGACTTTCCAGCCGCCGCGATCGACGACGAGCGTCCCGCGTTCGCCATAGAAGGCGACGCCGGTGCTGCGGCCTTCGATGCCGTGGGCGCTCCACAAGCGGTGTTCCCATTGAATCGATTTGCCCGGGAACGAATACTGCACCGAGAGCGTATCGGGAGTCTGCTGGTCGTCGGCGAAATAGAATTTGCCGCCGCTCGCGGAGACGCGCGTCGGCAATTCGACGTCGAGTCCCCAACGGGCCACGTCGAGCAGATGCGAACCCCATTGCGCCAGTTCACCGCCGCCGAAATCCCAGAACCAGCGCCAGTTGAAATGGAAGCGGTTGGGATAAAACGGCTGCGTCCCGGCGGGACCGAGCCACATGTCGTAGTCGACACCGGCCGGCGCTGCTGCTTCGGCTCGTTTTTCAATGGATTTGCGTCGGTGCACAACCCACGCCTTGGCCCAGCGAACGGCGCCCAACTGACCGCTTTTCACGAAGTCGATCGCCGATTGAAAATGCGGGCTGCTGCGCTCTTGATGCCCGGCCTGCACGATGCGGCCGGTCTCGTGCGCGGCCGCGACGATGGCTTCGCCTTCTTCGTACGTGTGCGCGAGCGGCGTTTCGAGATAGACGTCTTTTCCGGCGCGACACGCCGCGACCGCCATGTAACCGTGCCAATGGTCGGGGACGGCGATGACCACGGCGTGAAGCGAAGGGTCATCGAGCAGCCGGCGGAAATCCTTTTCACACCGCGGAGCATAACCTTGAATTTGTTCGAGCGACCGGCAGACAGCCGGGAACTGGCTTTCATCGATATCGCAGACGACGGGAACATCGACGTCGCTCAGCGACGCCAATTGAGCGGCAAGCTGCGCCCCGTGATGACGCACGCCAATGACGCCCACCCCGACGCGATCGCTCGGCGAAGCATGCGACGCCGCTCCGGCCCAGCCGACAATCCCCGCAGCCACCCCCGCCGCATTCTGAGCGCTCCGCCCCAGAAACTGGCGCCGGTTGAGATCGCGTTTGATGAAATCGTCTACGTTCATAGAAGGGACACGGTCAATATGGCTGGTGGAGTTCGGTGGATAAAATGGTGGGTGCGGACTTACGTTTCCTCTCTATAGGATATCGCGCAGCAACGTCGCAGGAAAGTGATCAATGGCATCTCATGCAAAAAGGACGACAAGACGCCGCCATCAATACCCGTCACGGCGAAGGCCAAATCTCCGCGACGGCAATACCCAAGACCGTGGCGATGCTCTCCACCGTCTTTGAGTTCGGCCGCGCCACTGGCGCACGGAAAATTGTCGAGCGACTACTTTTTGTCAATGCTGTTTTGCGCTTCGTACCACTTCAACCATGTCGCGGGATTATCTCCCAGATCCTCTCCGACGATTTCGGTGAGAAATGCTTTCGCTTCGTTGCCCGCCGTTTCGTTGTTGAGAAGTTGTACCAGCACGGGGACAGTTTCCGGATATTTATGCGTGCGCAGCGATCTGGTCACATCAGATGGTGAAAGTGCATTGCCTTGATAGGGTCTCGCCGAAAACTCCTGCCAGATCGCAGCAATCACCGGCAGGTTTTGCTTGTCAGGCATATCGCGAAACGCAACAAGTGCCGCGTCGCATGTCTGTTTGAAACGGTGGTCGACCGCCCAGAGGGCCAGCTCCCTGATAAACGGCAGATCGTTTCTGTCGTGGAAACTCGCAAGGCCCGCGAGACCATAATACAGTTCGCCCCATATTTTCCGGACTTGCTTTGGTAAGGTGTCCCAGTTTTCTATGGTGCCTTTCGTATCTGTACCTTGATTTTCCACATAGTTCTGAACGTCTCGCTGTTGATCTTTCAAATGTTCGATCAACACGGAATGAAGCCGTCCGCCTCCATAATCGCCCAGATCGGGCAAGAGCGTCATGCGTTCGTGGGACTTCATATCAGCGAACATCTCAGCAATATAGTCGCCGGCAATGGTTCCCGTTTGTTGCAGCTCTGTTTGTGTGTGCTGTATGAAACTCACGTTTTCTCGCCACAAATAAGGCCAAAGAGCTTCGACGCGTTTTCTTTCGTCGCCGATGTCGCGGGCTTGCTCCCAGCCCCTGCGCAGCTTGAGGGCGTCTTCGGCCATGCGCTGCAAATTCTTCACCTTGGCGGCATCATGAACCCAGAAAAAGCAGTAGCCATAATATGTGATCTCGAACGATTCCGGCGCCTTCTCGCGAGGCTTAAGGAATAAAAGGACTCGCGTCTCCGGCGTAAAGGCTTCGACTTGCTCCGGCCCGTACATCTGGATTGTGTACAACCGAAAACCGGGGAGGTTTATCGTGTCGCCCACCTTTTTCTCGCCGAGGAAAACGTCTTCGATGCGAAAAGTATCCCCATCCGATTTCCTCACGATGACGATCAACGATGAATCCAACACCCCGTCGCGAGGACTCCTGGGAGGGACAATTCGAGCATCGGAAACGACGGCCGTCAGCAACGTGATGAATGCTGCGTACATCGCCGAACGGATGATGTCGAGATGCGTCATTTATTTTACTCCTGTTTTTGCGGTCGCATTAAGTAATACAAACCGCATTCCTTATCGTCTTAACGTTCGTGAACTTCGCGGAAATCGGCGGGCGCATAGCACTGGTTCAGCCGGTGCTACTTTTTCATCTTAACTGCAGATGATTTGGACAAGTCCCGCGACATCGATTGGTCGGGGTAACTTACCGTGTCGAAGTCGAAGAGCGCTGGCAAAAGCTATGGCAACCGGCGTTTGCGCCGACTGTCAGTGCGGTAAGAATGACGACGAGGCAGTCGCGAGTTGTACGTTTCTCACGAGAACACTTTGGATGGGTCAAGCTGGTCGGAAGCATATGCCCAATCATTGCTGAGCCGACGGCGGTTGTTTCACGAGCCATTTCGCCCAAAGCCGCAGGCCGCGTTTCAATCCTTCCGGGTCTTGACGACGTTTAAGCTCTACATCAATGCCGGTGATTGAAGAAAGTGCGTTTGCGATCGATTTGTGAATAACACCGTGGATCGTCGCGTTTTCGCTGCCAACCTCTAAGATCGCCATATAGTCGCCATAGATGAGAAGAAATGGCACCGCGTCTTTGTTTTTGAGCCGGCCGAGTGCTCGTAACGCCTCGATTTGAACGTCTTCACTCTGATGCACGAGGCAGGCGTGCAACGACCAGACGGCTTGTTCGCGTTCGAGGCGCTCGACCGCCTCGAACCAATCGACATTGCGCTTGTGTTGGATATCTAGCAACTCAAATGCTTCGCGAATTTCGGGGCGAGTTATTTCGTTGCATATTCGTCCCCTCAATTCGGTCGAGAGTGACGGCAAGACGGGATAATTTTCGCCCGGCCCCAACCGGGTCGTGGCAGCTTTGAGCAAGTCTCCGGGAGAAGGCTTGGCGGCTGAGTGATTTTCCGCGTCTCGCGCGCTCGCACCGATTGTCAGTGCGACAAAACCGGCGACGACCCAAATCACGTGCTGAATATTTCTCATGGAAACGCCTTTCGGGGATAGAGGATTTCGATCCCGTGCGATTACCTAACCATCCTTCTTGTGACGCTCGGCGAACCAATTGGTTCCCACGATTCTACAGAAACACATCATTCTTTTCCTATCTTGGTTGGAGCAAAAGGGGTCAAGACCAGAAAATGATGAATGCGGAATGAGGGTGCACGTCAGCTTTTGCGCGCAGAGGTGCGGACTGAAAATCGTCAATAGG
>JBBECD010000026.1:0-7952 GCA_040881995.1 Planctomycetaceae bacterium
GTCTAGCACAAGATAACCATGAAATAGCGCAACTTCAAAACTTGCGCTTCGGGCTGGTATAAAGTCACGAATAATCCACGATCGCCGACTCTCGAGGAACGAGCACAGCATGAAATTGACATTTCTAGGAGCGGCGGGGGAAGTCACGGGGAGTCAGCATCTGATCGAGACCGATCGGCTTCGGCTGTTGCTCGACTGCGGCCTGTTTCAGGGCCGACGGGCGGAAGCGAACCTGAAAAACCGAACGTTCTTCTGCACTCCCAAGACGCTCGATGGCGTGGTGCTCTCGCACGCTCACATCGATCATTGCGGCAATTTGCCGGGACTTTACAAAGCCGGTTATCGCGGGCCGATTTTTTGCACCGAGGCGACCGCCGAAATCGCCGAGATCATGCTCGAAGACAGCGCCGGCATTCAACAGGAAGACGCGCGCTATCTCCAAAAACACGCGACACCCGGCGGTCCCAGCACCGAACCGCTCTACACCGAGGCCGACGTGCGCGGCTGCTGCAAACTCTTCGAACCAATCGGTTATCACGAATGGCACGAACTCTCGCCCGATCTCAAAGTCCGGCTGCACGACGCCGGTCATATTCTCGGTTCGGCGATCGTCGAGTTGGACGTGCGCGACGGAACCAACCGCAAGCGTCTCGTCTTTACCGGCGATCTGGGACGCCGTCATACGCCGCTGCTGCGCGATCCGGAATTCGTCGAAAGCTGCGACGCCTTGATTTCAGAATCGACCTACGGCGACCGCATTCATCCTCCCGTTGAGGACATCAAGAAAGAACTCGTGCGCATTTTCAAGGAAGCCCACGTACTTGGCGGGCGCGTCATTATTCCCGCGTTCAGTCTCGGACGTACGCAGCACATTCTGTACTTTTTGAACGAACTCGTAAACTCGGGCCAGTTGCCGCGAATTCCGATTTTCGTCGACAGCCCGCTCTCGAAAAAGTTGACGAACGTGTTTCGCCGATATGCCCACATCATGGACGTCGAAGCCCAGGAGGTGAGACGGTCGGATGTCGATCTGTTCGGTTTTCCCGGCCTGGTGTTTCTCGGTTCGCAGGCGGAGAGCGCCCAGCTCAATCACCGCAAAGGAGCCTTCGTCGTCATCGCCGCCAGCGGGATGTGCGAAAACGGCCGGGTGCGTCATCACCTGATGCACGCCGTCGGCGACGAGAACAACACGATCGTAATCATCGGCTTTCAGGCGCAGCATACGCTGGGCCGCAGGCTGGTCGAACGCCGGCCGCGCGTCCGCATCTTCGATCGCGATTTTGCCGTGAGAGCGAAGATCGAAATCCTCAACGGCCTCTCGGCCCACGCCGACGCCAACGATTTCCGCTGGTGGTTCGAGCATCTCTCGAAGGAGGGAGGCGCCGACCACACGTTCCTCGTGCACGGCGAGCCAAAGTCATCGCAATCGCTCGCCGCGGTGATCCACGATTACTGTAACAGCGACCCGATCATTCCCGAGCGGATGCAGTCGTTTGAGGTGTGAGCAAAAAGTGAATTCGGGCCGACCGATTGAAGAAACCGTCAGTACGATTGCCCAAAAGGCTGCGGCATGATGAAGATTTATCTTGATGTCTCCTGCCTCAATCGCCCGTTTGACGATCAATTACAGACGCGGATTCGACTGGAAACGACCGCGATTAACATCATATTCGAACGTCTCGACGCAGATTGGGTACATGTGGCATCTCAGATGTCTCTTATCGAAATCGACGCAATGCCAGACATTCATCGCAAAAATCGCGTGCGACTGCTTTTGCCGGAACCGGAAGATATAATTGAGTAGAACGAATCCATTTTTCAACGTGCGGCGGAACTCGAAAAATTTGGATTCAAACCGGCGGATGCAGTACAAGTGGCGGCTGCAGAAACGTTAGAAGTTGATGTTTTCTTGACCTGCGATGATCGATTGTTTCGCTTGTCCAAGCGAAGACAACGCGAACTAAACATCAAAGTGGCAAATCCAATGGACTGGTTGAAGGAGCTGGATAATGCGAACGCTTGAGCAAATTCGAAGCGAAGGTCTTGATGCCTTACGGGAACGGCTCGGAAAAGCCGACATGATCCGTTTCCTCTCCCAGTTCGACAACGGCAGCGGCGATTATGCCGAAGAGCGCCACGAGTGGGTCGACCGTAATTCGCTCGACGATATTCGCAAATTGGCGCAGCAGAAGGTTCGGCGAAAGAAGAAGTGAAACCTCACCCCTCACGCGACCTCATCGCACTCGGCATTCGTCAGCCCTGGGCGGAACTCATTCTCCGCGGCATCAAGACGATCGAAGTCCGCTCGCTGGCGACGCGGCGGCGGGGGACGATTTATCTGTATGCCTCGAAGGTAGTCTCGCCGCTCGAATGTGCGCGGTCGATGTCTCGTAACCACGCACTCGACGTCGATATTCTTTCGAAAGGACTGCTCGTCGGAACGGCGGACATTCTCGATTGCCGGCCTTGCACGCCGCACGACTCACCGGCAGCATGTGTGCCGTCGGAGTATCTGCAAGACCAACACGCCTGGATCATCGGCAACCCCAAGCGGCTCGACGAACCGCTTCCCGTCCGCTTTTTACCTTATGGCGTGTGGTTTTATCCGTTTCATCGCAAAGGCGAAAAACGGGAGCGGAAATGATCATCGGCGAAGCGGAGCTTGGGAACGAGAAAAGCACGCCCCGTAGGCTTCCCGGTTACTACGAGCGGCGGGGTTTATCCCCGCCGTTCTTTGTCGCACGGCGGGGGTAAACCCCGCCGCTCATTTGAGCGCTTCGCGCTTCGAACATCGCCTCACCGCGTCTCACCAAACATGCGATTCAGTCGCTGGCGATGATACGCCAATCGCTCGTCTTTCGTCATGCGGCCGAAATTCGGGGCCTCGATCGGCGTCGCTTCGTGAGTCGTTTGTTTCTTCGGCACTTCGGCGACTTGCGGCGGGCTTGCTTTGGGTGCAACGGGGGATGATCCCGACGACGGCGGAAGGCTGACCGTTACCCCGCCGCCGGCGTAGTTCATCACATTCGTCTGATAGGTGAGATCTACATCCAGGCTGCGGTGTGGAGGTGTATCTAGTGCCTGCAGCACGCCGTGATACGCCTTCACCGCATCGGCCGGTTCGATGACTCCCTCGGCGAGATACCGCAAAAATTGAATGAACGCAAGCTGGTTCTCGGCTTGATTGATCTTGCGTCCGAACAGTGTGACGCGGGCTCCGTACTTCTTCGCGTCATATATAAGCTGAAACGCATCGAGCGTCGTTCCCGCCGCTCCGCCGAGAATCCCCACGACGAGATGCGGATCGTACCGTACTAGATCCTCCATCGCACGCGGTCCCTGGTAGACCATCTTCAAAAACGAGGGCCGGCCGGCACTCGTCACGCCGGCGAGCGTGCGGGCGATTACGTCGTTAATAAAATTCGGCAGCATCTCCGGCGGAACAGCATCGGCGAGATTCGGATTGAAAACTTCTAGAAAATGATGGAATCCCTTTCGCTCGGCTTCTTCGCGAAATTCCTTGTAGCGTTCGAGCGTCGCCAGATCGGGTTCGAGCCGGTTGTTGAACGTCACCGAATACAACCCGAGATTCGCGCCGAGAATGCGCTCTTCGGGCTTGCAGTCGAGATGTCCACATTGAATATGGTCGATGCTCGCCGAGCGAAACGGCCGGGCCGCTTCGAGGGGAATCCGGCTGCCGCGCATCACGTGAATGTCGGTCGCATCGTTGGCCCGGGCGGCGGGCGTGATGTGCGAATTGTCGAACAGCCGCTCTTGAATCGTGAGCAGTTCGTTCGTGCTCGCCGACATCAAGACGATATCGACCACCCCCTGCTCGATGACGTCGCGAATCTGCTGACGATACTCGGCGAGGGTTTTAAAGCGGACCTCGCCGTCATGCCGTTCGGGCGACTGCCCCGGCGCACCGATCCCGAACCCCATATCGGCGTCCTTGGCGTCGGCAATGATGAACTCTTTGCAGCCCTGCGGATCCGCATGAATCGCCGCCAGTTTTTGATCGAGTGATTTTTGCATAATTGGGGCCGGGGGCTAGAGGTTGGGGGTTGGGGGTTGGGGGGGAGCCTCTTTGCCAACCACTGACAACGGACAACTGACTACTACTCCTAAACCAACACCTTATCCACCGTCTCGCGCAGCACCTTCGCCGAGTTCTGCAACCCGGTCCGTTCTTTCGGCCAGAGTTCGATTTCGAGCTGTTCGAGCACCCCTTTGCGTCCGACGACCGTCGGCACCGACAGGCAGACGTCGCGAATGCCGTACACGCCGTTTTGCAGCGACGAGACCGGCATGATGCGGCGTTGATCGAGGGCGATCGAATGAATCACATCGGCGATCGACACGCCGACGGCGAACCCGGCTCCTCCCTTTTTCTTGATCACTTCGGCCCCGCTGCCGCGCGTTCGCTTTTCGATTTCGCCGATGAACGACGACGTCACCCCGGGATACTTGTCGAGCGGCAACCCGCCGATCTGCGCCGCCGACCAGATGGGAACCATGCTGTCGCCATGTTCGCCGAAGATGACGGCGGAAACTTGCGTCGGCGGCACTTGTAACCGATCGGAGATTAAACTCCGCAGCCGCACGGTATCGAGCACGGTCCCCAATCCAATCACCTGATTCGCCGGCAAGCCGAGTTCGTGCGCCGCCAGATAAGTCAGCACGTCGACCGGGTTCGACACCACGAACACGATCGCGTCTTTGCGATATCCGGTCTTCATCAGGTCGGCGAGAATGTTGCGAAACAACGCCACATTGCGGCCGATCAGATCGAGCCGGCTTTCTTCCGGTTTGCGCCTGAGTCCCGCGGTAATGCAGATCACGTCCGCGTTCGCACAACCGGCGGTCGTCTCGGCCGTGATTTTTTGATCGGCGACCAACGCCGCTCCGTGCAGCAGGTCGAGCGCCTGTCCTTCGCACAGTTCCTGGTTGACGTCGACGAGCGAGATCTCACGCACAATGCGTCCCATCTGCAGCGCGAACCCCGCACACGAACCGACCAATCCCCCGCCGCCGATGATGCTGACTTTCATTGATTACTCCGACTCAGTATTTTATATCTAGTTAAAAGCGCTCCGCTACGGAAGCCCTCCGCGTCGCGGCTAACCAATGGCGGCTACCGCATCGATGACAGCACCTGCTCGGTGATCGCCTGCACGAGTTGTTCCATCTGATCCGGAGCGACCTGATTGTCGTACGATGCTTGCTGCAGATAGCCCGGATACGCCGGTGCCGTGCCGAACGCTTTCTGCGTCGGCTGATTCTCGCAGTAGCCTTCACGAAACGCGCTGTTGCCGCACAAATCGCAATCCTCGACGTGAAACCGCGGGTCGTCGAAGCCGAGCCGCTTTTTCAGATCGAGCAGTTCGCGCGAATGCTTTTCGCTCAAATAGTCCACCGGGCCGAGCTGCTTCGCCAGCAGGAGAATCCGGCAGTACGCATCGAGGATTTCGGTCTTCCAGTAGGCTTCTTCGAGATTCTTACCGAAGCTCACTGTGCCGTGATTTTTAAGGATAATCGTGTTCGTCGCCGTCAAAAACGGCAGCACCGTATCGGCGAACGACTGCCCGCCCGGCGTTTCGTACGGGGCGATCGGAATCTCACCCATGAAGACTTCGACTTCCGGCAGAATGCACTGCGGAATCGGCTCACCGGCGACCGCGAACGCCGTCGCGTGCGGCGGATGGCAATGCACGACCGCCTTGACGTCGGGGCGCTGTTTCATGATTGTCAGATGCAGCAGCACTTCGCTGGTCCGCTTCCGTTTCCCTGCGATCTGATTGCCGTCGAGGTCGACCGCGCAGATGTCGTCGGGAGTCATAAACCCTTTGCAAATCATCGTCGGCGAACAGAGGACTTCGTTCTCGCCGACGCGGATAGATATGTTCCCGTCGTTGGCCGCGGCGAAACCTTTATTATAGACCCGCCGGCCGATTTCGCAGATTTCTTCTTTGAGTTTGCGGTCGTGAATACCGCTGTTCCAGGATGAAGACATGAGACCGATTGCTCCCGTTGTGTTGGCTTCTATAGTTTCAACTTGATCGTGACATTATCGAGGATGGCGGTGTTATAGGCGTCGATCGGCTTTTGTTCCGGAGCGAACGGCGCAGCCGCCTCGGCTCCTTCGCTGAGCGCGATGAGAGCACCGGTCCCCGCGCCCCATTCATCCAGCGCGACCAGCGGTTCGCCTTGTATATCCTCCGAGTCGGAATCGGCGCCTTCGACCAACGCCCCGGCATACAACGGCGCGGCGACGATCCATGTCGCTCCCCTTAAACTGGGATGACAACGCCCGAGCGTCACTTTGCCGATCACTTTTCCGATTCGCATTGTGTGTTTCTCTTATACTAGCCCGAAGCGCAAGCGAGGGTTCTTTATCTTTTTCAAAAGCGCTCCGCTACGGAAACCCTTCGCGTCGCGGCTAAACCAACGATTACATGATCACCTTTTCCAAACGACCGGGGCTTTCGGTAGCTGACCATCAACACACGCCATGATCACTTTGCGTAACGCAAACCCGCCCCAGCCTTGAGGCGACAGGCAATACATATTCGGCCCCAGTTCCTTCTTCAACGATTCGACGTTCGATAACTCTTTCACCACCGCGGCTCGCAACGCCGCGTTCCGATTCGCCAGACACGCCGCGGCGTGGGGCCGATCGGTCAGCAGCATCACGCCGGCGATCTCCGCTCGGCTGAGCGGCGTGACCGCCATCACAATTCCTTCGTCCAACGTTCCGGCGATCTCTTGTGTCCAATGCACTGGTCCCGACGTTCGCAATTCTTCCATCACCGTCTTCACCTGCGGCGTGACCTGCTGCAAAATCATCTTCCACGTCTGCGATGCCGCGGCGGCCGCTTGTTTTGTTGCTTCGGACACCCGTTTCCAGTTCACGCCGCGCGAACGCAAGACGTCGAGTGCGGAGGGTGTCAGAATGCTGCGTTTTCCGATGTGCAAGAGACCGCCATGTATTGATTTTCCTTTTAGTTGTTCGTTGACCAGGTCGCCGGTGATAACCTTTTCGTTCCAGACCGTCGTCGCGGGTTTCGACTCAATCGCTTGAGACTCTAGTGCCGTCGCAGGATGTGAACACAACGCTGGCGGGATGATCGGCGCCGATTGTCCTAGACTAGCTAGAACCCCCGCGACGATTTGTTCGACCAGTTGCTCATCCTGTTGAATCAGACTCACGTAAACCCCGGCAAAATAAATCCCCTCGCTTGCGCTTCAGGCTAGTTAAAACGCTCCGCTTCGGAAACCCTTCGCGTCGCGGCTAATCTCTTGTTCTAGTCTCCATGTCTCCCCGTCTCCTAGTCTCCCTGTCTGCGATCATCGGCCAAACCGATGACCGCCCAGCGCACCGGGGTGTTCGGCGAGCCGATCATTTCGCGAACCGACTTGCCGTCGCTCGTGATGATCACCGTGTCGCCGATCGAACTTCCCAGCCGGTCGATCGCCACGATCGGAAACTCATCGGGTTTCCCGCGATTGTCGAGCGGTTGAGCGACGACCATCCGCCATCCGGCCAATGTCGGATGTTTCACGGTCGCCGTCGCCGAGCCGATGATTTTCGCGAGTTGCATGATGCCGTTTCCCCCTCTCCCTCGGGGCCATTGGTATCTACACATCTCATAAGCCAATTACCTTCAAGCAGTTACGGAAGTCGCCCGTAAAGTTTTGGCTTGTTTTTTCCATCAAGATTGACTGTGATCCTGGTTGCCGCCGCGAGAACCATGCGAATGCAAATTCCCGCTTGTTCGTCAACCCGGAAAAATTACGCCGCAACTACCTGGTTTTTTGAGACTTATGACTTATGTAGATACCAATGCCCTCGGGGAGAGGGCAGGGGTGAGGGTGCCTTTTGTCTTTTCTTATACGGAACTAGTGCTCTGTCAGGCTTTAATCTTGGGGTAGAGTCGCTTCAGTTTTAGGCG
>JBBECD010000027.1:0-7944 GCA_040881995.1 Planctomycetaceae bacterium
CCGACGGCGAAACTGGATTCCGGCTTGACAAGGCTCTACATAACAGGCGCAAAGTAAACCATAAGAATGCATTGCCAAGCCAACCTCTTCCCTTCGCGCCTTTGCGCGAAACCTGCCTTTTACTGGCGGCGGACGTCAGGCATTGTTCGCAGATTGACACAGATAAAAATCAACCATTCAGGGCAAGAATAGGATTTCTCATGTCATCATCCACTCGGCGGGCGCTCGTCAGCGTCAGCGATAAAACCGGCCTCGAACCATTCATCAAAGGACTCGTCGCCCTCGGGTTCGACATCCTCTCCACCGGCGGCACGCGGAAATTTCTCGAAGGCTGCGGCATCAAAGTCATCGACGTCACGACTTACACCGGCTTCCCCGAAATCATGGATGGCCGCGTCAAGACGCTGCACCCCAAAGTCCACGGCGCGATTCTCGGCCGGCCCGGCCATGACGCAGCCGCGATTCAACAGCATGGCATCGTGCCGATCGAACTCGTCGTCTGTAACCTCTATCCTTTCGAAGCGACCGTCGCGAAGGAAGGGGTGACGTGGGACGACGCGATCGAGAACATCGATATCGGCGGACCGAGCATGATCCGCTCCGCCGCGAAAAATCACGCCCACGTCGCCGTCGTCACCTCCTCCGTACAATACCCGGCGATCCTCGCGGCACTGCAATCGGGCAGCATCGGCATCGACGAACGCAAAAATCTCGCCGCCCAAGCCTTCGAAATGACCGCCCGCTACGACCGTGCCATCGCCAATTACTTTCAATCGAAGGTTCTCGCCAACACTTCCCCGTTCGCGCCGACGTTGTCGCTCTCGTTCGAACTCGTGCAGCCGCTCCGCTATGGCGAAAATCCGCATCAGCGGGCCGCGTTTTATCGCGAACTCAATGCCGCCGCGGGAACGCTCGCCGCCGCCACGCAAAAGCACGGCAAGGAACTCTCGTACAACAATCTGCTCGATCTCGACGCCGCTCTCAACATCGTCCGCGAGTTTTCCGCCCCGGCGGCGACGGTCATCAAGCACAACAACCCCTGCGGATGTGCCATCGCCGACACCCTGGCCGAGGCGTTCGACAAAGCGTACGAGGGAGACCCCGTCAGCGCGTTCGGTTCGGTGATCGGCTTCAATCGTCCCGTCGACGCCGCGACTGCCGAGCGGTTGTGCGTCCCCGGCCGATTCGTCGAAGCGATCATCGCGCCGTCGATCACCGCCGAGGCGTTTACACTGCTCACCACGAAACCGAAATGGAAGAACAACGTCCGCCTCATCGAATGCCCCGGCATGACGTCGCTGCGTCAAGCCACCTGGGACTACCGCCGCGTCACCGGCGGCCTGTTAGTGCAAGATCGTGACGAGTTCGCCGATGCGAAGGAAGAATGGAAGGTCGCGACCGAGCGTCAACCAACCGACACCGAACGCCGCGATCTGGAATTCGCCTGGACCGTCTGCCGTCACGTGAAGTCGAACGCGATCGTCTACGTGAAAGACGGCATGGCCGTCGGCGTCGGCGCGGGCCAGATGAGCCGGTTGGATTCCGCCGAAATCGCCAGAAAAAAAGCAGGCGACCGAGCAAAGGGGGGAGCCGCCGCGTCTGATGCATTCTTCCCCTTCCGCGACGGCATCGACCAATTAGCCGCCGCAGGCATCAAAGCCGTCATTCAACCCGGGGGGTCGGTGAAGGATGAAGAGGTCATCGCCGCATGTAACGAGCACGGGATGGCGATGCTATTCACGGGGCGGCGGCATTTTAAGCATTGAGGCAGGCGAATCATGGTGCGAATGATCTCCATGGGCAAGTTTGGAAACCGCCTCGATAACCTGGTCCACCTCATGGCATACCACCCTTTCGAAGGGCTTTTCGTAGTCGTCGTCGAAAAGAGTTACGATATAATGATCGTTTTCCATGCGCCATTCGACATCGATGGCCAAACCGCTCGCGAGAACGATCTCCGCAACGTTTCGGTCAGACTCTTTTCGTCGCACGTCGGGAATACATAGGTCTGAATACGTCACGGCGGCGTCTGCGGGCAGATAGAGAGCCCAATCAACTTCCACATTTTGGCTAGAGCTTTTCATTTCGCCACCTGTCGAAAAAACGGGTCAACTCGTCGTCATTATCTCTCAATGCGTCGATGAGAGCACTTTCCGTGATTGGGTATCCGTGAGTGGGGCCAGTTCGATTCCGTTTAATGAGCATGATCCTTGTGTCCTGCCCCAAACTCGCGCCAATCACTTCATTCGCAATTACATAATACTTTCGACCGTTGCCGTTGTCCGAGATTCCGACACCTCCCAACTGATCGTCGGCAATGTCCGAACGCAACTCGAAGTCTGCGGGTTCATCGTCTTCGTACATTATCGCTTCATATCGAACAAATTGCATGCCGAGGGGACGAATGATGGCTTCGGCGAACTTGAAGCGGGCTACTTTATCACCCAAAGCCGTTCCTCGCCGGATCGCTGACCATTTCTTGTTTCCGCCGGGTAGCTGATGCTTTCTGAGATGAACCCACCTGGGTGGTCGCCAGAAATCACCGGCCATCGGAATTCCTTGAAGCCGTAAAGGTTAAACGAGAACGCAAGGTATCGACACGAAATCCTACGCTGAATTTGTACTTACGTCAATCACAATGACTTACCCATGCCGATGTTGTGTATAGACGGACGTATGGGTAAAATCAACGTCCGGAGGCATAATCATGCTTAACACCATATGATGACAACTGGTTCAGTTATCTTTGCCGCTGGTTTGCTGTCGTATGTGATCCAAACCCGAAACGACAAGATGGCCGCAGCGCGATCGTCCGAATGAGTCGCTACAGCTCGCTCGGTTGGAAGCCCCCTCATCTGACGATGATCAGCGTGTCCTAGGTGCAAGATAACGATGCCTCTCCACCAAACCGTCCCACTGCTCGTCGTTACCGACCTTGCCGCATCGCGCAAGTTTTACTGCACCGGCCTCGGGTTCACGATGACCAACTCCGCCGAACAGCACGGCGAAATCTTCTGGTGCTGGCTGCAAAGCGGCAACGCCGCGATCATGTTGCAGCAGGAATGCAACGAAGACCCGCCCGGATCGACCCGCGGCAAGGGGGTCACGTTTTACTTTCTTTGCGACGACGCCGACGCGGTTTGCCGAGAAATCACCGCCCGCGGCGTTGCAGCGAGCAAACCGGTCGTGGCAGACTATGGCATGAATCAGACGTTCGTGACTGATCCCGACGGGTATGCGTTGTGTTTTGAGAATCAGGCCTTACAGACGCCGTGAAGCGCTCCGCTGCGGAAACCCTCCGCGTCGCGGCTAAACGGCTACTCAACGGCGTGCAGATAGAGATCATGCCGGCCGGAACGTTCCGAGACCGTCACGATCCACTTGCCGCTGGGATGCCACGCGGCGTAATCGTCGCGCTCGGGGTGATCGGTGAACCTTGTCAATTCGCCGCTGGCGATGTCGACGAGGTAGATCTCGTAGTTATCGTCGCGGTTGGAGGTGAAGGCGATGCGGCGGCCGTCGGGCGAAAATCTCGGGCGGATGTCCTGCGCCGGGTTCTCCGTCAATCGGCGAACATCCGTGCCGTCCCATTGCATCACATAAATCTCAAAATTCCCATCACGGCTCGAACCGAAGGTGATCCACTTGCCGTCGGCCGAAAACGAGGGCCAGTTGTTGATGCCACGGCTGTCGGTGAGTTGCACGCGGTCGGTCGCCTTCGTCGTGACGGCGAAGATCTGCTGGGCTCCCGTTTCGGAGAAGGCGTACACGACGCGGCTGCTGTCGGGGGCGATCGCCGGATGCCGCATCCCCGAGAAGCCCGGAGCAGGGGGGATTTCGGCGACGGTCTTCTCTTTCGTGTCGTGAATCAGCATTGCCACGCTCGCCGGCGAACGGCTTTGCAGATGGGCGTAATACCTTCCATCGGGCGAGAACGCCGGTTCGAGTTCCGAGCGGGTTTCGTCGGGATGCAACGGCGTCGGCACTTTATCAGCGTCCCATTCCAGCTTCAGCATCTGATACTGCTCGGCCCGCGTCAGGCAGACGTAGACGATGTCTTTGCCGTCGTTGATGAAGACGGGATCGTGCTTGAGCCGGCTGTCGGTCGTGAGCCGTCGGGGTTCAGCGGCGGACGTGGTGGTAACGAATACGACGAGCATCGAGAACGCGACGACGGTTAGCCGCGACGTAACGCGGAGCGCTAGCTGATTCTCGTAACTTCGGCGATGACTCCAACGAACTATCGTTAGCGCAATTGCGAAGCGGAGCTTCGAAGACTTGCGTTCCCAAGCGGGAGCTTGGGAACGAGGGGCGTTCCTCCGTTTAGCCGAGACGCGGAGGCTCGGCGCAGCGGAGCGTTTCTTGGTCGGGGCTAGCGCTCCGCTACGGAAACCCTTCGCGTCGCGGCTAAACGACGGAATGGTATCCCCTCTGGCTCTTGACTCTTGTCTCTCGACTCTTGACTCAGACGAGTTCATCAATCACCTGCCCGCCGTTGAGCACGTTCAGCTCGGCTCGCGTTTGTGTGGTGACGCCCGTGAACTCGGCGATCGTGGTGCCGACCATTAGCGGGGTGATCGGCGTCGTCAGCGGATCTTCGCCGAGCTTGTCGCTTTCGCCGATCACCTGACCGCCGGGGATGCCGGCTCCCATCCACAGCGAAAAGTAGCAGCGCGGCCAATGGTCGCGGGCCGAGCGGTCGTTGATGCGCGGCGTGCGGCCGAATTCGCCCATCACGATAACTAATGTCGAATCCAGCAACCCGCGGTCATCGAGTTCATCAATGAAGTACGACAACGTGCGGTCGAGGATCGGGCAATGCCGGTCCTGCATCAGTTCGAAGTTGTAAATATGTGTGTCCCAGCCGAAGTCGAAGTTCGGCGTGATCGCTTCGACGGTTTGGCTCCAGTTGAGCTGAATGTAAGGAACGTCGGCCTCGAGCAGCCGTCGGGTCAGCAGGCAGCTTTGACCGAACGTCGTGTAACCGTAACGGTCGCGGACGGCGTCGGTCTCGCGCGTGAGGTCGAACGCTTGACGCGACGCGGGATGCGAGAGCAAGCCGAGAGCCCGCTGATAGGTGCGCGACCATTCTTCGACGCCCAATCCTTCGATGCGGCGACGGTCTTCATCAAGACGGGTGAGCAGCGATTGCCGGTCGGTGATGCGGTTCGGCGAAAGGCCGTCGAGCAGTTGCAGGTCGGGGACGTCGACCTGTCCCGTCTCGGCGACGTGCAGTTGCAGCGGATCGTACGTCTTGCCGAGCGTGCCGCCGCCATAGCCTTCGACGATGCGGGCGGCGTCGCGCGGGATGCCACGGCCGACTGAAATGAACGACGGGAGTTGTCCTTTTTGTCCGCGATGTTTCGCGACGATGGAGCCGAAGTTCGGCTGGACCGGTTCGGGCCGTTCGTGAAAACCGGTGAACGCGACGGTCCCCGCATCGGGATGCCCCGGCTGCGACGAGACATGCGAGCGAATCAGCGTGTACTTGTCGCTCCGCATGGCCAGTTGGGGTAGCAAATCGGTGACGCGAACCCCCGGCGTGCGGGTGGCGATGGTCGAGAACGGCCCGCGGTACTCCATCGGAGCCTCGGGCTTCGGGTCGAACGTATCGAGATGACTCGGGGCGCCCCACAACCAGACGAGCACGACCGACTTTGCCCGGGCGACCGCCGCCTCTTGAGCGGCCGCTCCCAGCGGCAATCCATAGGCGCACACCATCGTCGACGCAGCCGTCAAAAACGACCGGCGTGATACGCCCTGGCAGGATTGTGTATTGAACGAGCCGATGTCGAACATGTTGTTTTCTCGCGGCAGAAGGCGTTATCTTAACCCTCGCCCCGCAGGGGAGAGGGTTTTACCTTTCAACTCGATAAATGCGTTCCCAAGCTTCGCTTCCTTTTAGGCGTCAGTCGTTATTACGGCCCCGCAACGCTTCCTTAAATGTCGCATCGGAACGAACTTCGCGCCGCGTTTTCCGCCGCGACGGATACTTATCGTGGTGGCAGATTGTGCATTGTGTGTTGCCGCAGTCAAACGCTTTTATTTTCCGAAAACGACCAACCTGGCCATCGCACACGCAATCGACCTCCAAGGGACTTTTTCCAACTCGCTTTTGCCCGCCGTAAAGATTCATTTCAACATGATTGAGGTAATGCTTCCTCCATTCGCGGTACGTACGACCCGCTTCCTGGTGCCAGCGCTTCATCACATTCTCCTGCATGGTATCCGACTCCCCGCGCCGGCGACCATGCAGTGGTCTGGAACCGGGCGGGGCACGTCATGATCCATGACAGGCCGTGATGTCGTTGCTTATGATTCATCGTTGCTTTCAAAAATGATATTTGGTGGTCAATCGAAGCGCTCCGCTGCGGAAACCCTTCGCGTCGCGGCTAAACCTAAATCAACTCCGCAATCGGTTCGCCGTGCGGCAGAATTGGGATCGGGCGGCCGGAGTGGTCGTTGAAGGACTGATAACTGTCGATCCCCAGATGCCGATAAATCGTCGCCAAAAAATCTTGCGGAGTGTACGGTCTCGCGGCGGGGTATTCCGCTTTCGAATTCGTGGCGCCGATCACCTGGCCCATCTTGAAATCGCCTCCGGAAACGAGAGCCGAATAGGCTTGCGGCCAATGGTCGCGGCCGACGCCGTTCTTGTTCTTGCTCAGCCGCGGCGTGCGGCCGAATTCGCCGACGACGACCACGAGAATTTTCTTGTTAAGACCGCGCTCGTGGATGTCTTCGATGAGCGTGGACAATGCCTGATCCATATACGGCAACCGCACATCCATATATTTGCCGAAGTGCCCGGGACGCCCGGCGTTCATGATGTGGTCGTCCCAGTTGGTGTACTCGTCGCCGGTCCTGGGTGTATCGAAGTAGATATTAACGACCGCCGTTCCCGCCTCGGCGAGCCGGCGGGCCATGAGGCACGATTGTCCCCACGTGTTCTTGCCGTAACGCTCGCGGAGTTCAGCCGGTTCTTGTGCGATGTCGAATGCTTCGCGGGTGGCGGGATTGGTCATCATTTCGAACGCGATCTCGCGGAACTTGTCGACCCGCTCCATGTTCTGGCGATTGTCCCATTCCCGCTGAAAGCGATCGAACTGCGCGAGCAATTTGCGGCGGTCGACGACTTGATCGGGCGTGCGATCGGCGGAAATCTTCAGCGACGGCGGCGCGTAATCTTCTTTTCCAGGATCGTTGATTTGATACCCGGCGTATTCGACGCCGAGATAGCCCGGCGTCGTCATGTAAGGCGTGCGCGGGAGACCGATGTAATTGGGCAGGCCGCCCCGGCCGATGCCGCGGAGTTTACCGGCGATCATGCCGAAGTCGGGATGTTCGCTTTTCGATTGCGACGTGGGGTCGAGCACGGTCGGACGTTTGCCGGTCAGCACCACGATTCCGCCGTCGCTGTGAATGCCGACGTCGTGATGCAGCGAGCGAATCAGAGAGAACTTATCGGCGATTTTCGCCTGCAGCGGGAACTTCTCGCAGATTTCCATTCCCGGGACGTTCGTCGCAATCGGCTTGTAGATGCTGCGAAATTCGATCGGGGCCTGCGGTTTGAGGTCGTAGGTTTCGAGCTGCGAGGCGCCGCCATGTTGATAAAGCATGATGACGCAGGTGTCGCGGTGGCTTTCCCCTTGAGCCGCACGAGCCGCGAGAACGTCGGAGAGGCAAATGCCTCCCAGCGCGAGCGTGCCCACCTGCAGGAATTCCCGCCGCGAAACCGGCCCGCGGCAGAGTGGTGATTTCGACTCCATCAAGTCCTCACTCCCGTCGTCTGGGACATGCGATTCGGCGTCGGGTGGCTGGGGTCGAGGCTTTGCGAGCCCCCAGCGAGACGGAAACACGCGTCTTCAACAATATTCTGGGGGCTCGAAGACTCGACCCAGCCACCCATCGCCCATTCGGCGGAAGTGTTATGTGACCGCCTTG
>JBBECD010000028.1:0-7825 GCA_040881995.1 Planctomycetaceae bacterium
AAGCCTACTGGAACACCCTCGCCACCTGATTACCGAAATCGGCGACTACACCCGCTTATCATGGAGAAGCCTTTCAAGCCTTTTCTCAAAACCCTTTTTATCGTAGATTAAATTGTGTCGATCCAAGTGTTGACGGCGGTCCAAAATGGCGGCGCGGGGGGAGTGTTGCGGCGGTTGAAACTGGCGGCGCGCTATGGTGCAGCCTTGTGAGTTGGCAAGATGGGGGCGTGAGCCCCCATCTTGCCTCAGCTGACAGGGAGTCCCAGGAGTGCGATGCGATATGGAGTTTTGGAAAGAGGTTCGTCGGCGTGTGCTGACACACGAGTTGAGCCAGCGCGCCGCTTGTGCGGAGTACGGTCTGGGCTGGCACACGTTGCAGAAGATCTTGGCGCATACGGAGCCCCCCGGTATCATCGTGCGGATGTTGCTGGAGAGCGGGCCGATGTCGTACGTGATTCTGGGTGGGTCACACGATTTGGCCGAGAATGTGGAGCGGTTGTCGGGAGGGAAGGCGGAGTATTTGCGGATGGAGTTGGAGGCGTGGGGGGAGTTCTCGGAGCCGTGAGTCGCGTCGGTCGATGAAACACCGATGTGAGTTAGCAAAGTTCCGACGTGACGGAAATATTGGCCTACTGATTTCAGTTCGACGTACGAATCAAACCCCACAGGCACTGTGGTTTCCATTCCCTTTCCAACACATGGAAACCGACCTTAATATCTCCGCTTCCACCACCACATCACCGTTCCGCTTGTCACGATAAGGGCGGCAAGGGATTGCCACAGCCACCGATACGATTTCGGCGGTGATGGTGGTTGATATTGCGGTCGATGAAGTTGCGCCGTGCGCGATTGCTCCGATGGCAGATGCGGCAAATCGTCAGCTTCGATCGAGATCTTGTGCAATACGATCGTTGCCGCTGATTGAATATCGCTTTGCGACAACCCGATTCGCAACATCGTCACATCGGCATCGCTGACGGGAAGAGCAACGAGCAAACGGAGTGGCGAGCGGTCGTCATCAGCAATCGAATAACTGATCTCGCTCTTCGCTCGTTTGAGTTGCATTCGCCCGGTTTGCGACTTATCCGCACGGGGAACATCAAATAGCTTCGCCGCGGGAATGCGCTCACCGTTTTCGATTCGTGCTGCGAACACGCCATAAACATCGCGACAGTCGGGGCGAAGCAGTCGGCTCAACGACGCGGCCGCATCGCTCGTCGAGCCCATTGACAGATAAATGTTCGGACCGGTGCCGAAGCCGCTCTTGGGCTGCGTCCGGTTCAAGATGGTGAAGTCGACCGTCAGCTCAAAATCACCGCTGATCATGAACCGAGGGGAAAAACCGACCGATTTGACATCGTGACCGGCCGGCACGGAGACTCTCAGACCTTCGTTCGTCGGCTGAAGCAAATTCACGGCTCCCGGGCCGATCGGAACGAGGGATAAATTGTCGAAATGGCCGTTTCGAAAATCCCATGTGTAAACCGCTGTGGACACAAATTCGGGCGAAGAGTGCAACAGACAAAGACTGACCACGATAAGCCGGTTGAGCATCAGTGTATCCCTTTTGTCGATCCGACGGGGGTTTTCGGTTTGCCGGTCTGAGTGGATTTTCCGGTTTGAACAATGGATTCTAAAAATCGCCTAAGACTTCGCCCCCCTGGATGGTTCCGAGATGTTGCCAAGTCGACAGATCGATGTTTTCGCTCATGAACTTTACCCGTCCGTCACCGAACAACACATTGACGCCGCCTTGATGGCGACTTGAAGCGGCCATGCCCACGCCGTCCCATGTGAATCCGTTCTTGCAACTGACACGATTCGGAGGCACCAGATGGTTGTACCTGGTCCAGTTGAAATTCCCTTCCAGCCAATTTTGTCCGGCATCGACATTCTGATGATAAGCCGTCGCTGTCTCGGGTGAGAGGCTTAGACAGTATTCGTTAAACGTCTCTTCGTTCCAGATGCCGGCGATATCGTAAATGTCGGCCAAATGATCGAATTCGGCGTGGTCCCAGGTTCCTTTACAGCGTTCGCTGAACATGGCGGTATTAGAGAGACCGTCGGTGACCGAGTTCAACCGCACGCTGCTATTCTGACCGAACATTCCATTGCCGTTGCGGCCATGCCAGCCGCCGCCGTTGCACGATCGGTAATTGTTGTGGCCCCACACGCTCTGCAGCCGGTCGATGTCGGACGGGCACAGAAATACGCCGATCACCGTGGTCGCTGCCTCTCCATTGGCGGCACTCAAACCGCCGCTGGCGATACATTCCGTATCGTAGGCCCCCGAATTGACATAAGGCGCGAAGGGAGCCTGATGGAAATCGAGCCGTTGATAAACATTCGCTTGATCGAGCTGCGGCAGAATCTGCGAATGCGCCGAATATCTGCGGTCTTGTAACGTTCCCAGAGACGACACCACGCCGTCGTAGTCCGTGCCGCAACCGAACGGCAATACGCGATGGGCATCGTGGTAGTTGTGGAGCGCCAGGCCGATCTGGGCGAGATGGCTCGCGCAGCTCATTCTTCGCGCGGCCTCTCGCGCCATTTGCACGGCGGGCATGAGCAGCGCGACCAGGATGCCGATGATGGCTATCGCGACGGTCAGTTCAATCAGTGTGAAACCCCGTCGTCGCCGATCATTCATGGTCGAGACTCCAGATGTAGACCGCACCTTCTTCCGTGCCCGCGATAATGCGGTGACCCTGGGAAGCGACGTTTAGGTCGCCGATCGAACGTGTCGGGGCGTCAAATTCGGACATCCGCGCCAGCGTATCGACGCGATCGATAAAGACACCGTTGTTGAAACGCCGCATGACCAGAAATTGACCATCAGAAATCAAGCCGGCGTGCGACAAGCCGTGGGGACGAAAGGTGTCGCTGATACATTCACCCGTGGCGACGTTCCAGCGGCAGACTTGACCATCGGCACCGCAAGACGTCAATTCGTCTCCCTTCTCGCTGAAGACAGCCGAGTTGACGGTGATCCGGTGGCCTTTGAATTCCCAAAGCGGTTTGCCGGTCGATGTGTCCCATAGCTGCAGACGTCCAGGAAATTGCCAGCTTCGCGGATCGATCGTGCTTGTCAGCAATTTCGTTCCATCCGGCGAGAATCGAACGAAGTGGACGGGAGCGTCGTGTTCTATCGTATGAATCGTCTTTTGAGTGGAAAAAACCCACGTTTTCACCGACCGATCGTCAGAACCCGAGGCGACGGTCTCGCCGTCAGGGGAAAACGCGAGCGACCAGACTCGTTGCTTATGGCCGTAACGTTTACCGAGCGATTTCATCTCGACGAGATCCCAGAACATCAGGCCGGAACCGTAGCCACACGTGACGGCCCGTTGTCCGTCTGCAGAGAGCGTTCCACATGTGATTGCTTCTCCTGCATTGTCGAGCGAGCGGACCAGCGATCCTTGTTCCACATCCCAGATTTTGAGTTGGCGATCGGTGCCTCCGGTCACGGCTCTATTTCCGGAAATGTCGAGGGCCGCAAAACGCACGCTTCCCTCATGTCCCGATAACAGCCGTGGTTTATCGGGAGCCCTCCACCACCGCGACACGTCACCGAGCCGCGTCGCCACCAGCAGCGACGCATCATCCTCCGCAAACATCAAGTCGCTGACGGGAAGTCGATGGAACACCGCCGACAACTGCGTCCCGTGTTCCAGATCAAACGTTTGCGTGTATCCCGTCGCGGTCCCCACAGCCAGCACCCGTTGATCGCCACTTAAGGCGATCGACGTAATGCCACTGTTGACTGCGTCGTCGGGGAGTTGACCTTCCGATTCCCGTGGAAGGCCCGGCGGCAACTCTTGCCGCGAGCTTGAGGGCGAAGTATGGGGTTGCGCAAGATAATTGTGGAGCGTTGCTATCCAGACATGTTTGCCCGTGGAAACATTCCAAACGATCAGCGAACCTTTGGCGTCGCCGCTGACGAGTTGTTGACTGTCTCGACTGAATGAAATCGCCTGCACGCCCTGCTCGTGGCCTCGCAATGTGTGCCGCGGCGATTGACTAGCAACGTCCCACAACACGACGGTGTAATCGCCGCTCGCTGTCGAGGCCGAGCGACCGTCTGCGGAAAATTCGGCGGCTGTGATGCGACCGGCCTGGTTTTGCTGGGATTTTGTCACGGACGATACACGTAAATCGATCCAGTGTGTCGAACCGTCTGCATCTCCCACTAGCAAATAACGTTGGTCGGGCGATTCTGCCATCGCCGCAATCGCGGCCTTGCCGACGGTGATGACTGTCGGCGTCGTCTGAGCATCCGATTTCAGGATCTCAATGCGTCCCGCGCTGTTCCCGCAGTAGACGGTCTCGTGCCGTCCTTTAAGAAGTATGGTCACGCTCGTCTCATCGACCACATCGGAGGTACGAGGGAGTGACAAACGCCGTCGCGTCAAGCCGGTCTCGATCTCTGAAATGAGAACCGTCTCTGCATCTTTCATCGACACCATTGTCTCGCCATTCGGACCAAAACGGGGAGCAGCCAACGGAGCTGTGCTCACACTCGTCGGCTGTTCGAGCCATTGCGGAGTATCGGGATGATCGCGATCGAATACCAATAGACCGCCATCGGCACCATGTACTGCCCACTTGCGACCCATTTGATCGGCGGCGATGGCGTTCACGTTACTCATGCTCAGCGACCACGTTTCACTGTCGTCGAAAGTGCCACCGGTCCACACGGTCAGTCGGCCATCCGATGTATGGGCGGCAAGATCATGCGAACTTGCCGCTACGCCAACGACAGCACGCAATGTACTCTCATCTGTCGCCGCTCTTTCGACAATCGGAGAAGGGAGTACGCGACCGGTTGCCGCATCGACGATTTGGTGCGTGTGGTCTGGCTGCCAGCCATAGAGTTGACTGTTATCGGCCGTTATCACATTAAAATTTTCCGGCAGATTCACTTCATTACGAAACATCAGGGCCTTGCCGTTAAAGTCGTACCAGCGCACGCTACTGTTGTTATTGCTGCGGGTCCAAAGCTGTTCTGGTCCGGCGAATCGGACTTGTGACGCGAAGCGAGTCCCTTCATCGATCGCCTCGCCGATGACAGCCGCGCTCGCCATGTCCCAGATGAGAATACGACTATCGTGACTGAAACTGGCCAGCCATTTGCCATCAGAAGAGAAGGCGATGTCACCGATCGAGAGTCGATGTCCGTTCCACCGCGATGCCTGTCCTGACGGAAGGGGTTGCAGGACGAGACTGTGATCGCCGGCACCGTAGGCGACCGTCTGGCTGGAGGGATCAAACGCCACGGCAGTGACACCCAATGGCTCATACAGTTCGCACGTCGGTTGACCAGTGGCGACATCCCAGACCTGAAGCAAGGCACCGCTTCGGCTCACTTGACGCCCCGCGACCACAAACCGACCGTCGGGGGAGATACTCAGGACGCGAAGCCCTGCCACGTGAAAAACAACAGGTTCGTGGTGTCCGTTAAAGCTCCCGGGACCAATCGCGAGCGACGCGGGTTTTTTGGTCGAGTAAATGGGCGTTTGAACTTTCGGAGGCACCGTTGAGCTTGGCGTGGTGACTATGGGCATTCGGCCGACTGATGGAGCGACATCCGCGAGAATCGGTGCCGTTGTGACGGAGGAAGTCTCGCTCACCGGCTCCGAAGTGGCGACGTCTTTCGTTTCCGTGCCGTGACATCCCCGAAAAACGACGGCGATCGCAACCAGGGAAATCGCAACTGATCCGAAAAAGAGATGTCGTTTCATTGTTCATTTTCCGTTTTACTTGATGGTCGATTTCTAGTTGCCGGTTACGGGAGAACCGTGACGATCGACCCAGACGCGATCGACCGTCACCCCCACGTGATCAATGGGGCCGCTGAAGACAACGCGCGTGGGAATGCGGCCCAATGTTTGTTCCACTTGGCCGACGTTTACCCGTTGAAACTCGGATAAGGGGATGTGCACCGTGCGCCATTCTCCCCGACTGGACTGCCAAAGGTCCGGATTCACACAGCAGTAGGTCATCACTTCTTGCGACTGGCCGTAGGTTCGAGCATACACGTAGATATGAAGCCAGGCGGGAGGCTGAACTTTCAACGTCGCATGAAGCACCGAGTCGGCCTGCCACGAAAACAGACCGGTATCCCTGGAGGGAGAAGCAACGTCCATATTTCGCCCTTGCGGGTTCAGCATCGGGACAGCTTGCGCCGCACCGTGAGATTCCGCCGGCAGAACGTCATGCACAAAGCGGCCCGTCCAACCGCGTGGCAAGCCCTGCTCGAAGTTCTCGCTCCAGTCATCCGGCGGCCGTGGCCATTCTTTAATAGTTAAGTCTCCGGTTTGTGCGATCAAAAGGAATTCTGCCGCAGAGACATCGACGGAGTGTCGATCGGATATTCGCGTCACGCGAACCCGTCCTTCCTTCACGGCGACTTCCGTATGATCGGCCAGCGCGAGCAATTCCAATTCGGTCCCCAGCACGCGAACCTCGGCTCGAGGTGTGACAAATATCAGTGCGTGTCCGGGCTTTTGCGGAGTCACGCGCGCGGTGGCGTGTCCGCGCGGCATCGTCAGATGCCCCGGCGGCTCGACCGTCAGTATCAAAGTGGTCTCCGGATGCATCCCGATCTCGGTTCGATCCGACAGGATGAATGTCGCGGAACTCTTCCGATCGGTTCGAATTGTATCACCAGGTTGCAACGGCAAGGGTGTTTGTGTGAGGTCATCGGCGCGAATCAAAGTCGGTGGCTGATCGTCGCGCAGAATTTCGACCTGCCCCACGATCCCCGTTATTTCACCCAGTGACGAATTCGTCCCACTCCCCGGCCCCCACGAGAGAAAACCGATAACAATCACGACGGCCACGATGCTCATCACGGCTGCGGTGAGACGAAATGTCCGGCGTGTTATGACCGGAATCCGCCGATTTGGCGGCGGCTTCCCCTGCTGGGACGGTTCCGCCGCCGCGTAAGATTGCATCGCCAGCAGCGTCTGCAACTGACATAAGCGGACGTATTCGAGACGAAACTCGCTATCGGATCGCAATAAATCCGCAAGACGCCGCTCTTGCTCGTCGGTCAGCGTTTCCTCCGCCATCGCGTTGAGCAAGTCCGACCATTCATCGGGCAATTCAGATCGGTGCGAGTCCCTCATCGCGTCTCCGCGGCGAGCGTTCGCTCAATGCACTGCCGCAACGTATCGCGAATCCGGCGCAGCGACTCCGACACGGATTTGGCGGATTTGCCCAGTTCCGCTGCCAGCGTATTCACCGCGACCTCTGGCTGGTATCGCCTGACAATCAGCGCTCGTTGCTGTTCTGGTAACTTCTGCAGACAGCTTCGCAGGGCGGCTTCACGCTGGCCATATCGTTGAGACTCCAGTTCTGATGCAGCAGCTATTTCAGTCAATAAAGCAGCATCGAATGGATCTGCACTCCGGGCTTGTCGCGCCCTCCACGCCAGAACCTGAAGTCGCACGATCTCGAATGCCCAAGCGTAAAAGTCGGACCCAGGGCGATAAGTCTCCCGTTTTCTCCACAACACAACGTTTGTTTCCTGCAATACGTCATCCGCATCGGCAGGTCGCCGAACAAGCGCCAAGACAAAGGCGTACAAGCGTCTCTGAGCCTGGGTAATCGAATGGACAAACTCCTCGGTTGAATCGATGGGTGTAGGATCGCTGGGTTGTTTCATGGTCATGTATTCCATAAGGCAATAGCCGCCAGTTAAGAAATCCCACGCACAATTCCTCACGATATTCCAAAATACTGGAAATTGTCGATAGACGTGCTTACACCTCACGCGGCCAGGAGTGATACGTCTTCAAATCGCTGGAAATTGAGCGTCATG
>JBBECD010000029.1:0-7814 GCA_040881995.1 Planctomycetaceae bacterium
AACAACGAAACACCGCCCAAAACGCCCCCCACCCGGCCGCTGCGCAGCCGACCTCTCCCGGTGGGAGAGGTGGAGAACTGCGCAACTTCAAAAAGCGCAAGCGAGGGTGTCTTTAAGCCGGGGATGAGGAACAAAGGGATGAGTCAGAATGGGCTAGCGCTCCGCTGCGTCGCGGCTAAACTTGGAGTTCACTCCGTAAACCGCCGAATCACATTCGCCGTAATCTTCGAAACAGGCTCATCCACCAGCACGCACGACGGCCAGGTGATCGAACCGACCGAGAACACCTCGCCGCCGCTGGGCGTCGTGTAGTGCACCATGTCGGCGCCCCCTTTATCGGCGTTGAGTCCTTGCGCCAGCAGCTTCGTATTCTTCGGCGAAAACCGCGGCGAGATTTTGTCGGTCTCGTGTCCCGAAGCTCCCCCCGGCACGCGCTGATGCTGGCTGTTGTGGCCGAACTGGTCCCCCTTTTTGAGCTTCGTCCCTTCAAAGCACCAATGCGTCGGGTCGATCACCTGATAGGGCGCCGCGGTCATAATCCCCGCGAACGTGAACACCACGCCGAGCAAATTCGCTTCCGATTCGTAGCGATTGGCGAATCGGCTTTCGATCTCGTTGCCGTCTTGATCCTTCGGCGGATCGGTGTGATCCCAGTTCGTGTTGTGATACACGATGCGGTGATCGTCGAGAAATTCGACTTCGCAGTTGAGGCCGTTGCCGCCGAGGTAAATCAGCTTGCCTCCCTTGTTCCACACCCAATCCTTGAGTTTGTCGTACATGTGCCGCGACCAATACTCAGGATGCGCGCAGATCAGCAGCGTCGTGTATTCTTCCAGCGGAACTCTGTCGAAATGGAACAACGTCTCGCTGTAGAAATCGTAAGGGATGTTGTTCTTTTCCATCCAGCCGAGCATCCGCCATTCGGCGGGCGCCATATGACATCCCTGCCGGCCGGCGATCGGGTCCATGAGCTGCTCATGTTCGTCGATGTGCTGAAACGGATCGGGCCGATCGAGCGACAGCGGGGCATAGACCTCGGTGTCGTACGTGCGGTGTGCTTTCTCGGTGTAACGCTTGAGTTCCAGCCGCGAGTTGACGGTGGGCGTGTCGGGAAAACAATCGGCGTGAATGTAGTTGCTGCGGCCGCCGTAGCTGTTGTAGGCATTCCAATTGATGTCGGACGCAAGCACGGCGAGTTTGCACGTCGGGCTTTTCGGCGCGACGACCCAGGGGAACGCGAAGAAGCCCCCCGACTTGCCGCGGGCATGCAGGTAATACAGTCCCGATTTTTCCGGCCCCGTTTGATACTGCCCCATCGCTTTAAGATGGTAGCCGTGCTTGTTCCACTGGATGCCGGTTTGCGTGTAATCGCCGTCGGGGGTAATTTGCATCGTGGCTCTCGGCCCGTGTTCGTCGTACGTGCCGATGCGGTGGATGAATTCTTTTTCGGCTCCGTAGCGCCAGAGTTCCATGCCGTATTCTTCGACGGCGTGCACGCGGAACTCGGACGGTTCGCCCGACTTGACGCAGCGGGGCCACATGTAACCGATCAGCCCGTCGGAGAGCAGGCGAAAGTGATACGGCTTCGCCGGGTCGACGGTCATCTTGCCGCGTTTTGCTCCGTAGCCTTGCCGATAGAGAACCACGTCGTACGTCTGCCCCGCTTCGACGTCGGCGTAGACGGTTCCCGAAGCGGTCGATCGCGTCGACGTCGAGCCGTTGGGACCGATAAATTCGAGCATGACATCGGGCAAGGCGACATAGCGTTCGTTGCTGACGTAACCGACAAACATGGTTGGCTCCTGGGGTTGATGGTGAATGGCAGCGATGTTAGCGGATTGCGCGTCGATTTTGCAGTCTACCGAGAGGGGGGAGTGGGAGATAAGAACTGCGCATTCTTCGTTTAGCCGCGACGCGGAGGGTTTCCGTAGCGGAGCGCTTCTTCTCTCACCCCTTCCTCTTCTCTCACCCCTTCAACGGCTGGCTCCTCAGAACGATGGCCGTCTGCGGCGCTTTGGCGTTGACGGCTAGAATGTACAACTGGTCGTCGTAGGTGGCGGCGTAGTCGGACATTAAATATTTCCGCTCTTCGCCGTCGCGCGTCGGCATATCGAGCCTTGAGAACGTTCGCGTCTCGGGATCGAAGACCGACCACGAACCGAGGAAGTGATGCGGTTCGCCGTCGAGCGAATTTGTGCCTCCGGTCCAGGTGGAATGGCACATGTAGAGTTTGCCGTCGAAGTACCAGCCGCCGCTCACGTAGCCGAACCACTCTTTGTATCCGGGGACGGGGATGGCGTCTCCCCATTCGCCGGACGTGATATTCAGCGGAAAAATTCGCCCGTGAAGATGATCGCTGACAAACAGCGTCTCGCCGAAGACGTGGGCTCCCGGCGTCGGGGTGGAATCATTGAGCGGCGATTTGAGGTGATGCGTCCAACGTTCGTCGTGCGTATTAAAGCAGACGACGTCGTTGCCGGTGTAAGTGCTCCCCCAGATTTCGTGCCTGTCGGCCTCGGCGAACGTCATGTAGAGCGTTCCCGATAATATATAAGGGCAGGGAAAGAACGTCCCCTGTTGCATCGCGGGATTCCATTTCAGCACCCCCGCGCGCGAGGTATCGTAGAAATAAACGTTCTCCCACGTCGGGACGACGAATCCGCCGTAAATCGCCGGCTTGTCGTGCGGGAAGGGATACTGCTTGACCGTTCCGGTTTTGCGATGCCAGACCCATAATTCGGAAAGATTCGGACAACAGAGAAAAACATCGTCCCCATAGGCGACCGGCCAGAGATGCAGCCCTTTCCATGCGCGTCCGGTCAGTTTTTCAAGGGGGATGATTTCGACGTCGCCGGTCGGCGCATGATATCGCCAAAGATTGCCGTCGAGCGGACTCGTCCAGATGTTGCCGTCGGTCCCCGCCGTGGGTTCATGCATTCGGCCGGCGGAGGCGCCGATGTCGTGGCGATAAAACGTCGGCGTGTTAACGTCGCCGACGCCGGTGGTGGTGAGCGGTGTGTCGTCGCCGGCGCAGACGTATGATGAGAAGCAATCGCCGGTCAAAGCGACAGCAGCAGCGATCGTCGTTTTTTCGAGGAATGACCGTCGATTGAGTGGCATGTTATTTTCCTCGTTCCCAAGCTCTGCTTGGGAACGCAAGTTTTTCGAAGCTCCCGCTTCGCCGATCGACGATCATCTCGCGATTCACAGCAGACGCGAGTTCGCCATAATTGGAAGGGAAGCAGAGCTTCCAAGACTTGCGTTCCCAAGCGGAGCTTGGGAACGAGACGCGCCGTCACGTCGCTTCTTTCACGCGCTCGGCGATTTTGCTCAATCCCACGATCTCGGCTTTGTCGCCGGCGTCTTTAACCAATTGGCAGATCAGTTTCACCGTTTCGAAGCCGGGGTCTTCGACCAACATGCATGACGGGTGACAGAGAAAATCGTACACGCCGCCCGTTTCGATCGCGCGTTCGACCGAGAGGCGGACCGCTTTGAGGAACCAGTCGAGTTTCCAGTAATTGCTGCGGAACGCGCCGACGTCGCTGATCGCGCTCATCGGGATCTCGATCAGGCCGTTGGGATAGACGAACGGCTGCGAGACGTTCTGCGATTCGACGATCGACTTGTAGACGTCGGAGGCCGGTTCTTCCTTGGGAACGCCGGTTTCGTGGGGGGGGTACACCGAACTGATCCACGAAAACCCGAGATCGATGAACATGTCCTGCAAGTCGGGGCGATCCTTGATGCCGTTATTGAACCCGCCCGGTGTGCGGAAGCCGTCTGCGACGATGTTGGCCCGCTGCATCAGGGCCGTCGTGGTGACGGCGACGTTGTCGCGGATCACCTTTTCGATCGGTTGGCCTTCGATCAGCCAGGGAGCCCGTTCGAAGCGGAACTGAATTTTATCCGGTTCCTTCGCCAGCACGTAAACGTGATCGTACGTGTGATTGCCGATCGGATGCCCGAGCGCGGCGATCTCTTTGAGCCAGTCGATGTTCGGCTGTTCGAGCACGCGGCCGACACAGAAATAGTGAATCACCCCTCCCAGGTCGGACGCGATCTGAGCCGCCTGCACCGCGTAGTTTTTGGTGTCGGCGTCGAGATTTCCCTTCTCGTAATCCCATTCGAGAATGTCCCGGCGGGGATACATCCGGCTCATTTCGAGATCGAACGTAATGGCGATCTGGGCTTTCTTCTTTTTTTCTTTCTCTTCGTTGAAGCGAGCGAGTGCCGCCACGCCCCCCATCATGGCAACCGTCGCCCCGGCAAGGAAACTGCGTCGTGTAAGGAGGGGGTTGTGCGTCATGCGATATGTCATGGCTTTGTGCTTTCCTGAAGAGGGGGAGAGGGGGAGACAAGAATTCAATCGAAATGTCTTTCTCCCGATCGCCCTATCTCCCTATCACCCTATCTGTCCCTTGGGTTCACTTCGACTTCGTCGTCCTATTCACGATCGGCTTGATCCAAGAAACCTGCGTGATGAGCTGATTCAACGCCGCGAACGAAATCGCCGCGTTGACGGCGAAGCGGGGGGACGTGTTCGACGGGAAGGTCGCCAGCGAGGCGTCACCGACGAGGAAGACGTTGAAATCTTTCGAGAGATTGTTATATCCGGCGGTCGTCTCGCAGAAGCACATGTCGGTGGCGTAACCGGTGAGCAGCACGTGCCGCACGCCGTTGGCGTGTAGAAATTCCTTGAGCGGTTCGTAGCCTTCGGAATCGTAAATCACGACGTCTTCGGGCTCGACATCGACGTCGGTCGTCACGGGAATGGGCAAATCCCAGAACCCGGCGTTGTTGTACTTCGCACCGGCGTCGAGTCCGGGGAACTGGCGGAAGTAGTCGATGACCGGTTTATCTTTCGAGAGCGTGAGTTCGGCGATCAGCGGTTGACCTTCGTACTTGAAACTCATCAATTTCGCTTTAAGGTCTTTGGCTCCCTGCTCGCGTTCCTTCTCGGTCGGCGTATGCGTGAACGAGCGATACAGCTTATGGCGGATTTCGTCTTTCCCGCCGGGGAGGCTGTACATCACGAAGGCGACGTCGTCGCGCAGCGAGTTGATGAAAGGCCGCACGACGTCGTGCGTATGCTTGCCGGCGAGATGATTTTTCGTGATCGTGCAGAAGTCGGCGACGCCGGCCGGTTCGGGGGTGTCCCACCCCTGGCCGTCGTCAATACCCCACGGATGCACCATGATGATCGCCGTCTCGGAGGCTTTGAGGTAATTCGGCATCTCGACGATGCCGCGGGCGTTGTACGAAAAACGCCAGGCGCGGACGGCGAGATCGGCGTCGTCATCGGTCACGATCGCCGGGGCTTCGTAGTGGTTTTCTTCGACGATCGGTTCGAAATATTCCGGGTAGTCCGCCAGCAGCGGCTGCGGATTTTCGATTTTCGTCAACGTGTTGCGATACACCCGCGGTTGGGCGGCGTCGGCGGCGAATGATGTGGGACTCGCGATGACGAGCACGACAAGGCACGTCACGAAGGTTGAAAACGAGGTGAATCGCGGCATGGGCGTCTTTCGTCGAGAGAGGGGTGTTTTATAGGTCATGGTTGTGAACTTCACAAAATGCAGTAGAATCGGCAACTGGCGAGAGCAATTCATAACGACCGCCGTCGTTCGAGTTTACCAATCTTATTCAGTCGAGAAAACGGCCAACTCGTCAAGTCTTGCCGATCTCCCGAAAAACCGGTTCAGAGTCACAATACAACAAGGTGCCTAAGATGAGACAACTCGCCCTGCGGATCTTCGCGTCAGTCGTTATTCTTGCCGCGGCTTCATCCCTGGGGACGGCCCAGGACGAAAAAGTTGTCGATCTCGGCGGCGTCCGCGAAGACCATGTGATGATTCCGATGCGCGACGGCGTGAAACTCTCCGCCTATTTATACTTTCCCGAGGGCGAAGGACCGTGGCCCGTGCTCTATGAGCAGCGTTACGGCGGCGTTCGCGGTGACGAGACGCGTCAGTCGTTTGCTCGACTGGCGGCGCGCGGTTATGTCGTCTGCATCGAAAACTTTCGCGGCTCGCAACTCTCCGAAGGCCAATGGGTCGGCTATCGGGCGCTCGGCTGGGGAGAACAAAAAGACGGTTACGACACCGTCGAATGGCTCGCCGAGCAGCCGTGGTCGACGGGAAAGATCGGCACGTTCGGCAGTTCGCAGGCCGGTTTCGCCCAGAATTTCTTGGCGATCACCGAGCCGCCGCATCTCGTCGCTCAATATATGATCGACACGGGGCTGAGCCTGTATCACGAGGGATATCGCATCGGCGGCACGACGCGGCCCGAACGATTTAAAGGAATGAACGTCGTCTGTCGCGTTCCTGAACACAACGACCTGCTGCTCAAGGAATGGTTCGAGCATCCCACGTACGATGAATATTGGGCCGCCGAGGATTGTTCGCTGTACATCGACAAAATGAACGTCCCCTGTTTCACCGTCGGCAGTTGGTACGACTTCATGAACGTCGGCTCGGTCGACAGCTACGTCGGCCGGCAGCACCGCGGCGGGCCGAATTCGATCGGGAAACAGCAGTTGATCATCGGCCCGTGGCTGCACGGCCGATTTAACAAAGGAAACGTCGTCAGCGAGTTGACGTATCCCGAAAACGCCGCGTTCGCCATGGAAGACCATCTCATCCGCTGGTTCGATTATCATCTCAAAGGGATCGACAACGGCGTCGATAAAGATCCAACCGTTAAATATTACGTGATGGGTTCGGTCGACGAGCCGACCGGTCCCGGCAATGTGTGGAGAACGGCGGACGATTGGCCGGTCGCCGCGCAGCTCACGCCGTATTATCTGAAGGCGGAGGGAAATCTCTCGACCGGCAAGCCGGAGAGCGACGATGCGGTGACGACGTTCAAGGCCGATCCCCTGCATCCGAATGTGATTCCCAGTGAGGCGGGATTTCCCGGCGCCGCCGATGCCCGCAAGTTCGAAGAGCAGGCCGAGGTCCGCACCTTTACGACCGATGTGCTGACGGCACCGGTTGAATGGACCGGCAAAGTCACGGCGGAGCTGTATATCGAATCGACGGCGAAAGATTCCGATTTCATCGTCCGTGTGACCGATGTTTACCCCGATGGCCGTTCGATCTTGATTATTGATTACGTCCGCCGCGGACGATATCGCAAAGGGTACGATGTCGAGGTCTTCTTCGAGCCGGGGAAGATCGAAAAGGTGGCGTTTGACGTCGGCTGGCTGAGTCAGATTTTCGCCAAAGGGCACCGCATTCGCGTGACCGTCGCCAGCACCGGGGCTCCGTTTTATGAAGTGAATCCGAACACCGGCGAGCCGTTGACGCTCGATTTTCCGGATAACGCGGTCGTCGCGGAAAATACATTACATTTGAACCGCATGAACGCTTCGCGAATCTTGGCACCGGTTCGGGAACGGGAAGGAACAAAAGTGGCGACATTAATACCGAAAAACGCCGGGCCGACCGATGCGGATGCCCCCCAGGAGTTCACGACAACCGACTCCGGGTTGAAGTACCGCATCCTCCGCAAGAGCGAGGGCAAAAAACCGACCGCCAAAGATACCGTCGAAGTCCACTATCACGGCTGGCTCGATAATGAAAAGGTGTTCGACAGTTCGTATGATCGGGGCGAGTCGATCGCATTTCCGCTGAGCGGGGTGATCCCCGGCTGGACCGAAGGGATGCAGCTCGTCGGCGAAGGGGCCATGATCGAACTGGAGATCCCCAGCGCCCTCGGCTACGGACCACGCGGCACCCCCGGCGGCCCGATTCCGGGAAACGCGACGCTGCATTTTCTGGTGGAGTTGCTGAAGGTGAAATGAATTC
>JBBECD010000030.1:0-7798 GCA_040881995.1 Planctomycetaceae bacterium
CCTCAAATCAACAATCCAAGCCAACCCCACTTTTTAAGCCTGACACAGCACTAGGAGTCCTGGCAAGTTTTTGCCAGCATCACTGACTTTGATCGTTTTCATGGATAGCTATCAGGCATGAATAAACTTCCGAACTATTCAACAACGAACCATTCGTTCAAACTATCGGCAATTCAACGAAACGTCAATTGGATTCCTCCGAACTCTGGTCAATTCCCATCCGCGCCGGTCCAAATATCCCCTTGCCCCACGTGAATTTCAACGTGTCAATCCCCGCTTTCTCCAACTCGACCGCATCCGCGGGAGCTTTGGCCTCGCCGGCGAGTTCGCCGGCGACGTAAACTCGCATCACGCCTTTATCGAGTTCGAATTTCAGTTTGACCGGCTCCGGCTGCCAGTCGACGCGAATCGATAAATTGCCCGGTAACTCAACGCGGTACGGCCGGCCGTATTCTTCCCAGACGTCGTCGGTCAGCCAATCGAATCGTTTTTCACGCGATTGGGTTCCTTTCGCTGACGTCGTGAGATACATCGCGCTCTCCAGCGGAATCAATCCCGTGATGCGGTGGCCCCAATTGTTATGCACGATGTCCGTGCCGTTGTCGGCGTTGTACTTCATGATCTCGGCTTCCCAGGGATGGCCGACTTTGTCGCTCGGCTCGGGTGTCGTGAACATCCGCCGGACGAACTGCCATGCCTTCTCGTCGCGGTCGTAGCGCCAAAGTTCCGCCCAGGGCCACACGCCGACGAACAGTTCGCCGCGGTAAATCGTCGTCGTTTGCGCTTCGCGGGCGTATCCGGCGACGTTCGGAATCTTCGGCGGCCACTCCGGGCGTTCGGCGATCGTCTCGCCGTCCCACACCCAGAGATGTCCCGACGGATACTCGGCGAGCAACAGTTCGTCGCCGAAGTTCAGCATCGAATACACCTGGCGGCTTCCCGATTGTTTGATGGGCAGTGCGGTTTTCCATTGGCCCGCTGCGAAGACATACACGCCCCCCCAGTTGGAGACCGTCAGCACCTGCTCGCGATATTGTCCCCACGAAAACGGGGTCTCCCCGATGCGTTCCAAATCGTGCGCGACGGCATTGCCGAGGTCGATCTTTTCGCCGCTCGCGGGATTCCACGGCACGGCGTACAGTTTCGTGAATCCGCCGTCGTCCACTTTATTGGTGTGATACCACGCCAAGTGTCCGTTACCGTAATAGAAGTTGTAATAGCGTCCGAGTTTCGGGGCATTCAAGACGACCTCGCCGTCGTATTTGACCGTTCCGCCGTCGAACCACAGCGTTTTGCCGGCGACGGAAATCATCTGCCCGTCGCGGTCTTCACCCGTTGAAGAATAATCGGCATCAATTTCCCACGCTTTCGTTTCGGGATTCCACCAGCGTAACGCCCTGTCGCTGTCGTAACTTCGCGCGAACAGCCGGCCTTTGAAATCGAACGGGTACGTCCCGGCGTCGCTGCTCGATCGCGGCAGCGGCGTGACTTCGAAATGTTCGCCGGCGTCGTTCTTCGCCGGCCGGACGAAAAACTGCAACGTATTGCGATCGGTGCGATAACGCGTATTGTAGACGCCCACGAACCCGGCACCGATGCGAACGCGGCCGCTCTCGTCGCGGGCCTCGAAGATCGTCCCGAAATTCTGCCCGGTATCGGGACCGAATTCGATCTCGGTTTCGATTTCGATTCCGGTGAAAGAGGAGATCAACAAACTCGCAAGGAAAATGGATGACATGGACTCTCTCAGCTTTCTATTGCCAAATGTTTGACAGGGAAATCCGAACCTGCCGACGGCCAGTGGATGCGTCGCACCGTCAAATCTAATATACTGGCATTTGCCGATGATGTCCTCTTCAATGCCGTCCCGACGGGGGCGGTGCAGAAATTGCTGGGTGAGAATGCGAAATGATTTTCCTCGTGATGATGAGAATACCGTCTACGCATCGACTCGCGGCCTTGTTAGAATGGAATTGAAGAAAGGTCGGTGAGTCATGGTGAGTATGCGGTACACGGGGGATGCCCTCTGGGATAGAATCGAGCGGGCCGTACAGAAAGTGAAGGATCGACTCAATCGGGTCTCACAGGCACTCGATGCGGCGGGGATTCCGTATGCCGTCATCGGCGGAAACGCCGTGCAGATCTGGGTCGCCCAAGTGGACGAGGCGGCGGTCCGCAACACGCGCGACGTCGATATCATTCTCAAGCGAGAAACCTTGCCCGAGGCGATTCGCGCCCTCGAACAGGCGGGATTCACCTACCGTCACGTCGCCGGCACGTCGATGTTTCTCGACGGTCCCGACGCCAAGGCCATCGACGCGGTGCATGTGGTGTTCGCCGGCGAAAAAGTTCGACCGGAATATACTGAACTCGTGCCCGACGTAGACAACGCTGAAACGATCAAAGGCATTCGCACGTTGTCGCTGCCGAAACTCGTGACGATGAAGCTCACGTCGTATCGGTTAAAAGACCGCGTGCATCTGATGGATATGCTGGGCGTCGGGCTGATCGATCCATCGTGGGTCGAGCGAGTTCCGCCGGCATTACAGCCGCGATTGCAGGAATTGATCGACAACCCCGAGGGGTGAGCATTTTGCCTTCGCGGTACACGGCTATTCGGCATCAATCTCCACCCATTTCGCGCCGACGATCTTGCCATGATGGTTGTTGCCCGAGGAATCGGTCAGTACGTCACCCTCGCCTTCATCGAAGCGATAATTGGCGAGCGTCTCAGAATCATTTTCCAGCGTTCTCGGCGGATCGAACGACGTCGAATATCTCTCGTCTTGCGATTCTCGCAACAAACCCGGCGGGGATAAACCCCGCCGGTCATTTGTCGATCCTCCACGAAGTGGAAGGAGGCATCCGGCAGCGAGGTGAAATTACGCCTCTTATCGCTGCGCGATACCGGTTGGCAGGCAACCGGTGCTAGCCTCGTTCCTCTTCATCCTGAAAATGCTCTTCCTTGAACAACCCAGTCTCAAGATCGGGCTTTTTGCCGCGCAATTTCCGCCCCGCCGGAGACACATTCAACGCCCCGGCGGCGAGAAGTTCGTCACGGGTGATCAGATGGGGTCCACGAAAAGTGCGACGATACTCCGCGATCGTTTCGTCCAAGTGCCGTTCAAACGCCGCCATGTCGTCATTACACGGCGTTCCAGGGGGATAATAGACTTCCGCCACCGGGTCGTAGATCCAATCGAGCTCAATGGTTTTCGGCCAGTCGGCGGGCCAGTTCGGGTCTTCACGACGCGACCACCTCAGCGATTGGGGGTCGTCCCAATTGGTCTCTTCATAGTCATCGCCGGAAGTCGAGGGTTGGTCCGTCACAGATGGCCTCCAAAAATTTTGCCTGGGCCGGTTCCATTTCCACGAGCATCGCCAGAACGTGCAGCACGTTGAGCAGTTCGGTCGTATACTCGGCCGGCCAGTGATCGGGTTGAATATCGCCGAGCTTCGACGGCACCCGCCGGTCGCCAATCATGGGCCTCTCGCGATCTTTTTTACGATAGCTGAACCACTGTGTCAAGACTCGCCCGATGCCACGCGAAGCTGTCGATGGCTATTGCTCCACTTTCGGCAGTGGCAATGATCGCTTCCGCATGCCCGTCGTATGCGTAGCATGACTGTTTTTCGGCGTATCGCGTAAACTACTTTTCCACAGGAGGTTGTGTCGCTATTCTTCACAGATTAGCTTGCGGTCTCGACCGAATTTGGACAAGATGCAATAATGCCGAACTAAGTCTTCGTCCACGGCGAATAAAATCGGACTGAATCACATGTCAAATGCACGCGAACGAATCGAGCAAATTCAGCGCGTGCTTATGCGCGGTGCCGAATTTGACGAATCTCTCCTGGAGCGTGATTATAAATTCGCTCACAGGAAGAGGATTCCGCTCGCAGGATTTGCATATCGACCTTTAGACGCCCGCTCAGCTTGCATTGGCGTCGTAACAAATGACGCCTTCAGTCGTGATGTCGCCGACTACCGAGAACTTGGCGCTCCGCTGCTCTTGGTTGAATCGGACGATGCCTTTAACTTGTGGCGCGTCGGCAGCGAGAACAGTGGCGACAAAAAAATTGCCGAGTCGATGTCCGTCGACGGAATTCGCCAATACTTTGCCGAACGACCCGACGCCCTACGTCCACATCGCATCTACGAAGCAAAGACTTCAGCAAGAATAGAACGTCCTGCCAAACAACTTGAGCTCTTTTCGGCGTTTGTCGATCCCGAATTATTGCCGGCGGTCGAGCAACAAATAGCGAAGCGATTAACAACCACAGTCGTCTCGTGCATCAACGACGTCGTGTCTAAGTTCGGTCCGAACGAATGGGTGATTAAAACCGTTTTTCGGCTTCTCGCTGGCAAAATTCTTCGCGATAAGCAAGTCCCCAACTTTAGGTCACTAACGCTGTCCCACGTTAGCGATGTGCTTCGTCGAGTCGAGCAACACTACGGGTCGCGTGATCCCCTAACGCTCAGTCCGAAACAGTTATCGTCGCTGGATGGCGTTGTGGACGAAATCCAGAGTCTCGGGGATCTGAGAAACCTTACCACCGAATCCTTGGGCGATGTCTATGAGCAAGCTCTGATTACGAAGGAAATCCGAAAGATCCACGGCACGCACAAGACGCCTAGCTACCTCGTCGATTACGTCGTCTGGCAACTTGCGAAATGGATTGAAGAGATCCCGGTCGACGAACTTCGGTTTTTCGAGCCGGGCTGCGGTCATGCCCCATTTCTGGTTTCTTTGATGCGTCTGCTTCGTACGCTGGACATTAAAACGCCGAATCTGAGCGAGTTTTTTAGAGAACGATTTGTCGGCGTCGATAACGACCCGTTCGCCCTGGAGATCGCGAGGTTATCGCTAACGCTTGCCGACGAACCGAATCCGGATGGTTGGCACGGGCTGGCGGAGGCAGATATGTACGCCAGCGACTTGCTGGAAAAAATGGCTGCCCAATCTACTGTCTTACTAACAAATCCGCCTTATGAAGGTCGTAAGGCAGAAGAGTTACTTTACCGTGTTCTTCCGCAACTTCCCGTCGGCGCAATATTCGGCGCTGTAGTGCCTGCCACATTGCTATTTTCCGACAAGCCTCGGGCAATTAAACTACGAAAGTGGATCACGAGTAGCTGTCAGCTTGCAGAAGTAGACTTGTTCCCTGAGCGCATCTTTACATTTGCTAACCACGAATGCGCAGTATTGATTGGTCGGATTATCGATAAAGGCAAATTATCGACGATGGCACTGCAGACGCGAATACGACGGGTCCGAAACGATGTCGAGGCCCGATCAGTATTTCGCCTGGACTATCGATTCGATTCAACTCGTTATATATCGCAAGGCACTTTTAGCGAAGACCGAAACAGTTCGTTATGGATCGCTGAATTTCAAAGCGAGATATGGAACTTCTTGGGTCAATTTGAGCGATTGTCATCAATTGCTCATGTGAATCAAGGGTTACAGCACAAAGGTACGACCCTACCCAAAAACGCCCAAATTATTTCTGAGGAGCGTTTTATTGGATCAAAGCTCGGGTTTTTCACGAGTTCCGGAAAATGGGACGTTCACAACCATCCTCAAAAGAAATACTTGAATATTTCAGCCGACGTTATTCGACGCAAAGGAAGTGGCACAGACTGTATGCCGCAGATATTGGTGAATTATGCTCCGATTGGACAGCGACCCTGGCGACTCAAGCCATTTGTCGATCCCGTCGGGAGGCCATTTACGAGTCGTTTTCTTTCGGTCCGACCGATCGGAAGTACCGATCTGGTTTTTCTTTGGGCTTTACTGCTCTCCCCGCTTGCAAACTTGTTTGCGAATACACATCTTCTTAAGCGGGATGTTACGAAAGGAATAATCGAAACATTTCCTATACCGCCCGCTGATGAAATTTCGAGAAACCGAGTCTGTTCGATCGCGAGCCAATATATAGATCTGGCGTCCCGAAATGCGCGAAGCCTGATCAATCCAGGCGGATACGGGGAGTCAGAGTTGCTTCGCTTACTCACATCCCTTGACGCAGAAGTGCTTCGACTTTACCAATTACCAGCAAAAAGCGAGCGTTTTGTACTTGAACAATTTCGTGGGGCACAACGCCCCGGCGTTCCGATCAGGTTCACCGAATATTATCCGCCGTCAACGCCCGATGTCCCACTTTACGCATACCTGTCGAAGTCATATCAGCGCTGGCTACGCGGCGGTTCGCCGGAGCTATCGGATGCCGACCTGGCGGCGTACGACACGTTGGTTGGCAAAGTTGAATCTGGAAAACTCACGAAACGGGAAGCGAACCGACTTCACAATCTGCAAACAGAAGTCGATGGGCGAGACTATGCCGTAATGAATCAAATTCCGAACCAAACGATCGAATCAGGTTCAGATGATTTCGATCAACGACTTCGCGAGTTGAGTGATCGAACAGCGTCCGCGGTTATCAAACGGAGTCGCAATGAGAATAGTGCGAGGGGCTGATCCTGGGCCATTTCAGAGACCCCGAGACTATGTCTCGCACCTTCGAATACTGTTCCGCAACCGCTGCGCTTACTGCCTCACTCCCGACGATCGACTCGGCGGCGAAGAAGCCATGGAAGTCGACCACTTTCGTCCTCGCAGATATGCTGATCTGATTTTCGCATGGAGCAATCTTTACTACAGTTGCCGGACCTGCAATAACCACAAAGGCGATCACCCCACTCAAGATGAAGAATCGCAAGGTTTGCGATTTGTCGATCCTTGCGCCGAAGATCCCGATGAGCATTTCCGCCTGACTCGTGATCCCAAATTCGGCGATTACTGCCGCGTTGTTCCTTCTCCAGCCGCCGAATACACCGTATTTCAGCTTCGGTTCAACCGACGCCGATTCTTGCAAGACTTTTGGCGAGACCTCGATGCCGAAGAACGTCGATGGACACGGCAGATGAATCAGGTGATGGAACTTCAGTCGCAGATTGCCGATGACGATTCGACGTCGCAAGAAATGATAGCGGAATGCCAATCAAAGATCGCATTCATCCGAAGCCGCCGACCGTTTCCATTGGAGGCGTAGCTTTATTTGTGCTCAAGGGGCTTCTCGCTCTCCTACGGTTATTGGCGGTAATCGCGCGCCGGTAGGCGTCCATAAATGCCGTCGCTATTATCTCGGGTGATCGTGAGAACGGAGCAACGGATCACGATAAATGATGCCGCTGACGAATTGGGCGATAGAGGTTTTCAAGTCAAGCATCTCACGGCCCGCGATTATCATTGTTCGGATTGCAGATGGAATCAGGGATCGCATATTATCAAGATTGCACCGATATACGATAGGCTACCATGTAATCGCTCAGCAGCGGGTAGCACCGGTTGCTCGCAACCGGAGCCGCGGCGGGTGGCACTGGCGAGCTTTCTTCCCACCGCAACAAAAAGTCTATCCCTCTCAACCTCACATCATGCCAAGTGCCACGGGCGAAACGTCTGCAATGGCACGTTTTGTGGCCTTTTTTCGGGTGGCGCTGGATTCGCCAGAGTATCTTTCGGATTCATCCGCCCATTGCGTATTAGCACCAACGGGCTGGCCAATCAATTCCAGCGACGACCGTCAGCGATCTGTTGGCCCGTTGGGCCGAGAAGAAATCGTGGGGGGACCATCGACCCGGCCCTGCGGACCGGGCTATACGACCGGCCGGCCCCTTGGGCCTGAAATCAAGCATGCCGCTTCATTGGAGAGAGCAACCTCCGAACGGCGCCGGGTGCGACTGGTTGCCGTCTCTTCCGATGGCATCAGACGTCTGCCTCTCTCAACCTCACAA
>JBBECD010000031.1:0-44551 GCA_040881995.1 Planctomycetaceae bacterium
AAGACACGGCGGACACATCCGGGGCACGCGAAAATCGGAATTGGGCGTTCAATCGATCTCAATCGGGGCACCTGGCGTACGTCGTTCGCGCGCCGTCTTCGTCCTTGACCACCGTGCGGTTGCCGGCGGGGTCACGCTGTCCGAGCCGTTTTATTGAACACTGACCAATTATGGGAGGTGATGAACCTTCGGCAAGGGGGCAGGCGCAATAATCGAAACCTATTGTCAGCGAATAACTATTCCTATTGGAATCTAGTCGAAGTGGATAAGTTCACTCTGTCATCATAGGCCAATGCTCAAAGTCAAATCCGTCGTCAAGAAGATAAGGTTCTCTAGGCTCATAATGGTCATGATGAAACGATTGATTACTACGACAACAGGGTACATCCACATTCTTCCAACCTTCGGGCTTTTTCGTCGATAGAAAGGTGCAACCTTGTGAAACTGGTGTCTCCCAGTCAAATTTGTTGCTTTGCCACCACCAACAATATCGGCGAGGGCAAGCGTCACGAGGGAGTTGTCGCGCCCGTTCAATGTCCTCGTCTGTAGCAACGTATGGCCTCATCACACGTAAGCCGCTGATCTTCGATTTCTTCGAATCGGGTTCCTGAGATTCATTTGCCATGAGGATTTCCTTAACAATTTAAGGTGAATACGGCTGGGCCACCCCCCCCCGAGAACGAAAGCTATTCTATCGATCTCCTCGATACGCAGTTGGCATGTCTCCCGACCAATGAGAATACCAAAGACACACTGGCCGGAGCCAGTGGCACCCGAAAAGTCTGATAGCATGTTGTACGGTTGAGAGGAATTGACGCCGTTTCACACCCGAAAAACCGGCTGACCAAGTGACGCCCGGCGATTTTCTTCCCGGCACCCGCCGTCGTACGCCGGGCGGTTAAAATGTTATCGATTTTTGAGAATCCCGGTTCACATCCCCTCTTGACGCCGGTTACGATGAAAGGACGCTCGAACGCCTTGAAAAATGCGTCTCGCCTCGATCCGCTTCGCTTGTCATCAGCCGATGCGACATGAAATCTTCCACCGGAAAACATTTTATCGCCCTCGAACACGTCCGCGCGCTGGCGGCGCTGCTCGTGTTTTCGTGGCACTTTCTGCACATCCACGCCGGGCACGTCGACCCGCTGCCGGGGACGTTCTGGTTTCCGCTCAATTCGCTGTTCGCCGAAGGGCACACCGGCGTGGCGATTTTTATGGTGCTCAGCGGTTATCTGTTTTCCAAAATCACCGACGGACGGAAGATTCTTTACTTCCCGTTCATCTATAATCGCATCCTGCGACTGGCGCCGCTGCTCGTCGCCGTGCTGATTCTGTACGGCTTCACCACGCACATCTTCGACACCGCCGGCGAGACGAGATCGTTTTTCGCGAAGGTGGTGCTGGGCTCGCTGTTCCCCACGCTCCCCAACGGCGGCTGGTCGATTACGATCGAGTTTCACTTCTATCTGCTGTTTCCGCTGTTGCTCTTGCTCGAGAACAAGCAGAAATTCTCCGCGCTGATTTTCATTCTGGGGTCGGTTGCCTTGCGGTATTGGATCGTGCAGCGGTTCGGCAGCGAGCGTCTGCAATTTTTGACGTATTACACGATCATCGGACGCATCGATCAGTTCGTGCTCGGCATCCTGTTCTATCGCTACGGCGGATTCTTGAAAGGCAAAAACGCCGTCGCGGCGGTGCTGGCCGTCACGTGGATCATGATCTGGTATGCCTTCGATCGCGCAGGGGGGTTTTACCGCGGTATGGACTACCAGCAGGTCTGGGTGGTGCTGACGCTGCTCGAAGGATTGTTCTACGGCGCACTCATCTCGTGGTACGACCGCACCTTTACGTTCGGCGAAAAAGGGGTCTCGGGACTGGTCTCGAAGATCGGCGAATGTTCGTACTCGATTTATCTGCTGCACTTCTTCGTGGTGTTCGACCTGGCGATGTTCGTCGATCGCTTCATCACGCCGCTGACGAATTTTTACGTCGCGTTTGCCTTTAATCTCGTGTGTTTCCTGATGGTGGCGGCGGTGAGTTATGTGTCGTACCGCTATTTCGAGACGATCTTCTTGCGCATGCGGAGACCGTATCTTGCACACATTTTACAGGCGGAGGACGTCGTCGCGCCCCATGAAGAAATGGCCTTCGCGACCGATCGTCAGCAGTGATAAATCGACCTCGCTTGACAAGTCTTGACGAAATTTCTTCCCTAATTGCGGATTTTCTCAAAATACTTGCCGAAATCTTCCGTTTTCGTGCGTCGTTAAGATGAGAATGACGCCGCAGTGGATTTCACCGGCTTTTCTCAGTTGTTAAAATCTACGCAATCGTCAAGATTATCCCCATCGGAATATGTTTCCACTCAGCGGGCAGCGCGTTTCATCAGAAGTTCAATTGGTGCAATGTGTTCTGACGTGGAAACCCGGCGGCGGACCAGTCGCAGTTATCGATTTTCCAGAACTCAGGAGTGCAAGGGCATGAATCGTCTCCGAACGATCGGTGTCTTGGTGAGCGTGTGGACGGTGTGTCTCTGGAGTCCGGGTTTCAGCCCGTCGGCTGCGGCACAAGACTCGATTCTCGCTCAAAATGAAGCGGCCGAGAACGACGATGCCGTCGCCGCGCCCGACACGGATGCAGCCGCGACAAAAGACGCCGACTTCTGGGAACGTCTGATTTACGTTCCCTTCAAGAATCTGCAAATGGTCTTCGACAAGCAGGGCTCGAGCGTCCTGATTCCCTACATCGAGTACCTCAAACTGTGGGACGCCGCGCAGAACATGCGGGCCCAGCCGGCGGGCGTTCCCGCGGTCATCACCGAAGCCCATTACGTGGCGACGATCGATCAGGACGTCGCCCGCGTCACCGCCGACCTCAGCGTACAGGTGCTCGGCGAAGGCTGGACCGAAGTCCCCGTCAGTTTCGGTCAGGCGGCGGTCGGGAAGATGACTCCCAGCGACGAAAACATCCTCATCCGCGGCATCGGCAACGGCACCTACGGTCTGCTCTTTCCCAAAGCGGGAAAATATACCGTCAATCTGGAATTGCTGGCAAAAGTTCAAACCTCGCCCGACGGCCGGCAGTTCGACATGCAAACCCCTTCGGTCGCGATCACGTCGATGGAGGTCGTCGTTCCCGAAGCCGACCAGACGATCGACGTCGTCCCCCAACAGGTCGTGCAACCGGTCGAAGCGGCGGAAGGTGAGACCCGCATCAAAGCCACGCTCGGCGCGACGCAGAATATTTCGGTGACATGGCATCCCCGCGCCAGCACCAAACCCGAGATGGAGCTGCTCGCCAGCGTCACCAATCACACCCGCATCATGTACGACGACGGCCTGATTCGCACCGATGCGTTTCTCTCGTACGAAGTCCTCCGCGGCGAACTGCAACAAGTGCGGCTCGCCGTCCCGGTTGCCGACCGCATTCTCGACATCACCTCGCCCGACGCCAAAGTGAAAGGCTGGCAGGCTGCCGCCGAGGAAAACCGGCAGGTGATCACCGTCGAGTTTTTGAGCACGATCGAGAAGCAAGTCACCATCGAAGTTCACACCGAACGCTCGGCTCCGACCGATTCGGCCGTGATCTCCGGCATCAGCGAAACAGGGGTCGTCTCGGGCATTCATGCGATGGACGCCGTCCGCGAGAGCGGTCAACTCGTGGTGGGCAACAGTTCGACGATCACGCTGGCGATCGACGATCAGTCGGGACTCATCCGCGTCGCCGCCGAGGAAATCGCCGAGAACATCCGCATGGCCGGTGCGCTGTACTTCAAGTTTTACAGTCCGCAGTACACGCTGAAGGTGACGGCCCGCCCGGTGCAGCCGCACGTGACGGTCAATCATCACACGCGCCTCGAGTTTGACGACGATGAGATTCGCATTCGCAGCGACTTTCTCTATCAAATCGAACAGGCCGGGATTTTCGACGTCAAATTCAAGGTGCCGGACGGCGTCGAGATCGAACGAGTCGACGGCCCGGACGTTAAGGAGCACACGTTCGACGAGTCGTCGCGCACGTTGACGGTCGTGTTCAACGCCAAGAAAGAGCAAAGTGCGAGTTTCACCGTGACGTCGAAACTCCCGATCGCACAGGAAGAGATGACCGAAGAGGAACCGGCGGACGACGCAGCCGGAGACGAAGAAGCCGCTGAGGGTGACGCGGCAGAAGACGCCGGCGCGGAGGAAGCGGACGACGCCCAATTGCTGTTGCCGATTCTGGAACCTATGAACGTCGTCCGCGAAGAGGGGACCGTCGAGGTCTACGCCCCGGAGTCGCTGGAGATCATCACCGACGAGCAGAAATTGATCGCGGCTCAACCGAATCCCGCGGTAGACCCGCAGCCGACGCCCGGTTATCGATTGGCCTCGGCGTGGATTTATCACCGCCGGCCCGTCGAAATCTCGGTGAAAACGACCCGCAAACCGACTCGTCTGCTCGCCGACGTCGGGACGATACTTAACGTCAAAGAAGAATTGATCGAAGTCTCGCATCGGCTGATCTACACCGTGCAATACGCGGGAATCGACACGTTCGTGTTTTCGGTCCCGGCGGCACTCTCCGATAAAGTTCAGATTCGTTCGCTCGGCGACAGCTCCGTTCCCGCGATCAAGCAGCAGAGCAAAGCGAACACGGCGGTCGACGGCTGGGTCGCCTGGACCGTCGTGCTGCAGCGCGATTATGTCGGCGCCGTGCCGCTGGAAATCACGTACGACATCAAAGCCGAAACGAAGCAGGGGGAACCGACGTCGCTGGCGTATGCGCCGATCCGCGTGCAGGAATCCCCCGCAAAAGAGGGGCGATCGAAAGTGACCGTCTCGCGGATCGCCGGTGAAATCGCCGTGCAGAAAGACCGCGCCCTCTCGGTGTCGGCGACGGCGTCGTCCCCCGCGCTGGAGCCGATCGACATTCGCGAACTCCGTTTGTTGCCGGCGGAAGGCTCGCTCGCCTTCCGTTACTTCTCGCAGCCGGTCGAACTCAAACTCGACGTCGTCAAGCACGACATTCAAGAGGTCGTGCAGACGGTCGTCTCGCGCGAACTGGTCGAAATCGTTGCCAGCAAAGACGATCGACTGGCGCATCGCGTCCGCTTGCTGCTCAAGACCAGCGAACGGCAACGTCTGCGGATCGACCTCCCCGCGGGAGTCGAACCGCTCAGCATTCTCGTCGATCGCAAACCGGTGACGCTCGAAAAGAACGAAGCCGTTCCTAAAGAAGAAGGCTGGACGTCGTTCTTTTTGAACGTCAGCCGCACGAAATCGTCCGACGAGCCGTTCACCGTCACGCTGCAATATTTGCTGCCGGCGACGCCGCAACCGTTCGACTCGTGGGGGGGCAAGTTGACCGTCCCTCTGCCGCGGATCGGCGGTGCCGATGCCTCCGGCGTGGCGGTGCAGCAGTTGAAAACGGTGATTTGGGTTCCCGAGGAATTCGCGATCGTCAGCACCCCCGACAACTTCACCCGCGACGAGGGAACTCACGTCCGCATCCCCTGGTTCGGCAAGATGACGTCGCAATCGTCGACGGACGGTCTGGCGAACTGGATCGGCGAAGAGAACGGCAGCCTGTTCGACTTTCCGACCGCGGGACACGCTTACCGATACGGAAACCTCGGCGGAACCGACGCCATCACCCTCACCTGGTGGAACATGAGCACCTACTCTTGGATCATCAGCGGCGCCGTGGTGCTCATCGGCTGGATTCTGCGAAAAACCACGTGGGAGACCAAACTCGGCGTGCTGCTGCTGGTCGCGCTCGTCGCCTTGCTGTTGGCATTACGCGATTTGCATCTTGTGCTGCACGTCTATGCCGCGATGCGTTACGGACTGTTCGCCGTCATCGCGTTATGGATTATTCATTCGCTGCTCGGCATGCGCTGCTGCATGTACGCGGAACGTTCTACGGTGACAATGTCGACGTCATCGGCGACGGTTTCGGAGACGTCGGTCCCAGCGAGCGACAGGCAACTGCCTCCCGCCGTGATTCCGCCGCCGGGAACGTTCGATGAGGACGACGAGAAGAAATCGTCGAGTTAATCCCGGTTTGCGAAATGTTTCCACGGCGTCGGCGATCGTTCTGGTTTATGCACTCAACCGTTTGCAGCGGGGTCATCCCGATGAATATGAATCACAATCACGGCTCCACTCTGGGTGCCACTGGCGGCTTGCCCGCCAGTGTGCCTTTTGCCTCTTCGCAAAACGTCGGGTGGCACGCCTGGAGTCTTCGACGGGCGTGGTCTTCGGCAATTCGACACGCCCTTCGCAAAGCCTCAGGGACGTGCCACCCCAGACAAAAACATCCGGCTTTAGCCTCTTCCGGTGTCACCCGATGTCGTTTCGCCGGACTGATGTTCGGGTTATTGCTCGGCCTTTCGTCGTTCGTGCTCGCTCAGGATCAACCGGTTGACGCCAAGCCGCCGAAACCGACGCACCGGCGAATTTACATTCCGACCGATGAACTCGATCTGTTGATACAGCGCGACGGCAAGGGAGTGCTGCTGCCGAACGGCGAATTCGAAGAACTCTACAACCTCGCCAAAGCGAACGGCGCCTCGGCCGGTCCGAACGCCGCCGATATTGTCCTATCCAGCGCGAACTACGACGCCCGGCTCGACGGTTCGCTGCTCCGCATCACCGTCGAGATCCAATTCACCCAATTCGTCGACGACTGGCGCGGCTTGCCGTTGCCCTTCGGTTCCCTGGCGGTCGAGAAAGCCACGCTCAATGGCGAACCCGCGCGCATCGGACGGGCGACCGAACAAAAGGTTTTGTACGTTGTGAACGGCGACAAGGGAAAACAGACGCTCACGCTCGAACTTTCGACCGAGACGGCCTCGACCGGTGTGGAGAAACTGGCCACGCTCACGCTGTTACCCGCTCCCGTCGGCAATTTGACGCTGCATCTCGACGCCGGACAACATCTGCTGATCGACGGCTTATCGCTCACCCGTCCCGCCGAAGCGGAGCAACCGGCGGATTACCAAATCCCCGTCGGGGGCCGGTCCGAACTCTCGCTGCACATCACCGACCGCCCCTCCGAACAGACGACCGACGCCCTCGTGTTCGCCACGACGGCGTACGGCGTGTACGTCTCGCCGGGCGAAGTGACCTGGAACACCCGCACGTCGCTGCAAGTGTTCGGGCAACCGATCAATCGACTCACCTTCACCATCCCCAAGCCGCTGGAGATCGCCGACGTCGTTTCGCCCGGCCTCGAAGGCTGGGAACTCGCCGATAGCGACGACGGTGACGCCACGGTGCTGACGCTGTCGTACCGGCAGCCGATCCGCGGCGAGCGGACGGTTCAAGTCCGCGGCGTGATGACGATCCCCGCGGAGGAAGCGTGGCCGGTCCCGACGCTGACGATCGAGAACATCACCTCGCACATCGGCCGTCTGATCGTCCGGTATCCCGCCGGAGTCCGCCTGCAAATGGCCGAAACCGAAGGCGCACGCCCGGCGGCGCTCGATTCTTCGATCCCCCCCGGCGAAGTACAATTCTCGCAAGTGATGCTGTTCGACGTCTGGCGGCAGGATTTCAACCTGCAGTTTCTCACGCAGCAGAAAAAACGCGAAGTGCAGGCCGCCCTTTCGACGATGATCAACATCAACAACACCGGAGCCGACCTGCAATTAGCGGCGACGATCGAAAGCCGGTTCGCTCCGCTGTTCGAACTCGAAATGACGTTGCCCTCCGAGTTCGTCATCCGCGAAGTGACGATGAACGGCAGCGCGGTGAAATGGCATATCGTCTCCAACGAAGCGGGAATCAACGAGCTGCGCATTCCGCTCGAACCGTCGCTCGCCCCCGGCGTGGAAGCGAATTTCATGCTGAAGGCGCATCGCGATCTGGAGAACTGGCCGGTGGAAATCGAGCCGGTCTCGTTCGCGATTCCCGAGGTGACGTTGCCGCAGGCGGGAGTGGTCGAGGGAACGTACGTCGTGATGGCCGACGGCGATCTCGACGTCGCCCCGGCGGAGGTCGCGGGCCTCGACCCGGTCTTTCTCGGCCTCGACGGCGAACGGCTCGGTTACCGCTATCAGGATACGCATTTCAGCGGACAACTCACCGTCTCGCGCAAGCCGACCCGGCTGTCGGCGCAATCGCTGATCTTCGCCCGGCTCGATCGCGAGACGTGGCACGCGCTGTATCAAATGACGGTGACTACGCAGGGAGGGGGCACGAAATCGCTCGAACTCACGCTCGCCGAAAACGCCGGGACCGACCTCCGTTTCGACATCGTCAATCACGCCGCCCGCATCATCGAGCAGATTCCCTCCGCACCGAAAGAGGGCGTCATCACCTGGACTTTGCGGTTCGATCAACGTTTGCAGGGGACGTTCATGCTCGGCGTCGAAGTCGATCGCCCGCGCGGCAAGGAGGACGAACTGAAACTCTCGCCGCTTAAGGTCATCGGAGCCGACCGGCAGAACGGTTACGTCGCCTGGGAGGCAAGCGAAGAGCAGCAGCTTAACATCACGGCGGTCGACGATGCCGGGGATGCACTCGCTGAAGTCGATCCGCTCGATCTGCCGCCGACGAATTACACGCCGAAAGAGCGGATCGTCTCGGTGTACCGGTTCACGACGCCCGATTACACGATGATCGCGAAGGAACAGCGATACGACCGGCATCCCGTGCCGACCGCCGTCTGCTACAACGCCAACGTCGACAGCATTCTCGGCGAGACGGGGGAATGGCAGCACCGCGCGGTGTATCATCTCTCGGCGACGAGCGTGCAGAGCCTCGAAGTCCGTTTCCCGAATGCAAGTGACGAAGCCGCGACCGAACTCTGGGCGGCGATTATCGACAAGCAGCCGATCGAAGTCCGGCACGTCGGCGAGGCGTATTCGATCTCGCTTCCCGCGATTGCCGAGGCGACGGCGGTCCGCGTGGTCGAACTCTATTATCGCAATCACACCAGCGAACTGAAGACGTTCGGCAAGCTGCAGCAGCAGTTGCCGCTGCTCGCGATCGTCGGCGGGACGGGAGCCGCACAGCCGCTGACGGTGCTGGATCAGACGTGGTCGGTGCATTATCCCGAGCACGTGGTGGTGATCGAAAGCGACGGCCGGTTCGAACCGATCGACCCGCTGGAACGCCCGAGCCTGTTGGGGCAACTGCAAAGAGGACTGACGCAACTGTCGGTGCGGGACGTGGGACAAAAGATGGCTGTGTTTGGCGTCGTGGCGTTTATCGCCATCATGCTGGCATCGTTAGGGGCTCGAAAAAAGACGAAATTCGGTTGGCTGGGGATACTCGTCGTGATCTTGATCATCGGCGTCATGATCGCCCTGTTGCTGCCGGCAACGCAACAAGCCCGCGAAGCGGCCCGGCGGACGTCGGTGGCATTTACCGGAGGTACATCGGAACAAATGGGGGTGGCAGTTCACAATTATCATGATGTGAGCGTTGACTTTGACTTCAATGGACAAGACCAACCAGCAGCAGGCGCGGCAGCCGCGCCGGGCTCTGATGATCCGTCTGACTTTACAATGCCGATGCCTGCTAAACAACCAGGTATGACCATTACGAATGGTAGTATCGACGTGAGCGGTGCCGGCGTCGCCGGTCAGCCGTTGCCTCCCCAGGCCGCCGAACAACCGATGGACGATGCGGCTGGAGACGAAGGGGGGCTTGATGATCTGTTGGCAGGAGTTGCCGCTGAAAAGAAATCAAAAGACAGAGATCCTCTATCGGGAAAAAAACAGGACGCGGGTAGCGATGGTTTCGCCTCTCTGGGAATTACTGCTCAAGCTGGATCGGCATTGGACATCACTAATGGTGACTTCAGCAAGCCGTACGCAAGTATAAACCTCGGCCAATTGCCGGGAATGGAACTTTATTCGCAAGTTCCGCAACGCGGCGTAATGCCCATGGTCGACGGTCCCGGCCCAGGACGGATAGCGTTAGGCGGCCTCCTCTCGCTCACCATCCCCTTCCACGCTCCAGAAGGATCGCTCCAGAAAACATTCCGCTATCTCGGCGACGGGCTGAACGGGGAATCGCCCGATCTCGATGTCTCGTACGAAGACCGCGAAACGCGCGGCGTGCTGCGGACGTTTCTCATTTTGCTGGTGCTGTTGCCGGTCTGGCTGCTGCGCGAGCGGTCTCTGGCCTTGCGGTTGGCGTATCTGATCCTCGGCATCGCCCTGCCGCTGGCGCTCGTCCCCCTCGTGCCGGTCCGCTGGCAGATTTTCCTCGACGGCATTTTCGTCGGTGCCTTATGCGGAGTCGTCTTTATGCTCGTTCTGGGTTGCCTCCGCTGTTGCCGGACGGAGGTGTGCAGTCTCTCGTCGATGAAACGGTTCGCGAAACTCAGGCTCTGGTCGCTCGTGTTGCCGTTCGCCCTGTTAGCCGGCTTGATGAATACCGTTACCGCACAAGATCAAGCGCAGCAGAATCCCCCCGCGACCGAGCAGCAGAAAATCGTCGCCCCGCCGGATGATTCGCTGCCGAGCGATCCGAACGCCTTGCAGATTTACATCCCCTACGAACCGGGGAGCGATCCCCTCGCGGCCGAGCGGGTCTTTCTGCCGTACGAGACCTTCGTCAAATTGTGGAATCAGGCGCATCCCGACAAGAAAATTCTTCGCGAAGCCCCGCTGAAGGCCCTCGTCACCGAGGCGATTTATTCGGCGAAACTCGCCGGCACCGACGCGGCGACCACCTCCGTCGTCGCCGTCACCGGCCGCATTGCCATTTACAATCTCGAAGAGCGGCAGCACGTCGTCGCGCTGCCGTTTCACGGCGTGGCGCTCCGCTCGGCGAAACTCAACGGCGAATCGGCAGCGGTGCTGGCCCCGACGCCCGATCATCCGCAGCCGCGATTGGCGCTTTCGACCAAGGGGCTGAATGTGCTCGACGTCGAATTCGACGTGCCGGTGAAACTCGCCGGGGCCGCGGGGCAGTTTCTATTGCCGCTCGATCCCGTCGCCAGCGGCCGGCTGACGTTCGCGCTTCCCGCCGCCGATCTCAACGTCCGCATCAACGGCTCCAAGAGCGCGTATCGCTTGAGAAAGGAAGGCGAAGCGTCGTTCGTCGACGTTCCCATCGATCGCGGCGGCGACCTTTCCGTTTCGTGGCAGCCCGAAGAAGAACGGGGCGCGGTCGATTCGACCGTCCTCGCCGAAACCTCGACCGCCGTCTCGCTGGACGACGCGGGACTCAGCGTCAGCCAGGGGTTTTCGTTCGCGGTCAAGCAGGGCTCCCTCTCCGAATTGACATTCGACATGCCCGAACCGCTGCGGCTGCGCCGGATCGACGGCGTCGACGTCGGCGGCTGGGAAATTCAAGGGCTCGGCGACGAGCGGACGTTACGGATTTTCCTCCGCCGCAAAGTGACCGACACCACCGCGCTCGCGATCGAACTGTTCCACGAAGCCTACGTCACCGCAGAAGCGGCGACCGTCGATTTGCCGCTGTGCGTGCCGACGGAAGTCACGCGCGAGACCGGCACGATCGCGCTCTTCGCCGGCGATCAATTGACGCTGCGGCTCGGTCCCGTCGACGGATTGCAGCAAAGCGAAATCTCGGCGTTTCACGAAGTCGTGCCGCTGAAACATCTCTCGACTCCGCCGTTGGCGGTCTATCGTTATCGGCTGCCGATTGCGTCGTTGCCGCTGTCGCTCTCGCGGCGTCAGCCCGAATCGCGCGTGCAGGGCGAACACGGCTTGTTCCTCTCGCGGCGAAAACAGCATCTCACGAGCCGGCTGTTGTACAACTTAACGGGCGCTCCTCGTTCGGTGTTGCCGATTCGTATGCCGGAAGGGTATCTCGTGCTGGAAGTCTTCGCGACCGGGTTGACCGACTGGTCGCAGACGCCGAACTCCGACGGGACGGGACAGATTCTGTTGTTGGAGCTCGATTCTCCGCGCACCGGTGCGGTGGAGGTCGTGCTCAGCGGCACGATTCCGCGCGATGCGGAGAACAATTCTCCCGCGCTCGATTTCCCGTATCCGCTCGAAGTCAACCGGTATCAGGCGGTCGTCGCCCTCTGGATCGACAACGTCTACATCACGCAGCTCAAGGAATTCTTCGGCTGGAAGTCGATCGGCCCCGACCAGTTGCCGGCGGAGCTGCGGAACCGCAACACCCAGCCGGTGCAGCTCGCCTTCACCTCGGTCGAGCAGGATCCCGATCTGATTCTGCTCGAACTGACGCGTGCCCAGCCGGCGATGACCGCCGACTCGCTCACCGTCGTCACCGTCAGCGAGACGGCGATCACCTACGCCCTCGCCATGCAGTGGAAGATCACGAAGGCGGCGGCCGAGACGTTTCAATTCACGACCCCCGACTGGCTGAAAGGAAAGCTCGATTTCCAGGTCGGCGGCTTACGGCAGGTGACGCAGACCGATTTGCCCGACGGCCGCGTCCTCTGGACGGTGACGCTGCAGGACGCCGTGCATCAGAATCTCTTCTTGACGGCGATCGCCACCCTGCCGCCGAGCGCCGAGGACGAAGTGCTGCTCCCCGCGCTGGAGTTCGAACAAGCATCGGGCGATGACGGCGACGTCCGCCCGCTGGAGACGCAACGGCATTACATTCTGACGGTGAATCAGTCGCGCAGTCAGCTCGCGCCGCTCGATGAAGAACTCGTGGAACTCATCCCGCGCGAAGAAGTGCCGATCGTTATTCCCGACGAGATCGCGCAGCAGGCGACGCAGATCGTCCGGCTGCTCAAACCGCGGACCGCTCCCGTCGTCGAATTGCAGCGATTCGAACTGCAACAGGGGATTCCCGCGTCGGTCAATCTGTCGGAGTTGACGACCGTCATCGAACGCGACGGGAGTTGGCGCACGGCCGCCGTGTACCGCATCAAGAACCGGTCGCGTCAGTTCCTGGCGTTGTGGATTCCCGAAGAAGCCCGCATTTTGTCGGTCTTCGTGCAAGGCCAGGCCGCGCGTCCGGTGGAAGCCGAGCGCGAGGGGAAGACGATGCATCTGGTGGCGCTGCCGAAAGTCAGCGCCGCCGATCTGTCGGCGACGGTGAAGATCGTGCTGGCGGGGCGAATGATCAATGCGCCGCTGCCGAAGGGATTTCGGCTGACGGCGAAAGAGATCGATCTCCCCGCGCCGCAGGTCGTCTCGACGCAAGAGGACGCCGCGTACGGCCTCCCTGTCGCCAAGACGCAGTGGACGATCTACCTGCCCGACGACCTCAACGTCGAGCCGATCGACGACCGCGATCGCAACAACCTCGAACCGGTGCTGGAAGAAGAAGTCATTCTCGCAAAAGAAGAATTCCTCTATAGCGAGGCGAAAGAACTCTCGTCGTTGCTCGCCGGCGAAAACGGCGTGAGCATGAGGAGCAAACAGCAGGCCTTCGAGAATCTCAAGCAGATTCAACGCCATCTCGACGAATTCGAGAGCGTGCGCGGCGAAGCCAAAGGCCGCGCGGTCGACGCCAAGAAGGCCGAGAAACTGGAAGAACAGCGGAAGGTTCTCGACGACGTGATTATGAGCAACTCGGGCATCGCCAGTCAGTCGGAGTCGTCTGAAGTCAATCCCGACGCCTTTCAGTATCGACAATTGCAGGAACAGTCGGAGTCGCTGTTATCGAGTAACGGTATCGCGCTGGGAATCGACGTGGGGACCGCCGAGACGCCGATTTCGAATTTTTCGGGTGAAAGTTTACGCAATCTGTCGCAACCGATGCACATGTTGAATGGTCCTGCGAAGAAAGACGCGAAACAGCAGGCCGAGCCGCAATCGCGTTCGCGGCGGATGGCGCAGAGTAAAGAGAATCTCGATGTCTTGCAGGAGCAGCTTCAACTGGAGATACGTCAGTCACAGACCGTATCGGAAAACGGTCCCAGGGCCGGCGGAATGATGGGCGGCATGGGCGGAGGCATGGGCGGCATGGGGGGGATGACTGGTAAACGTTCTCGAACGCCTGCACAATTTGGCGGCGTCCCGGCACGTTCCGGTCCTTTTGAAGATGACTATGTAGCGGACGGCTATTCTAATATAGCAATATTTACTCCCTTCGACGCCGATGAAGCAGATTTAGGTAACAAGGGCATCACTACCTGGACGCAGCAAGGGGGCTTGTCGTTACCGATCGATCTGCCGACTTCGGGACAAAAGCTGGTCTTCAGCAAAGTCACCGGCTCGCCGAAACTGGCCCTCAGTCTGCGGACGCGCGAAACGGTCGCGACCGGCGTCGGGTTCGTCTGGACGCTCGTCTGGTTCGCCGCGGCGATTGTCTTGGTCGTTTCGGTGCTTCGCTTCGGCCTGATGTCGCAGATCTTTTATCGCCTGCCGGAATTCCTGCTGGCGATCGGCGTCGTCGGTTACTTCCTGATGCCCCGCGGTTTCGGCGGCTTCGCCGTCCTGTTCCTGGTGATGTTCGTCGCAGGCGTGATCGCCCTCGCCGTGCGACGTCGGCGAGCGGTCGCGGCCGCATAAAATTTAGCCGCGACGCGAAGGGTTTCCGCAGCGGAACGCTTGCTTTTTAGCCCCCGGCGAGTCGCCGGGGGTATTGTGCGCGAGAAATCCCCCGGTCATTGCGCCGGGGGGGATGAACGACGGTTGATTCCCCCGGTCATTGACCGGGGGCTAAAAGAACGAAGCGGAGCTTCGAAGACGTGCGTTCCCAAGCGGAGCTTGGGAACGAGGGGGTTGTCACTTCCGGTCTGCCTCACTCCCACGACGCCACCGTGCCGCCGATGAATCGCTCGATGCCGGTTTGGTGTTCGATTAACAGCGATCCTTGCGCATCGACGCCGAGGCAACGGCCCGTGCGCTCGATTTTTCCGCACATCACAGTCACGTTCTTGCCGGTCAAGAGGCAACGCTGCGACCAGATTTGCGGAAGGCGATCCGGGGCGAACGCCCGCGAGTCTTGTAGATGTCGCTTCATGTGCGTGAGCAGCCGCACGAGCAGTTCGCTCCGGTCGTGCAACAGGCCGGTGAGATCGGTCAACGACGTCGCGGTGTTGCGCAATTCTTGCGGCGCGCCGAGCAGCGAATTGTTGACGTTCAGGCCGATGCCCAATACCAGTCGCGGCGGACGCGCCGGAGGAATCTCACAAAGGATGCCGCAGATTTTCTTTCCCGCCAGATAGACGTCGTTCGGCCACTTCACGCGAACCGCGTCGTCCGGCGCGATCTCGGCCAGCGTGTCGGCGATGGCGAGGCCGGCGAACAACGAAATCAGTGGCCAGTTTTCGAACGGAAGGTGAATGTCGCCGGCGTCGAGAACCAGCGTGATCGTCAACGCACCGTCTTGCGACCACCAGCGATTGCTGCCGCGGCCGCGCCCTTGCGATTGCCGCTCGGCGAGAATTAAGAACGGAGTATTGACATCGCCGAGCGAGCAGAGCGTCAAGGCTCGAGTATTCGTCGAGTCGATCTCGTCGTGACATTCGACGTTCTTAATAAAGGTCTCCCGTTCGATGCGAGGAAGATCGAATTCCACGTGGACTGTCTCCGAAGAAGATTCACCACAGAGGATGCAGTGATGCAGTGATGCAGTGATGGGGAGTTAAAAATCTGATCCGTTCTTATCTCCCTATCTCCCTATCCTCTTTCATTCCATCGTCATCAACAGATCGCCGGTTTCGACCTGGTTGCCGGGAGCGACGAACACGTCGACGATCTTGGCGTCGCGGTCGGCCTGAATCGTCGTTTCCATTTTCATCGCTTCGAGCGTGAGGAGTTTTTGCCCTTTGGTGACCGTATCGCCCGCTTTGACGGAAACCACGACGACCATGCCCGGCATATTGGCGCCGATTTCTCCAGAATTCGCGGGGTTGGCTTTCGCCCGCGTCTTCCCTTCGGGCTCGAGTGAATGATCCTGCACGTTGACGTCGCGCGGCTGGCCGTTGAGTTCGAAAAAGACCGTGCGGCGGCCGTCGGGGTGTGGGTCGCCCACGGTCAGGAATTTGACGATTAACGTCTTGCCCGGTTCGATGTCGAACGAGAGTTCTTCGCCGGGGAACGGCCCGTAAAAGAAGACCGGCGTCGGGAGATTGCTGGTATCCGAGTATTTATGATAATGATTGATGTAATCGTGAAAGACCTTTTCGTAGAGCAGATGCGTCACGATTTCCTGATCGGTCGGCTCGCGATGCAGAATCGGCTTGAGGTGGGCGGCGGCTTCATCGAATTTCGCGGGCGGTAACGAGGCGCCCGGACGGCCGCGGAACGCCGGCTTGTCGCGCAGGATGCGATGCTTGACCGCTTTCGGAAATCCGCCCGGCGGCTGACCCATCGCGCCGCTGATCAGGTCGATCACCGATTCGGGAAACGACAGATCGCGATTTTCATCGAGAATGTCGGCGGAAGTCAGATTGTTGGCAACCATGAAGAGCGCCATGTCGCCGACCGCCTTCGACGTCGGCGTGACCTTAACGATGTCGCCGAACAGGTCGTTGACTTCGGCGTAAATACGGCAGACGTCGCTCCAGCGATCGGAGAGCCCCAGTGCGCGGGCCTGTTCGTACAGATTCGTGAACTGTCCGCCGGGCATGGCGTGCTTGTACAAGTCGGCCGAGGCGAGCATCATCTCGGTGCCGAAGGGGGTGTAATACTCGCGGACGGCACGCCAGTAATCGGCGATCTTGTCGAGATGCTCGGGGTTGAGCTGCGTCGGACGTTTCGTCAATCGCAGCGCTTCGACGATCGTGTTGAGATTCGGTTGCGACGTCCCTCCCGAAAGGGGAGCCATCGCGGCGTCGGCGATATCGACTTTGGCGTCGGCCGCCTTGAGAATCGCCGCGGCTTGGATGCCGCCGGTGTCGTGCGTGTGGAAGTGAATCGGGATGCCGACTTCCTGCTTGAGCGTTTTCACGAGCAGTTCGGCGGCATGAGGTTTACAGACCCCCGCCATGTCCTTGATGGCGAGAATGTGCGCTCCCATGTTTTCGAGTTCTTTGGCCATGTCGACGTAATACTTCAGCGAATACTTTTCGTGCGTCGTATCGAGAATGTCGCCGGTGTAACAGATCGCCGCTTCGCAAATCGCCCCCGACTTGATGACGGCGTCCATCGCGACCTTCATATTGGGCACCCAGTTGAGGGCGTCGAAAATGCGGAAGACGTCCATCCCGGCGTCCGCCGCTTCCTTCACGAAGGCTTTCACGACGTTGTCGGGATAATTCGTGTAACCGACGGCGTTCGACGATCGCAGCAGCATCTGAAACAGGATATTGGGAATCCGCTCGCGCAAATCGGCGAGGCGTTGCCAGGGGGACTCTTTCAAAAATCGCATGGCGGTGTCGAACGTCGCCCCGCCCCACATTTCGATCGAGAAGAGCTCGGGGCACATCCGCGCGTAGGCTTCGGCGATCTTGAGCATATCGTACGTGCGGAAGCGGGTTGCGAACAACGATTGATGGGCGTCGCGAAACGACGTGTCGGTCATCATCAGCGACTTCTCTTTGAGAATCCACTGGCTGAATTGCTCGGCGCCGAGCTTCTGGAAAATCTGACGCGACCCGGGCGGAATCGGAACCGTGACATCGTAGTGGGGGACGGGAGCCGGTTCGCGGCGGGTCGGCTGCGGCCGTCCTTTCACCAGCGAATTGCCGTTGACGATAATCTCGCCGAGATAGCTGAGAATTTTCGAAGCCCGATCGCGGCGTTTCGCGAACTGAAACAGTTCGGCGGTTTGATCGATGAACCGCGTCGTGCAATTCCCTTGAAGAAAGGTCGGATGCGACAGCAGTTTCAACAGAAACGGCAGATTGGTTTTCACGCCGCGGACGCGAAATTCCGTCAGCGACCGTTCCATTTTTTTCACGGCGTCGACGAAACGATATCCGCGGGCGGTGACCTTCACGAGCAGCGAATCGTAAAACGGCGTGACGACCGCGCCGGTAAACGCCGTGCCCGCATCGAGTCGAATTCCCATTCCCGCCGCCGAGCGATAGTGGGCGACCCGTCCGTAATCGGGAAGAAATCCATTCGCCGGGTCTTCGGTCGTCACGCGGCATTGCAGCGCGAAGCCGTGCGTGCGGATCGATTCCTGCGGCAACATGCCGATTTCGGAATGATCGAGCGGCATCCCTTGCGCGATAAGAATCTGCGTCTTGACGATGTCGAATCCGGTGACCTCTTCCGTCACCGTATGTTCGACCTGAATGCGCGGATTGACTTCGATAAAATAAAATTGCCGCGTGTCGTCGTCCAACAGGAACTCGACGGTCCCTGCGTTTTCGTAATTGACGGCACGGCCGATCGACAGCGCCGCCTCGCACAATTGGCGGCGGATGTTCGGATCGAGATTCGGCGCCGGCGCGATTTCGACGACTTTCTGATGCCGCCGCTGCACCGAGCAGTCGCGTTCGTAAAGATGCACGATGTTGCCGTGCGCGTCGCCCATGATCTGGACTTCGATATGCCGGGCGCGGGCGACGAACCGTTCGAGGAAGACATCGGGGCTGCCGAACGCGGACTTGGATTCGCGTTGGGCCTGCTCGAACGCCGTCGCGAAGTCGTCTTCGGTGGAGACGACGCGCATGCCGCGACCGCCTCCCCCCTTGGCCGCTTTGAGCATGACGGGAAAGCCGAGATGCCGGGCCGTCTTCATTCCTTCGGCGACCGAGCGAATGGCGCGGGGACTGCCGCCGAGCACGGGGACGCCCGCCTGTTCGGCGATCTCGCGGGCGGCGGTTTTGTCGCCGAGCTGATTGAGGGAATCGACCGAGGGACCGACGAAAATAATCCCGGCGTCGCGGCACGCTTGAGCGAACTGCGGATTTTCCGCGAGAAATCCGTAACCGGGATGAATCGCATCGACTTCATATTTCTGAGCGAGCGCGACGATGTTGTCGATGTCGAGATACGAGCGGATCGGTTCGCCCGGCTGGCCGATCTGATACGCTTCGTCGGCTTTGAAGCGGTGCAGGGCGAAACGGTCTTCGTGAGAAAAAATCGCCACGGTCCGAATGCCGAGTTCGGTCGCGCTGCGAAACACGCGGATCGCAATTTCGCTCCGGTTGGCGACTAACAGTTTTTTGATCGTTTTCATGAATTGTATGAAACTACTTTTGGGTGTGCATCGTTGTGTTCACTGGCGCAGACCGTCATATCAAAGGCCGAAATCTGCGAATTTTCAAGCGGGTACGATACCGCATTGGGGTGGCTGATGGCAATTCACTCGAATTCCGTCCGTTCGGTTTCGTTCCCATTGAAGCGGTTTTATCGATTTGCCCGGCGGGCCTGCCAATTTCGAGGGAGCGAGTTCCGATTTCGGGGGAGTTGAGTATGATGACGGGATTGCCGCGCCCTGTGATCGACGAACCTGCCGACTCTGGAAAACCGCTCTCATGTCGCCCCGCTTTTATCTCCCCATGCGCTATCAAGAGGGGGTTGTTCTCGAAATGGCCGGGACCGAGGCTCATCACCTGTTGCACGTGCTGCGGTTGAAGACGGGCGAAACGATCGAGGTGTTCGACGGCGCGGGAACCGAAGCCGATGCGCGTATCGACTCCGTCTCGCGCAGTTCGGCGCGGGTGACGATTCTTAACGTCCGCGATGCGTGGGATCGACACGAGATTCCGCTCATTCTCTGTTCGGCCGTTCCTAAGGGAGACCGATTCGACTGGCTCGTCGAGAAAGCGACCGAAATCGGCGTGACGCAACTCGTTCCCTTGCTGACGACCCGCAGCGTCGTCGATCCGCGCAGCTCGAAACTCGACCGGCTGCGACAGGTGATTATCGCGGCGGCCAAGCAGTGCGGCCGCGGCCGGCTGATGCAGCTCGACGAGCCGCTGAAATTTGACGATCTCTGGAAAGGCGCTCTCACCGATCACGTCATATGTCTTGCTGATCCCGCCGGGCTTTCGATGGATCGCGTACTTGATCCTATGCAACCGCCGCCGCATTCATCGCGCGGCGTTGTCGTTATCATCGGACCCGAAGGGGGATTCACCGACGAGGAATTGCGAACGGCCGACGAGCATCACGCGCAGCGATTCACGTTAGGCCGATCGATTTTAAGAATCGAAACCGCCGCGATTCTCGCCGCGGGAATCTTTCGCGAGCGGCTTTCCCGCGATATGAAGCGTGCGTGATTGAATTCGTCTCCCCTCCCTCTCGTTCCCATGCTCTGCTTGGGAACGCACGTCTTCGAAGCTCCGCTTCGCTCTTGGTTTTTTAGCCCCCGGTCAATGACCGGGGGAATCGACGGTGAATCGTACCCCCGGCGACTCGCCGGGGGCTAAAAGAGAAACGCCGGGGGCTAAAAGAGGAAGCCCTCCGACCCGTGTTCTTCAATGATGAAAAGACACACTGGCGGACAAGCCGCCAGTGGCACCAGACGCAACGAGTCGATTTGAATCGGCCCGCACTTTCACATTCTTTTCGCGTCCCCTTCATCTTTTCTTCACAGATCGCACCTATCGTTATCGCACAAAGGTGACGTGCTGGTACTTAGAATCCGTTCCGCGATTTCGAACGAATGACCGTGGAGCGGACGAAATTTCAAGTTCAACGATTTATTCGCGAAACGTTCATCACAGCCACACGCACCCGCCATACAGTTGACCGCGTTCAAACTGCAATTCGATCGACCGGATTCATCGGAAGCAAGGGGCCGGACGAGAAATGAAGTTCTCAGAATCTATCCGGAAATGTTGGCAGTCCTACGAGATGTTGTGCCCATTGCACCGCTTCGATACCACGAATTGTGTCCGAGCCAACTTTCCGGATAGCCTCTCACTGATGGTGACGTCATTCAGCACAAATTGAAATCGGTTGTCCACTCCGCGGCGGAACTGCGATTCCGAGGAGACGACAGTGATTTGCCATGAGTCAGGGAAGACGGTGCCGCCGAAGGACGTCGGGATGGGGCTACGCATCGGTGAGATGTCTTGGCCCTCCCGGCAGACGGCTCATACTTTCACCAAAGCCGACGAGAAAGGAGGCACGAATTCCGCCTGCACGCCGGATGGTTTTATCCGAAGCAGGGCGGAATGCAGTTTCGATAACACCGTTCTTCGCTTGGAATTCAGGGCGATCGAGTGTGTCTCGCATCGCGAAATGGGACCGATGGCGTGAAGGGAATAGCTTTTCCTATTTTCACGCCGACCCTTCGGACCCGTTGTTTTCGGCCCGCTGTGGGCTGTGATTCGATCTTTTGATTTTTTGTGTCTCACGAAAGGATTACCGTTATGAAGTCAGTCTCTCGACGATCCGCATCGGCGAATAAGCGGTCCGGATTCACCCTGATTGAACTGTTGGTTGTGATTTCGATCATCGCCATCCTGATCGCCCTCTTGCTGCCGGCGATTCAGGCGGCCCGCGAAGCGGCCCGCACCACGGAATGCAAGAACAACCTGCGGCAGTTCGGCATCGCGATGCACACGTTCGCCGACCGCGACCCGTCGGAACGCCTGTCGTCCGGAACTTACGATTACGGGCGTGACGGCTGCGTGACACAGTACGGCTGGGTGGCCGACGTCGTCAATGGCGGACTTGGCATGCCGCAGCAGATGATGTGTCCGAGCAACGACGTTCGCGGCCTGGAAAAGTTGAACGACCTGATCGGCTTAAATGCTTCGGTGGAAACCGGTGCCATTCCTCCGAGTCTCGTCGGTCGCTTGACCGAAGGTGAATGTGCGACCTTCATCGCCGGTTCGGAAGGAACCGCGGCCCGTATTGCCATTGTCGTGAAGATGCTCGACGCCGGTTACGGCACGAACTATGCTTCAAGCTGGTACAGTGCACGCGGCGGTTTAAAACTCACCTACAGCGCCGGCCCGCCGGTGACCTATCTGTTGACGAATTCTCCCAAAGGTCTGCTCGGTGCCAAAGGTCCGTTGACTCGTCGTGACGTCGATCGCTCGGGGGTTCCCTCCAGCAACGTTCCGCTCTTGGGCGATTCCGGTGCGGGCGATGCCAAGGAAGCCATTCTGTCAAACGATCTGAGAGGGTATATGTCCGCCGGCGATCGGCTCGGCGAAGCGATGAATGACGGTCCCGCCTACTGGGACGATTCGACCTTGAATATCCGTCTGATCGAAAAGCTGGCGCCGGTCGATCCCGTCGCCGCCTTCACCGGCGACGTTCTGCCCTCGCCGAACGATCCCGTGCTCGCCACCAACGTGACTCACGGCGGTGGGGACGGCCGCTTGTTCCTGCAAGATACCCGCGACTGGTTCGCCGTGCACAGCGCTTCGGGCGGCCGCAATCAGGCCAACATCCTGATGGCTGACGGCAGCGTGAAGACGATTCTCGACACGAACGGCGACGGCTACCTCAATCCCGGTTTCCCCGCCGTTGGCGGAACGGCTGCCGGCGACGGTTACACCGACGGAACGGTGGAGCTTGCTCCGTTCGAAGTCTTCAGCGGTCCGTTTTTGGACGACACGATCGTCAAAGGCAACTTTGAAGGTTAATCGTCGGTTCGCTCGATGAGGTGAATTTCACTTGTAATGAAAGACGACCCGGTGCCGATGAGATGCTCAATCTCTTCGACGCCGGGTCTCTCGGCAGCCAATGATGAGTGATATTATGAATACCACGTCCTCGCCCGCGCGGATGTTCTGCGAAGCCTGTGGCAATCAGGTCATGCCGGCCTTGATCAGATGTCGGGACTGCGGAACGCCGCTGCCTCGGATAAAGACGCCGGCGTCGGGGCATTTCTCGATCTCGTCCACTGATGTCGGTCATCAAACTTCCGCTCGGATCAAACGCGGCGAACCATTGCTGAAGGAAACACCGGCGTCCCCGGCATCGCACGATGACGTAACAAAACGCCGGCGTGCTCGCCCCACGCAATCGGCCGTGCCACGGCAACAACCGGTGAGAACGCCCAACCGTGCCGTCAGTGCGGAATTTGCCAGTGCGCAGGCCGCAGCGTTACTTTTCAAGCGAAAGCCTCGTCCTTCGGTCAAAAAGTTGCTTGCCGGATTTCAACCCGGCTCGATCGTCGAACACTGGTGCGATATTTCCACATTCGCGAAAACCGCCTCAAGCGGCGTTCTGCTGCTACTCGTCGGCGTTGTATTCGGTTTCGCCGGTTTGCTTCCGTCGGGACTCCTCGGCTCCGGTTCCGCCGCACCCGTATTGCGGGGCAACGTCGCTCACGCGGCGTTCAGCAGCGACGGTCAACAGGTCGCCGTGGCCCGGACGCGCGGATTGCTCGAAATCTATATGCGGTCGGAGCAAGCGCCGCCGCAGCAGATTCCGCTCTCGTGTCAGGCGGTCTCTTTCACGCCGCATCCGCAGTTGCTGTTACTGGCCAGCGGCAAAGAGCTGTTGACCTGGAAGGGGGAGACCCCCGACGCGCCGCCCCAATCGATCGCCAAATTCAACGCGGCGATTCAATTCATGACTTCGACCCCCGACTTCAAATTTGCGGCCACGTGGACCACCGACGGCGTCGTGCGGATCTGGAACCTGACGACGATGAAGGAATACCAGAGCCTTCACATCGCGGTTCCGCAGAATCAGGTGATCGCCCTCAGCCCCGACGCCCGGATGATCGTCAGCGGGACGCAGGAGGGGACGGTCATCGTGTGGGATGCGTCGTCGCGGGCGAAACTCAGCGAAATTCCCGGATTAAAAGGCTCCGTCACCGCGCTCGCCTTCTCGCGCGACGGCAAACGCCTCGCCGCCGGCACGAAGAACGGGCAATATTACGTGTGGGAATACGCCACGGGGAAAACGCTGTCCGAGTGGAACGACCCCGGGGCCGTCCGCTTCTTATGGGTCGACATGAGCCGGGAGCTTGTTATCGCCGTCTCGGGTCTCTCAAACCTCAAACGCTGGAACTGGACCGACGGTTCGTCGACCGCATTTCCGACGACGGATGCGGAAAGCTACGACATGCTGATCAACAGCCCCGATGGAAAAACCATCGTTGTCGCCGGCAAAAACGACAGCCCCGTCTGGCTGTTCGACGTGGAGAAGGGGACGCTGGTCGAAACATGGGACGCCGAGCCGTGATGAGACGAGAGACGAGAGAATCTCCCTCGTTCCCAAGCTCCAACGAAAATGTTGGCCAGAGATCTTTAATACGGCAAATCGGCCTCGATCCGTCTCAAACTTTGAACGACCACGGCGAGTTGTTGTTCGGTGACATCGAGTTCGTTTTCCAAACGCTCACTTCGATTCCGAAGATCTCGAAGTTGTTGATCGCCTTTCTCTGCGTCGGGACTCCTCAACTCTCGACCAATTATTGCGAGTTCCAGGCTCGTAATGTCTTGGATGAGGTTACTGCGATCGCGCTCAAGCTGTCGCTTCTTTAATACGAGATTGGGATATCCACCCGGATAGCCGGGAATACCATCGCGTTCAAGATGCATGATCGCCAAGAACGTCCGAATGGATTGCTCGGCTTCCGGCGAGCCAACGACGACGATCGAGTTATTGATAGGATCAGGAAAAGCGCCGATGATTTCAGGATAGTTTTTCTTCCTGTAACGATCGACAAAGTTCGTGACGAACGGCGTGTCGACGATTATGAAATTCTCATCCAACCGAAACTTGAACCGCCTTAGCTTGTCGTTGTAGATCGACTCTCCCGGATCGTGCTTGCTGTCGCCTGAAAACGTGAGTTTGAGTTCGTTCGCTTCCGATCCACCCTCGCCCAGCGTTTGTTGCACCGGTTGCAGCATCGCGGCGACGACGACCGCCGCGCCGGTGACTGCCACGGCGAGTGAACCCGAGCGGTAAGGCCGCAGACGCGAGACGGGCGGCAGGCCCAAGAGACGGTGAATGCGACCGCTGAAGGCCGACGATCCATCGCCGGTCGCGGCGAGGGCTAGAGGTCGGTTGTCCAAATCGCTCGTCGAACCGACGCTGCACAACTCCGCCAGCCGCACGAGCGAATTCGCATAATCGACCGGCTGCCAACCCGATGCCAGAACCGCGTCGTCGCAGCAATTTTCCCGTTCAATGCTCACCCGCCGGCTGATGATCCACACGAACGGATGGAAAAACAACAATGACTCCGCGAGCCTCTGCACCAGATGCATCAGCGGATCGTAACGTCGAATGTGTGCCAGTTCGTGTGTAATAACCGCCCGCATTTCATCGGGCCCGAGACCGGTCGCCAACCGCATCGGCAAGAGAATGATCGGTCGTACAATTCCTACGATCGAGGGCACTCCCACGCGTTCCGACCAGGCCAGCGTAGGAATTCGCCTCAGCCCCAGTCGATCTGCGATTTGTCTCAACTGCTCGAGAAGCGTAGCATCATCGACCGGTGTGGCGCACCGACGAATCCGAGACGTGTTACCGAACAGAATGGCAAGACGGCCGAGCAAAATGGCGAGCCCCGCCAAATAGCATGCTGTCATATAAGGAGCGATCATTCGCAACGACGTCACCTCGGTGGCAGGTATTGCAAATGCGCCGTCGGCCGTAACAATCTTGCTGAGTCCCGCATTGCGAGCCGCGACCGCGAGGGGGTCGTCGGGCGACAGCATCCGGAATCCGTGGGACGATGCCGGATTGTCGCGGCGACTTGTCGTCACAATTCCATACGTCACGGGCAAACCCGCCAGCAATACGAGCAGTCCCATGACGTTGACGGCATATCGCAGCCGCGCGGCCGCCCGCTTCAAACATTGGCTGGCGGTTAGCGTGACAATGCCGATCGCCGTTCCGACCCAAAGCATGTGCATCAACGTCAGCGTCAACCGTTGGCAGAATTCGGGGTTCATGAATTCGATGGCGTGTGGCATGGGAACCTCACTGCATTTGTTTGCGTTAGGTGTAAGTTGTTTTACGATTTCTCTTTCAACTTGCGATCGATCAAGCGGCGAAGCTCTTTCAGTTCATCGGCGTCAATGTCCGAGGATTCGAAGATGCTGAGCAGCGCCGCCGAAGAAGAGCCGCCGAACAGCCGTTCGACGACGTCCCCGAGCATCCGCCGGGATACCGACGCGTGGCTGGTGCGCGGCGAGAAGTAGAGTGCATTGCCGACGCTCTTGCGCGAAAGATACCGCTTCTCGACCATCGTATTGAGCGTGGTGATGACCGACGTGTGAGCGATATCACGTCCTTGATCGGCCAGCGCCTGCCGCACGTCGCGCACCGGCAACGGTGATTGCTGCCACAAGATCTTGAGAATCTGCAGTTCGAGTTCCGTGGGATGTTCCGACGCGGGACGAGCCATCGATTTCCTTCCGCGAGTACGGCGGAGTTTTTTTCTTCTAGTTAAGTAGAATATAACGGCGCGGCGTCGATATGTCAAGCGATCTTCTATTAAACTAAAAGAATTATTTCGGCGACGGCCTGAGCCCGGACGATGAGCGCCGCGAACGGATGCGAATGCAACCCATCGTCGTCGAAGGGAGCGATTCAAACTACTCCTGCACCCGAGAGCACTTAAAGTTCCAGTGCGCCCCCTCGGCGTCGACCATGCGACCGGACCATTCCCCTGCGCTGTCGAAGTTGATGACGACGCGGCCGTTAATGCCCGTGTATTTTCCTCGATTCGCGCGCAAATCTTCGAAGACGAGCCGCGTCTTGCCTTTCTTGAGGACTTCCTTACGGCCGACTTTCTTTTCGAGATCCGAATCGTCGGCCGACTCTTTCTGATAAAGAGATTTACCGTTAACACGGAACCGGCCGACGCGCGTCTCCCCGCGCCCCTTGACGGGCTTCAACTCAAATTTCCAGAGCGCTCCTTCGAACTTGTCTTCGGAGTGCGCCTCGACGAAAGATATGCCGACCAGAGCGGCCATCAACAGCGAAGCGAATTTGAAGCGAGTCGAAACCGCCAGCGAAAAACGAGAAATGCCATTCATCGACGAGCCCCTTGATCAAGAGTGATTTGCGAAAACGGACAGGACTGTGGCTGACATTTGCGAACGGATCTCCATTATGCACAAATGGAATCCTACAACAATTCCGGATCAATTATTTCTTTGGACGTCGCCGTTGGAATTTACAAAACGCGTTCCCATGCTCCGCTTGGGAACGCACGTCTTCGAAGCTCCCGCTTTTGTGGCGATTCTCTTCACCGTCCAATTCTTCCCACGGCAGACCGCTAAAATGTTGCAAATCAGCCAAGGTCGGTTGCGTTGTCTATTTCTGACTCATCCTTCATCCCTCATCCTTTTCCCAATTCAGAGCGTATCGATTGCCAGCGGTCTTGACTACCAACTACCATTACAGTTGAAATGCTAAGGCCGCTGGCTGGATTGCGGACAGGGTGCGTACCACGCCGGTTCGACGGCGCGGCCGGCACGAATACTTGTAGCACACACGACAACAGGACGAATGGGAATGATCAGCACGTTAAAAATCGATATGCGGAGCGACACCGTCACCAAACCGACCCCCGGCATGCGGCAGGCGATTGCCCACGCCGAAGTCGGCGACGATATGAGCGGCGAAGACCCGACGGTGAACCGGCTGGAAGAAGTCGTCTGCGAACTCTTGAACAAAGAAGCCGCCGTCTTCGCCTGTTCGGGGACGCAGTCGAATCAGATGGGGGTCAAGGTCCACTGTTTCCCCGGCGATGAATTGCTCATCGAAGAGCACGGCCACATCGCCAACTTCGAAGCCGGCGGTCCGGCGGTCCTCTCCGGCGTCTCGTGCAGGACGATTCCCGGCAAAGGGGGCATGCTCGACGTCGACATGCTTCGCGGAAAGATTCGGGCCGATAATCAGCATCTCTGCACCACACGGCTGGTTTGCGTCGAGAACACGACCAACGCCGGCGGCGGACGGGCTTATCCGGTCGATCAACTGCATCGGCTCGGTTTATGGGCTCACGAGCAGGGTCTTAAAGTGCACATGGACGGCGCCCGGCTGTTCAACGCCGTCATCGCCACCAACTCGACCGCCGCTGAAGTCTGCAAGCACGTCGACACCATTTCGATCTGCTTTTCGAAAGGTCTTGGCTGTCCGATGGGTTCGATTCTCGTCGGCAAAAAAGACGAAATCGCCAAGGCGCGACGCATCCGCAAACTGTTCGGCGGCGCGATGCGGCAAGCGGGAATCATGGCGGCGGCGTGCTTATACGCCCTCGACCATCATGTCGACCGCATGGCGGAAGACCATGAAAACGCCCGCCAGTTTGCCGAGATGATCGCCGAAATTCCCGGCGTGGTGATCGATCCCGCCGACGTCGAGACCAATCTCGTCTTCTTCGACGTCGACCGCACGCTCGGCAATGCCGGTCAACTTTCAGCAAAACTCAAGCAACGCGGCATCGGCATCAACGCCTGCGGTTCACAACGTCTGCGAGCCTGCACGCATCTCGACGTGACGAAGGCCGACGTCGAAGCGGCGGCACAGACCATCGCCGAGTGCGTCGCCGAAGGTTTCAGCGACGTCGTCGGTTCGGTCTCGGGGCCTTACGTGCGGGCATAATGGCCGTCGTTGCAACATGCAATGATGTCTGACGTTGCTGAAATTTTCCGACCCCTAAAGCCCAGGGCTTCCAAGGTGCAAAATCGTTCAACTGGATAAGCTGGGCTGGATCGGTGGCATCAAATGCCTGTTTTTCAGACCAATTCGAAGATTCGTCGGCGTGCGGAAGCAAAAGCAATAAATCAATTTCTCTCCGGTGATCGGCTAAAAACCCTTTAATTCTCGATCCAAACCCTCACCTTGGAAGCCCTGCCCCTAAAGCCTGCTGCCGAGGCGACTTTCTTATTGAAGAAATTCACTTTGGTCGATAAGATAGAAGGGTGTAATCGCTCTTCGAGGTGGTGATCGCACACCCGTGTGCTCAGCAACGAGGCTCCCATGACCAAAAAATGCATGTCGTCGATTTGCTTGGTGTTGCTCGTTTCGGGAAGCGTCGCGCTCGTCGCCGGACCAACAGCCGATCGAGATACGGCTCAATCGATTCACAAGACAAAAAAATCGAACGAGCCCTGGAATGCTCGCCGCGTCGAGTTGGATGACGTCTCGCTGCTGGTTACTGTTCCGCCGCTCAATGAGCACGACAACGTCCCGTTGAATGTCGTACTTGCGAATCGATCACGCAAGAAATATCTTTCGGGCCAAACGGGGTACTTTCTTGATTGCACCATCCGGATTAAAAGAGCAAACGGCGAGGAAGTCGGTTACTCCAAATTGGGGCAGAGCCTGTTCAGCGGCGAGAATCCCATTCGAAACCAATACGCCTTTATCGAACTGCCGAGCGGCTCGACCTGGAGCAAAGAATATGACATTACAGATGGATTTACGGCTTTAGTGCCGGGCAAATACGAACTGTCGCTCGAGACGTTCGCATCTCTGGACACGCAGGTTGAAGGCGAAAGAGGCGTCTTACTCACTTTGGTTGTGACCGATGTTCCCTTCGAAGTGCAATGACTAAAGAGTTTACCAATTGCTCAATGCACAGAAATTAATCGGCGGCATTCAGACGCATTTACATTCGCCCGCCATCATAGCGAATCGAGAAAGTTAGAGGTCTCTTGATGACGACCCCGACGCGCCAGTATTGTTCTTCGTTGCATCAGCAACACGCCTTCACCGGTTTGAATGCGCGCGACCATGAAGGTCTGGTGGTACACAGTCGGCGGAATATGCTGAAGGTCGGCATGGCGGGTCTCGCGGGACTCACCTTGCCGAACCTGCTGAAACTGCGAGCCGAAGCGGCCCAAACCAATCGCCCGATGAGCAGTCGCAAAAGCGTGATTTTGCTGTGGATGGCGGGGGGGCCGAGTCACATCGATACGTGGGATCCGAAACCCGATCGGCCCTATGTCAATCGCGGGCCGTTTGCGCCGATTCAGACGTCGGTGCCGGGGGTCACCATCTGCGAACACCTGCCGAAGCAGGCGGCGATGCTGGATAAATTCTCGATCATCCGCTCGGTTGACTGCCGGTTCAGCAATCACGAACCGAACACCGTGATGCAGACGGCGAATCTGCAAGCCGCGCCGCGGGTGAATCCCAAAGGCCGCATGTACCCGGCGATTGCGTCGCTGGTCGCGAAATTTCGCGGGCCGAACGACCCGTCGATGCCGCCGTATGTCGCTTTTCAAAAAGCACAAGGGCATCTCGCCTATGGTGGATATCTCGGCAAGCCTTACGATCCGTTCATCGCAAATATGGCAGCCGATTTGCCGATTTATACGGACGTCGGCGTCGATACCGGTAAAACGACCGGGGCCTCGATGTTCAACTTCGCGAAAGGATTAACGCACGACCGCATTCAGAACCGTCAGACATTGCTCAAAGATTTCGACCGGCTCCGCAGCGATATCGACAACAACGGTTCGATGGCGGCCCTCGACAGTTACTCGCAGCAAGCGGTCGACCTCGTCGTCGGCGGCAAGGTCCGCGAGGCCTTCGACATCACGAGGGAATCGGACGAAACCCGCGCCAAATACGGCAAACATCTCTGGCTGCAGCAATGTCTGCTGGCCCGCCGGCTGGTGGAAGCCGGGACGAATTTCGTCACCATCGACCTCAGCTATCACGGTTCCTCGGGCACGTGGGACACGCACGGCGACAACATTCCTCCCTACGGCGGCATCAAGAATGGGCTCGGTCCGCTGTTACCTTTGTTCGACCATCTGATCACCACGCTGGTCGGCGACCTCGACGAACGGGGTTTGCTCGACGATTGCCTCGTGATCGCCATGGGTGAATTCGGCCGCACGCCGAACATGGGAACGCAGGACAGCATCGACGGCCGCAATCACTGGCCGGTGGTGATGTCGCTGGCGATGGCCGGCGGCGGGATGCGTCACGGCCAGGTGATCGGCGCGACCGAATACGACGGCAGCCAGATTGCCGCCCGCCCCGTCACGCCGGGCGACCTGGCGGCGACGATCTACCACCATATGGAAGTCCCGCTCGACGCCTTCTGGCTGGACCCCCGAGGCCGCCCGAACCCGATCATCGACCAGGGGTCGACGATTGTGGAGTTGATCTGAGACGATTTCTATCGAGGTGACAGTCGATGGCTGCAACATGCACAGCCGTCACTCAGCAGCACGAAGAATGGTGGATTGGTTGGGTGGAGGAAGTCCCCGGCGTCAATTCGCAGGGAAGGACGCGCGAAGAATTGCTCGACAACCTTCGCGATATGCTGGAAGAAGCCATCAAGTCTTGACCTCGGCAAGAGTCGCAGCCATTAGCCCCGGTTGCGAAGCGCACCCGGGGTTGCCAGTTCTTCACGCATTCATCGATCCCGGATGGGATCGCAGATTCGCGTAGTGGGTCAGTTTGGGTGGCACGTCCCTGAGTCCTCGAAGGGCGTGGTTCTCAAGTGTGAAAACCACGCCCTTCCCAAAGCCTCAGAGCGTGCCACCCCCAACAGTTGTTTCAAAATGACCCACTGTCCAGATTCGTCATTAGTCATTCATGGTAAGCCCCTCGTGGTCCGGTTATAATTACGCATCTATTTTCTTTTTTCCATCGTACTTCGAAAGTGTCAATCGTGTTCGCCGGTCCTATTTTTTCTCGCGAAGCGCTGACGGCTCCGCGGCAGATCAAGCATTTTCTGCTTCGCAGCGGCTACCTCGCCGCCCTGATCGTGCTGATGTACACCGCGGGGCAGGCGACGTTCGGGTTTCAGGAAATCCGCAATCTCAGCAGCCTGGCGGGCTTCGGCAGCCTGGCGTATCAGGTCTTTTCGCTGGTGCAATTGTCGCTGGTGATTTTCTTCGCCCTGCTGCTCGCCGTCGGCAACGTCGCACAGGAAAAAGACCGCAAAACGCTGATTCTGCTGCTGATGACCGACCTGCGGAATCACGAACTCGTCATCGGCAAACTGTCGGCGAGTCTGCTGTCGGTGCTAATGCTCATCGGGTCTTCGTTTCCGATTTTTGCGATCCTGTACTTTCTCGGCGGCGTCACGTTTTCGCAGATCGTCTGGAGCATCGCGCTCTGCGCATCGGTCGCTCTGGCCGCCGGGAGCTGGGGGACGCTGGTGGCGTTTGCCCGCGAGAAGACGTTTCAGACGATTTCGCTGGGCGTCCTCGGGCTGGTGCTGTATCTCGGCATCGTCGAGGGACTGCTCGCGGTGCTCGGTTCGCAATCGATCGAAACCGCCGACGTGCTGCGGACGATGAATCCGTATCGGGCCTTGCTCGATCTGATCAATCCGTGGGATCAGATCGCGGCGGGGGAAGCACAACACGTCTCCGCCGCCGGCGCGGTCGGGACGATGCTCGGGTTGACGGTCTTGCTCAATTTGATTTCGATCGGTTACGTCCGCCGCTGGAACACGAGCCACGCCGTCTTCGAACAGGCGATGAAAAAGGCGGAAGAACAAAGCCAGGTCACCCGCAAACAGTCGAAAGAAATCTGGTCCAACCCGGTGATCTGGCGGGAAATCTGCACGCGGGCCTACGGCCGCAAAGTGATCGTGATCAAGCTGATTTACCTGCTGGTCGTCGCCTTTATGCTCTGGCAACTCACCAGCACGTTCGGCGTGATGAACCCTTCCGGCCGGCTGGTCTCTCCCGCGGGAGTCGGTTTTATCGCCTTGGGCCTCATCAGTCTGATGCTGGTTAACGCACAAGCCGTGACGTCGATTACGTCGGAACGGGACGGCCAGACTTTGGAACTGCTGCTCGTGACCGACATCACCGCCAAGGAATTCGTCTACGGCAAGCTCGGCGGGATTCTGTACAATACGAAGGAACTGACGCTGATCCCCATGGCCTGGATCGTCTATCTCGCCGCCGTGGGGGGAATGTCGATCGAAAATGCGGTGTACACGATCATCGGGTTCATCGTGCTGACGCTCTTCTCGGCGATGCTCGGCGTGCACTCGGGGCTGACGTACGACAGCTCGCGGGCCGCGATCGCCAATAGTTTGGGGACGATGTTTTTCTTGTTCATCGGCATTTGCATTTTCATGGTGCTGCTGGTCGAGGCGCGGTCGTCGTTCTTTTTGCAACTGCAGAGTTTTCTCGTCTTCATTCTGATGGGAAGCATCGGCTTGTGGAAATCGCTGACGTACAAAAACCCGTCATCGGCGCTCACGTTCGCGGCGGGGCTGCTGCCGTTCTTGACGTTTTATGCGATCGCAGAGTTTCTGCTCTCCGGTTCGCTGGGGGTCTGCTTGTGGATCACGCTGGCGTACGGTTTCACGGCACTGGCGATGCTGATCCCGGCGATCAGCGAATTCGACGTCGCGCTGGGACGGACATCCGTGGATAATGGATAGTTGACAATGGACAATGGAGTCACCACTCGATGCCGAGCATGAGGGCGTTTAAGCCGCTGCCGATACCTAATAGGGCGACGCGGTCGCCGGGGGTGAGACGGCCTTGTTCGATGCCGAGCGCGGCGGCGGTGGGGAGCGCGACGGCTCCGGTGTTGCCGAGGAATTCGACGGTGGGAAAATCGATGCCGGGATCGAGTTCCAGCCGTTCGAACAGGAGTTTACGATGGGCCCGGCCGACCTGATGCGTGAAGGCTTTCGTCACATCGGAATTCTTCCAGTTCAAAGCCTCGCGGGTTTTCTCCCAGGCGGCGGCGGCGAGATTGATCCCCGAGTGGAGTAAGGCTTCGGAGTCGGTGCGCATCCGCGGGCGGTCATCGCCGTGTTTCTCGAATTCGACGCCCCCTTCGCAAAGTTCGTGACTCGTCGTGTCGCAGGCATAAGCCCCGCCGAGCAGCCGATGACCGCCGCGGCTTAATTTGCGATCGCACAAGACGACGGCGGCCGAGCCCGAGCCGATGGTGAGCGAGGCGAAATCGAGTTTGAACTGGGCCCGCGTGAGATTCTCGTTTTTGAGCACGCCGGCGATCGTCCCTTCGACCAGTCCCCGTCCCTCTTCGGTGCCGACGACGATTCCTGCCCGAATGCGGCCGAGTTCGATCATGTCGGCGACCTGCACGATGCCGTTGAGCAGGCCGAGGCAGGCATTGCTGACGTCGGCCAGATACGCATTCCCGCTGATGCCGAGCGCATGATGGACGGCGTTGGCGGTGGCCGGTTCGAGTTGATCGCGGCAGACCGAGCCGTGAATCAACGCGCCGATGTAACGCGGATCGACGCCCGATGCGGTTAATGCTTTTTCGGCGGTAACGGCGCTGATTTGGCTGGGAAGCGTGCCGCGCGGGAAGAATCGGCGTTCGCGGATGCCGGTCATCAATTCCAGCCGGCCCGTGGGGAGACCCAACCGCTCGTAGACGGGGAGCAGTTGTTGTTCGAGGTCATCGGAGGTGGCGACTTCAGGAGGCAACGTACAAGCGATCGCCTCAACGCAAACGTGCTGGTAACGCATGGGAAATCGAATGATGAAGTATGAACGTTGAATGATGAAGTAAGAACCGGCAATAGCGATAGATCGCCAGTTTGCCTCATCATTCATCCTTCCGCATTCATCGTTTGATTTAGACTTTCGCGCTGCCGCCGGTGCGGCTGGTTTGCAACTTGGTTTCCAGGTCAAAAACTTCCTGGAGGCTGCGTTGCCGTTTTTCGACCAGCTCGGGAGTCGGATCGTAGATATCAAGCCGCAAAGAGCTTTTGACGTAGCGCAACCCTTGCAGAATGACTTCTCGCTGTTGTTCGTTCAGTTCCATCAGGTAGGTATCGCTCATAGGTCGATAAAAACCTCGTTTGAAGATTTTATCTGGATAGGAACTTCAGATGCACAGCGACATCCTGATGCTGTGGCAGCGCACGGGCTGCACTGAAAACAAAACGGGCCGCAATCACTTCTTGCCGATTACGATTACTTACAAATCCCACACAACCGATTAAACCGGCCGATTCGGGACTTTTGGCTCCGCCAAGTATATCGTGCTCCGCGCGCTTCCTCAACGGGACGACGTCATGAATTCGTCCCTCCATTCATCGGGTGATTCGGATACAACCTTGCGATTGAATGACATCGCTCTCAGGCTTTGCGCAATCGTCATCACCCCGAACGGCCGAACACGCTGCTCACAAACACCGTCACAAAAACAACTTACGTCGTCGTCCGCGCACGCAGCCGGCCCGAGCGATATGCATCAGCCGTTGCCTTTGGAATCTCGGCCTCGGCCAGAATCACCTTCGCCCGATTTTCCTGCGTGAGCGCCTGCATTTCCTGTTCTTCAGCGACAGCCCGTGCCCGACGCTCTTCCGCTTTGGCGCGGGCGATCCGCATGTCGGCCTCGGCCTGGTCGGCCATCAAACGGGCGCCGACGTTATCCCCCACGTCGATATCGGCGATGTCGATCGAAACGATCGCATAGGCGGTCTGCGAGTCGAGTCCTTTATTCAGCACGGTTTTGGCGATCAACACCGGGTTGGCGAGCACCTCTTTATGGCTGGTACACGAGCCGATCGCCGAGACGATTCCCTCGCCGACGCGGGCGATGATGGTCTCTTCGGTCGCACCGCCGATGAGCTGGGAGAGGTTCGTTCGCACCGTCACGCGGGCGCGGGCTTTGAGTTGGATGCCGTCTTTCGCGACGCCGTCGAGCGTATTGCGTCCGGTTTTTCGCGCGTCGGGACAATCGATGACTTTGGGATCGACGCTGGTTTGCACCGCTTCGATGATATTTCGACCCGCGAGATCGATCGCCGCCGCCGTGTCCCAGTTGAGTTCGATTTGGGCCCGCTGGGCGGCGATCATCGCCTTCACGACGCGGTTCACGTTTCCGCCGGCCAGAAAGTGAGCGGCCAAAGCCCCGGTCGAAATGTCAGTCAGTCCCGCCTGCACCGCCATTACCTTGGTATCGACGATCACATCGGGCTGGATTTTGCTCAGCGACATGACCACAAGCTGAATCGGCCCGATCCGCGCCTTCGTAAAGTACGCGCGAACCCAGAGCTTGAAATACTTCGCGAACAGCCCGAGAAATACCAGCAGCAAGAGCCCCCCCACGGCGAGGACGGCGTATCCGATGACTTTCAACGTATCTTCCATCGACATGGAATGTACTCCGCGAAGGTTTGGTGCTCGATGTGATAGCGATTCTGCCGCATTGTATACCGGTTAGACAGATTTCCGCAATTTTCGCCGGGCGGAATCCTGAAGAATTTGAAACGCGAAGAACGCGGAGCAGGAAATCAATGGCCACAAAAAAACGCAAAAAGTCACAAAGGGACGAAATGTATTTATGTAAGGTTTTAGCCGATTGGCAATCGCGGCAGACCGGTTGATCTCTTGTGTGCCGTCAATCTTCGAACGATGTTGAACTGCCGGCCCGTTGGGCCTCTGGAAAACGTGGGGGGGACAACGCCCCAGGGGCTTCGCCCCTGGCTATAGGAACTGCTGGCCCTTTGGGCCGGAAGACAACGGCCAACCTTTTAATCGAAGATTGTTGACACAGGTTGGAACACAGGCTTCAACCTGCAGATTTCTGAAATATCGAATACGCAGGCTGAAGCCCGTATTCCTACGGAAGACTCAAATCTTCCGAATGAAATTCGCGGCGTAACTGCGCACCTCTCTGCCGTTGAGAACGTGGAAAACGCGCAATTGCTGAATCATCTGCTGACTGAAGCGGTTGATGGGGACGTGCACGATCTTTTTGCGGAACCGCGACGCCATTCGCTTCCAGGCCAGTCCCGGCGGGCCGGAACTTAACAGCGCGATGTGCCGTTCGCGGCTGTGCAGACACGCGGCGGCGATCAGGCGTTCTTCAAGCGTGTTCGCAAAATCGAGCCGGGGATCGTGCCAGATATCGGGAATGTCGCGCGGCGGGAAGAGAAAAATACTGCCGCCGTAGACTGCTTGTCCGATGCCGGGGCCGACCATCTCCTCAGAAAAATTCGAGGCGAAAAAGGCCAGCGTCGATTCGTCGTGATGCTCGGCCTGCCAGGTCATCCGCCAGGGATAATCGCGAGGGTCGGCGGGGGAATCGAACAGCATCACGACGCAGTCGAGCCCGCCGCGCGTCGGCGGACAGACTTTGACGTAGAAGTCGCCGGTGTACCACTTCCGCAGCGTCTCGCGGATATCGAGCCCGTCCATGATGCTCGTCTGAAACTTCTCGGTGCGGACGAGATCGGCTCCCAGCAAGTTGAGCGCATGATCTTTCACGTGCGTGCGGAATTTCTCGATGACCGAATCTTCCGGCGGCCAACTGCATTGGCGATAAGGGTTCCACCGCATCTGCCAGCGATCTTTTTGCCACTTCTGCGGACGGGGCATGAGCTCGCACTTCCGCCACGAGACCGGCGGCCCCGGCAGGCGGTTGTAGAGTTTAACCATCTCCCCTTCGGGCGAAAGCCGGCCGACGCCGATCCCCATCTCCAGCTTCGGCAGCAAGATGCTGTAATCGTAGGGATATTCGCGAGCGGTCTCCGCCAGATGAATCGCGAATTGATCCCCCACCAACTGCTGAGCCGCGATCACCAGCGTGTACAAGTCGGGGGTCATCCGCCGTTCGACGAGCGACAAATTGCGCACGTACTTGAGGTATTGCGACAACAAGAGCGGAGAAATCGCCAGCGCCTGATGCTTGAGATCTTTTTCGTATCGGCTGCGGGTTTCGAGCAGCAGATCTTTGATGCCGTCGATCGACAAATTTTCGTCGCTGTCCAGGTCTTCGCGGGCCTGTTCGTACTTGCCGGTGATAAAGGGAAGTTCCCCCGTAAAAAACATCAGCGTCGACGAACGGACTTCGTACAACGTCGCTTCGTGCACCTCGTCGGGTTCGATTTCGCGGCGCTCGTCGTCGAGGTAGGCGTTCTTGATCCAGGGCCAGTCGGCGATCGAGCAGACGAACACGATCGACTCGAACCGTTTTTCCAAATCGCGCAGCCGCTGCGTCATCCAATCGACGCGGTCTTGCGGTTGGCCGGCGGGAAGTTTCGGCAGCGAGGGCAACACGGCGGCCGAGAACTGTTCCAGCGAAATCTTCTTGAGTGCGTACGGATCGGGCAGCACCGGCGAATACGAGCGAAACCGGTCGGTCTCCAGATCGACGAACGCCCGCGGAATCCGTTCCTGAATCGCGAACCGAATCGCCGCAATCACCGGCTGACAGGGATCGATCGGCACGTAACTGCACGCCTTCTTTTCGCTCTTTTCTTCGCCGTCGGCGTCAAAGTCGCTGACATGAAACGGTTCTTCGCCGGTCGCCGAAAATGTGCGAGCTTCTTCCTGCAACACGGCGGTGATCGCCGGAAAAATCTGCACGCCATGTTCGACCTGGCGTTGAAACGACGGCGGCAGCGGCACGGCGAGACAATCGCAGGGATGCGACAGCAGCAACCGCCGAACTTCGACGGCAACATCACCGCTGCCGTGAATCACAGGCAACACGGCAATGCGGGGACTCAAGCGGAGGAATTCGTGGATCATAAAACAAAGGATGAAGGATGAAGGATGAAGGATGAAGGATGAGTCAGAATTTCGTCCGATGCGCGAACATTGTATTTCGTTTAGCCGCGACGCGAAGGGTTTCCGTAGCGGAGCGCTCTCTTCGTGTTACTCGTCGTCCTCGTCGTCGTCGATCGAATCGAATTCATCGTCGTCGTCATCGTCCTCGTCGTCGAGGTCGTCGATTTCCTGGCCGTAGTCGGGGTGCAGCGGGTCGTCGGGGTTGAAGAAGAAATCGCCCAGCCCCATCGAAACGACGTCGCCGCCGAGCGTCCGCGTTCGCTGTTCGGCGAGACGATTGAGATCGAGCGCTTCTTCTCCCAGGCAATTGACGAGCGATTCGCGCCACGCGGCGTCTTTGCTCATGGGATGCGTCGAGTCGCCGCTGAGCCGCTTCAGGGCGTACCGCAGCATATTGATGCCGTCGCGGGTCGAGAAATTCAATTTCAGCTCGTGGGCCTGCTGCAAGAATTCGACCGTCAGATCGAGCATCTCCAAATCGGAGAACGGCAGATGATACCGCAGAATCGCCCGTTCGTCTTCGCGATTCGGATGCCCCAGCGTTAGCGTCGGCTGCAGCCGGCTGAGAATGTAATCGGGAATCTCGAACGTCGATTCGTCGTCGTTCATCGTGACCGCACAGCGAAAATCGGGATGCGCGGGAATCGAAATCCCCGCGACAATCGATTCGACGTACCGGCGATGATCGAGCAACGGCGCGAGGCTGGCCCACGATTTCTCGTTCATCCGGTTCCCTTCGTCGAGAATGCAGATGCCCCCTTGAATCATCGCCGTCACCAGTTGCGAGGCGTGATAGGCGATCTTTCCCTTTTCGGAAATCACCGGCGTGACCAGCAGATCTTCGGGACGGGTATCGGCGGTGCATTGATAGATATACAGCGACTGCTGCCGCACCCGGGCGCCGGAGATCGCGAGCGTCGTCTTGCCGATGCCGGGCGTCCCGATCAGACGCGGGGTGAGCGGCATGTCCTTCGGATCGAGCATCAGCCAGCAGGCCAACAGTTGCTTGAGAATTTCCTGCTGCCCGATCCAATGCCCCTCGGAACGATCGGGACCAGCCATATGCAGCAAGACGCCGCCGATTTCGTGTGTCGCTGACATTATTTCGTTTAGGTCTTCCTGAATGGTCTTATTCTTGAAACGCACTCGGCTTTCGAAAATCCCGAAAAACGATTATATGTGCGAAAACGCCGCACAAGGCTGCGTCCATCATACCCGAGTCTCGGCTTTCATTATACGCACCGAAAAGGAATCGCACATCGAATTCGAGATTTCGGCCGGCTCCCTTTCGAAGTTTTTGCGGGAAAAAGGCCGGGCGATCGTCCGAATTCGCCGCGGAAGAGGTTTGCATCGTCATGGATTTCGTCACCGATTCAGAACCGATAACCGACGGAAAAAACGGCTGGCTCGCCGAAGACCGGTATCTGCTCGAAGGGCCGCGCTCGCGAACCGCGGAGTTCTTCCGCGTGCTCCGCATCATGCGGGAATTCATTCGCGGATTTCGCGAATTGCACTTCCTCGGCCCGTGCGTGACGGCGTTCGGGTCGGCGCGGTTCGCGGAAGATCATCACTACTACAAACTCGCCCGCCGCATGGGGGCCGAGATCGCCAAGCTCGGGTTCACCGTGATCACCGGCGGCGGTCCCGGCATCATGGAGGCGGCCAATCGCGGGGCGAAAGAGGTCGGCGGCCGTTCGGTCGGCTGCAACATCGTGCTCCCCAAAGAACAGAAGCCGAACCCCTATCTCGACAAGTTCGTCACCTTCAACTACTTCTTCGTCCGCAAGGTGATGCTCGTCAAATACTCGCAGGCGTTTCTGATTTTTCCCGGAGGATTCGGCACGCTGGACGAGGCGTTTGAAGCGGTGACGCTGATGCAGACGCGGAAGATTTTCGATTTTCCCGTCGTCTTCATGGGGAAGGAATACTGGCAGCCGTTGTTCGATTTCATGCAGAACACGCTGTTGACGCAAATGACGATCGACGCGCACGATCTCGAACTGGTCACGCTGACGGACGACATCGAAGAAGCGCTGATGAAAATGTCGCTCTGTCCGTCTCAGCCGTGCAAAACCGGGGAAGACGGCATCGAAACGCGGAAGTGGAATTACCCGACGCCCGAGCCGATGCAGTTGAAGGGGTGAGCTTTAAACCCTACCCGCTCACTCGTTCCTGATACAACCGGGCGATGTCGGCGACGGTGACGGTAATCGTCCGCACGAAGCCGGTGTGCGAGCGGTCGTAGGCGACTTTCGCCGCTTTCTCGGGCTCGGCGTGCAAGGCCTGCGCCAGCCAGCAGCGGTCGGTTTCGGACAGATTTCCGACGTCCTCGTCCCAGAGCGTGCGGGTTTCCATCACCAGCGAATCGACGCGGGGATCGTATTTTTCGTAGTCGGCCATGATATGGTCCAAATCAAAGGATGAAGGCGGAGGGAATCAACCCCGTTCGCCGAGCGATAGCGAGGATGAAGGACGGGGGCGATAGTCCTCACTCACCCAGGATCAGACTTCCGCCTATACATTATCGTTTTCAGTGCGATTTAACCGCAGTATAGAGGTTGCACCCGCGTTCGGTCGAGCAAACGGGGACAAGTTTTTGGCCCCCGCGGCGAACACACCGACGGGGATGAATCGGCATCACCGTTTCCCTCCGCACAATCGCCATAACCGGACAAATCGCTTCCCTCTGAACGAACCGTAGGATGAGCATGCGCGGCATGTTGTGGGAACATGCCCTGCGGATTCTAGCGATTCCGATTTTCTCGTCGTAAGGGATAAGCCGATTCTTGATGTAGCACCTGAAATGAGGGGCTTGAGGATTCTGCCCATACGGTTCGATGTCTGGACGATGCTGTCTGGACGACAAGGGGTTTGACGAATGTACTTCCCGAGTTCACGAAAACTGATACTCACCGCCGGACTGCTCGCTCTCGGCACGTTCGCCGGCTGCTCGATGAACAGAAGCTACTTGAGCTGCCCGTCCTGGTTCCGCAGCGGGAAGACCTCGGCGGAATACGAGGCGGAACCGGTTCCGGCGACGGAATATCCGTCCGCTGGCGATTCGACGGCCCCGGTCACGCCGGAAATCCTGCTGGAGGATGTTCCGAAGGCAGTGCCTCAAGGTCCGTCGAAACCGATGGGACCGCAATTGCCCGAAAAGACAATCTCCGTCCCGGTGCCCGGCGCGTTCAACGGGTCGGAATTGCGCGACGTCGAGGAATTCGACGACGAACGATCGCCCGGCGATGCCTTTCAAACCGCTCCCGCCCCCGGCGAGATTTCCCCGCGCGAAAACAACGACGCCCCCGCCGAGGCAGCGATTCCCGAGGGTTTGCAGAGTTCGACGGCGAACCCATCCTTGTTGAAGCGATTCCGCGACGGGATTCCGCGTTTCGAAGTGCGAGACGTCCCGGCTTCGGCGGTGCAAGCCGCATCAGCCGAGCGGTCATCTGCATCATCGCCTCGCATGGCTTCAACATCCGCGATGAAACCGACGCCCGATCCGATTGGCTCCGCCGCGCCGACACGGCAGCAAACGCTGTCGCGGACGATTCTCGAATACAATCACAATTACCCGTATTCCAGCGTGCCCGCGGCGGAGACGATGACGGCCAAACGGCGGCATTCCGACACGCAAACGGTTTCTTCGCAAGACGACGCGTCGCCGCTTGACGAACAGCATGCCTCCGATCTCGAATTCGAATTCGACACGCCGCATCAGACGCCGGCCGAACCCGATCCGTGGCCGTTTAGTCCCGCTTCGAATTGATCGGCTACGGCGGGTCGTATCCGCCGCGGTGAAAGGGATGGCAGCGGAGAATGCGGGCCACGCCGCGGATGCTGCCGGAGATCACGCCGTATTTCTGCACCGCCTGAATGAAGTAATTGCTGCACGAGGGATAAAACCGGCATTGTCCCCCGAAGATCGGACTGAGCGACCACTGGTACAGTTTCACCAGTCCGATCAATAGAAACGCGGGAATCGACGTCACCCGCTGCCAGACGGACCGCCGGCGCGACGGCTCTGCCGACGCGGCAGGCCGGTCGTCATCGCGAAAGTTTTCGGTCTCATGCGGTTCGGTATGCACGGTCTTCTCGACGGTCTCGCGGACCGGTGATCGAGTCTCAGGTTGAAAAAACCACATCGTTGCAGGCAACCCGTCAACCACATGCAACGACCGACGGCAATTCAGTAAAAACGAATCGGGCAAAAAAATTCAGCAGAATCGATCTGAAATCCTGGCGTGTTCGCATTCTGTTTCGTGTGTTTCGTGCCTTTCGTGGTTAATCATCTTTTTTAACCACGAAAGACACGAAAACCACGAACATCTGAGAATATCCCGCTGATGGTGACCGAAAACAAATATCTTGAGGGGCGATGTTTACCAGACGTTCAATGCCCTCCCAGTTGACAGGCCGCTTTCTTGGCGAGCGAAACCAGCGATTCGCGATAATCAGTCACGCTCGCGTCGATACCGGTCTTGGGGATCAGTATGAAATCATAGCCCGCCGGCAACTCGTGTTGCGAGAGGCGAAAGGCTTCGCGGAGCAGGCGTTTGATCCGGAATCGTTTGGCCGCCGTTCCCTGTTTTCGCGAAACGCTTAAGCCGATGCGGGTGTGGTCCATTCCATTGGCGGCGGCGAAAATGAGCAATCGCTGATCGCTGAACCGCCGCTTCTGACCGTACACGCGGTCGAATTCTCGACTCGAACGCAATCGCTGCTGTTTGGAAAACGTGTATCGCAAAGCGGTCTCTCATCTGGCCAAAAATTACCGCGGCGTCGCGTCGGAATCGGTGTCGTCGGCAACCGAACGCCGATCGGCTTCCCCGTCGGCAACCGGAGTCCGGCCGCGCAGATACCACAAGGGATCGGGGAGCGGAACCGTTTTCAGCGGCTGTTTCGCCACTCGGCGAACGCGCCGGCCCCAGATCAGCAATCCGGCAAACGCCAGGACGATGACCATCAACGTCAAGACCAACAGCGCGATGATCGCGTCGACATCCCGCTTTTGTGCCTTGTGAGGTTTTGCGTCCGCCGGCGCGCCACTGGCCGGCGCGGGCCGGGCATCGACGGACGAAGCCGTCGGATTTTCCCCGGCATTTGCGGCGCACCAATGACCGTTTCCGCATACGACGAGCAAGACCCCGATCACAAACGGGAAAAAACTCGACGGCGAGTTGCGTTGGGGATATTCCGCTCGAGGCGAGAGCATCGGGTCACCATAGTCCCGCGCGAGGTTGATCTTCTTTCAGGTCCGACAGTTTCTGGTACAATTCGCGGGCCGCGTCGCTCGTCGTTTTCGGGACCGCGATTTTGATGACGCAGTATTGGTCTCCCTGATGTCCCGTTTCGGGGTCAATCAAGCCCTTGCCGCGCAAGCGGAGTTTCGTGCCGCTCGACGTGCCCGGCGGAATGGAGAGCGTGTAATGCCCCTCGGTGAGCGTGGGAACGTCGACTTTCGCACCGAGCACGGCCTCGGCGGGTGAAACCGGCAGATCGAGCAGCACGTTCGCTTTTTCCACGCGGAAATAGGGATGCGGCGCGATGCGAATCGTGAGCAGCAAATCGCCCGGCGTGCCGCCGATCTCGCCCGGTTCCCCCTGCCCCGCCAGCCGAATGACTTGCCCCGTCGTCACCCCTTTGCGAATTTTGACCGACAGCCGCTCGACGCCGGTGCGTCGGCGGATCTGGATGTCCTGCGTTCCCCCCTGTGCCGCGACGAGGAGCGGGATCTCGACTTCCATCCGCACGTCGGCTCCCCGTTCGGGACGCCGGGTTTCGCGGCGCGACGATCGCCGTCCGGAACCGCCGCCGCCGAAGATGCTGCTGAAGTCGAAGCCTTCCACGGCGTCACCGACGTTGCCGCGACCGAAGATTTCTTCGAGATCGATCGGTCCTTTTCCGCCGGGGCCCGACCAGGTGTAGGTCGATTTGGGACCGCGGCCGCCCCCTCCCGGACCGGCCCCGGCGTAACCGACTCCGAACTGGTCGTACATTTTTCGTTTTTCGGCGTCTCCTAAGACCGCATAGGCTTCCTGAATTTCCTTGAATTTCTCCGATGCCTGTTTGTCGTTCGGGCACATATCGGGGTGATATTTGCGGGCCAGTTTGCGGTACGACTTCTTGATCTCCTCGGCCGACGACTGGCGGGAAACTTCTAGTACCTTATAAAAATCAGGTTCGGACATGCCGGTGCTTTCTTTGGATACTGCAAACGCAACTTCAGTGCTTCATTCTAGGGTCAGCAGGCGGGAGTATTCAAGCAGCCGATCAAATTGGTCGACCCCGGCGACCTTTATCGAACCCCGACTTCCTCGTTCCCATGCTCCAACGAAAATCACATGGCAAACGAGTTGTTATGCTGCGGGGCGTTTTGTGA
>JBBECD010000032.1:0-44315 GCA_040881995.1 Planctomycetaceae bacterium
TGATGCTTTTGAGCGCGCAAGGCTTGGTTTTGCGCGCGTTTCGTGCGCGCATTTTTGCATTTCAAACACGTTTTTTCGCAGTTGTTTGCTGACGCAGACTTCTCATTCTCCCCATGTTCTGGGCCGGTTTGTTGCGGAATCGCCGTGTTTGGCGGGGGGTGGGTGATTTTGTGTTACCAAGTTCATCTCAACTACCTGGATTGATGGCAAAAGAGGCACTTCACCGACAAAAGTCACCAATTTCGGTGCGTGCGAGGACGTGCGCATTCAGCGCGCATGTGCGCGCACCGGCGTAGCCTTCGCAAGGGCTGACGGTGCAAGGAGTTCGATTCCAGACATGACATCGATTTCGGCGCGCTTTTTCCGCTGAATTGCGCGCAAAGTGCGCAAAAAGTGTCGATTTTCATCGTTTTTCGCGGTTTTGGGCGCTTTTTTCTGCGTTTTTGCGGTCGGAAGGCACCCTCATCCGGCCTTCGGCCACCTTCTCCCGGTGGGAGAAGGGTTTACGACGCGCGCACGGTGCGCTCAAAGTGCGCTGGAATGCGCATTTCGCTGCATTTTTGGTCGATTTTCGCCTTGCGATTTTCAGACTGCTTGTTTCACGTGAAACGGGGCTTGGTTGTTGGGGTGAAAGCGCGTTCTCATCCCTGACGTCTCACAACCGGCTTTTCAGCAATTTGCAGAACTCGCGAAGAAACGGCGCGTTCTGATGCCAGCCGCGGGCGCTGATGAGGTTTCCGTCGATCACCACGTCTTCATCGACGAATTCCCCGCCGAATTGCGTGATGTCGAGCTTGCACTTGGGGACGGTGGTTCCTTTGCGTCCCACGAGGCAACCGGCGGCGGCGGGAATCTCCACGCCGTGGCAGAGCATGCCGATCGGCTTATTGGTTTCGAAAAAATGCCGCGTGAGCCGCAACAAATCTTCGTCGTAGCGGAGATACTCCGGCGCCCTGCCTCCGGAGAAAAACGCGGCGAAATACTCTTCGGGATTGATATCCTTGAAAGCGACCGTCGCCCGCACATGATACGCGGGCTGTTCGCGGGTGATGTCCCACGAAATGATGCTGTCGGGAGGAATTTCGTGCATCACGCCGTGGTATAACCGCGCCTCCGGCCCGGCGACCACGACGTCGTACCCTTCTTCCTGCAGGCGGAAAATCGGATACAGCGTATCCATCACTTCGGTGCCGTCGCCGATGGGGAAAAATATTTTTCGGGACATTTCGTCGATTCCTGGAAAGCAGAGGTTCGTGCCGTCGTGAGATCATCCAGTTTCTCTCATGGTGCCGAGGGATTCAACCGTGCGCGGCTGAATTCCGCCGGTGAAACCGAACCTGAATATCGGATGAGCACCGATTCATATCGCCGCCGGGCCTCTTCCGGCCAGTCATCGGGAAGCGGATCGCAGCGCGAGACGAACGCGGCCTGCAAATCTTCGGGGAGTTCGCCGAAATTCGGATGATACCACAGCGTAATCACCGTCCGCCGGGCGGCGCTGTTGTTGGCGTGAGCCGCGTGCAGAATGCGCGAATCGCCGACGACGACGTCGCCCGCTTTGACTTTCACGTCGATTTCGTCGGGCCTCGATTGAAACTCGACCAGATCCAGATTGTTCGCCTTGGTCAATTCCGCCGTGTGCGCGTGATGCAATTTATCGTGCAGCGGATTCTCTTCGAGGTGCGTCCGCGGAATGACGCGCAGGCATCCGTTCTCGCGGGTGGTATCGGTCAGATAGTACATCAGAAAGAGCTGCGCGGGGAATTTCTCGTAACTCAGCGAATGCTTCCAGAATCCCCAGTCGTAATGCCAGAACAACGCCGGCCCCTGCGGCGGTTTGCTGATGATGTAACCCGACTGGAAACGGACGTCATGAAACCCCATATTTGCGAGCGACCGCAGCGCCGGCTCGTGCGCGATAAGCCGCGACAACCGATGATCGCGCACGACGGGAATCATGCTCCCCGTCGAACGTTGTATTCTCGCCTCGTCCGCCGACATGCCGGCGAGCAATCCATCCGTCACCTGCCGCAGTTCGGTCAGCATTTCAGACGGTACGACGTCGGGGATGATGCAATATCCTTCTTCGAGCAACTGTTCCCTTCGCCGAGAATCGGCAATAGTCATGATGGCGACTTTCGTTTTAAATCTGAAACGTGTATTAACAGACCGTTAAAAAACGGGTGGCACTGGCGGCTTGCCCGCCAGTGTGTCTTTTCTCAACAGTGATTATGCGTTCTATGAAGATCAACAGCCCTATAACTTCGAACGCTTGATAAATTTTCGTAGAAGACACGGGCGGACAAGCCGCCCGTGCCACCCCAAAAACCGATCTCTTTAATTTTTCAACAGGCTGTCAACGCTCGACGACAATCTGCCGCGCTTCGTACAGCGTTTTCATGTCCTTCAAGAAATCCTTGCCGTCGTGTTCCCAGATGCGGAGGATTTCTCCCGGCGATTTTCCCGGCAGCACAAAACGATACGACAGAACCACGCACGAATCGGGGCCGGCCGCGGCGATTTGCGTATAACCCTGCGTCAACGGCTCGGCGATTTTGCGTGGCTCGCTCCAGGTGTAACCTTTGTCGGGGCTGAACATCACGTAATCCCCCGCCGCCGCGGAGGGATCTTCGATGCCCACCTGTTGTTTGTACCGCTCGTGATAATCGGTGAGTCCCGCGGGGTAATAGCCGCCGTTCGGGTCTTCCCAATAGATGTACCGCATGGGACGCCAGCCGAAGCTGCACACGAGAACCCCATTATCGAGCAGCGTCGTCTTGGGTTGCAATCCCAGCGTCTCGAGCGAGACCGGTTTGCTCCACGTTTTTCCGCCGTCGAGCGATCGCACCTGCTGCAGCGGCGCGTAACGGCCGGTCCGCATGATCACAAGCATTTCGCCGTCGCCGAAGTTGGTGAGGCATGGTTCGCAAAAACTTTCCTGCCCTGTTTCGCCATCGTAGGCGATCGTGGAGAGATACTTCCAGCTTGCACCGTCGTCGGTCGATGACAACATATACGTGCGGTACATCGGCGCTTCGCCGATTTTCGGATTGAACCCGTTGATCGGCACATCGTCGCCGACGAAGTTGCCATAGGCGAGCGCCAGCAGCGTGCCGTCCGCCAGTTCGGTGGCGACTTCAATGCCCGGCCCTTGCTGCACCGTCTTGTAATCGTCGCCCACCGCGGCTTTAAACTGCGGCACCGAGATGGCGGTCGGCTCCCACTCCGGAATATCCTCACCCGACAATTGCTCGAGGCTGTTGAGTTTCATTCGGCCGGCGAGAAACATTCCCGGTTTGTCCGATCGTGTCACGCCTTGCTTGAGAAGATAAAACGAACCGTCACGCCGTTGAAATGTCTGAAACCCCGACAGTGGAACATCCTGCTTTTCCCACGTTCGGCCGCCGTCGATCGATCGCAAGATCTTGTTCGCCGTTCCGGAGAGAATGAGCGAACCGTCGTGCAACTTGAGCAGTGGAGTTTGCGGATAATAATAGGGGGGCTTCGCGCCGACCTCGTGCACGATCGTCGGCTCGGAAACCTCAACCGATGTGACGGACGCCTGACAATGCAGCAACAACGGCTGCGGCGCCAATTCGCTCGTTTTCTCGTCGGCACCAGCAAGTGGCGATCCAAGAAGGCACAAGATGATCAACGTCATGCGTGTCATGTCGGGCATTGAATGTCTCCTCATGTGATGGACAGTTGCGGCATCCGGGTGTTGCGTTCAATCCGCGGGGGCTTCGTCGAGACGGCCTTTAATGGCGACAAGTTGTTCCCGCTCGGGACGGGCTTTGTAATACGGGTCGAGCGGGTAACAGCCCGAGACCATGCCGTTGCGCGGGGCGGTCGTGCAATCGCTAAACGTGCGGCAGATTTTTTTCCGGGCCAGCCTCTTCCCCGCCAGCACGTCGGCGGGCAAGTCGGGATACGACAGCACCATGCGGCCCAGCCCGATAAAATCGGCTCCGCCGGTACGAATCACATGTTGCCCGACGTGCGGCAGCCATTCCTGCAAATACGAGTAACCCGAACCGACGACAATCAAGTCGGGAAACTTCTGCTTGAGCTGCGCCGTCGCGGCGATTTGCCGCGCGACGCCGAGGAGCGGATCTTCTGGGGGCTGATACCCATCCGACGGCGGAAACGCCGCGGGGCGCTGCATGTGCGGGTTGTAATACGGACTCCCGGCCGAGACGCAAACGAGTTCGATACCGAGTTGTTGCAGCAGTTCGAGGAATTTCACAGGCTCCGTCAGGTCGATGCCGATACCGGTGCCGTCGCCGCCGAAGGCATACCGATAATGATCCGTAGCCGTGGGAATGCCGACGCCGTCGGTTCCCGGCTGAAACGGGCAAAAATCATACGCACTCACGCGAACGGCGATCTCTAACCCCGGTGCCTCAGCGTGCACTCCGGCGACGATCTCGCGGAGAAATCGCGTGCGGTTCTCGAAACTTCCGCCGTATTTCCCCGGCCGGTCGAACGCGGAGAGAAATTCGTGGCCGAGATACCCGTGACAGTGTTTAACATCGACGAATGAGAATCCAATCTTCGACGTCAGCCGCGCGGCTGTGATGAAATCTTCGATCAAGCGGTCGATCTCGTCATCCGTCAACAACGCCGAATCGTCGCAGACGCCGAAACGTCCATCGAGCAGGGGATGCCGATACAGAATTCGCGGTTCCATTGTCTTCTTGTCGCGGGGACGGCAAAACCGCCCGGAGTGCGTTAACTGCAAGCCGACGAGCAAGTCGTCGGTATTTTGAAAATGCTGCTGATGCGTTTCGATCAACAGCAAGCGCAGCCCTTCGAGTTCGGCGAGCGTTGCATTGTTAATGAGCAGTTGATTCGGATTGGCCCGCCCCTCGTGCCGCACGGCGACCGCTTCGCCTCCCCAGATGAACTTCGCGCCGCTCAAACCGAAATTCTGCCAGCGACGCCGGGTCAATTCCGTCGGGCGGCCGTCGTCGGTGCCGTCCCAGCCTTCCATCGGCAAAATACAGAAGCGATTGCCGATCGTGCCGCGACTGCGCGCGAGCGGCTGTGCCAGCGTCGCGGCGGAACCCGTTTCCAACTCGCGGTCGAACGGCAACGGAATGCTTAATGTCCGCAGATGTGATTCGAATTCGTCGCCGGTCTTCAGCGACGCCACACGTGGGAACGACATCGATTCACTTCGCTTTCATCACTTGGCAAGCGTACTTGAACTCGTCGGCGGGATCATAGACGGGATGATTGTCATCGCCGCCATGAAACGCCGCTGCGAAGCGGATGCGGAACGTTTCACCTCGTTTGATGGTCACTGCGCTTTTTTCACCCTGCTTCATCGCGGCTCGGCCGAATGGGTTGGCGACCATCACGCCGTAGTCGCGGTTGTGCCACCACGATTCGCGGAAGTTCTCGGGATCGGGCATCAGCGTGATGCCGCAGAGGCGCTCACTGATGTCGCCCGAGTAATCGCACCACGCGGCGGGCTGCCCCCACGTTTTTTCAGCCGTCATGATGCCATGACTGTTACGAATAATACCGCCGTTTTTCTCGGTGAACGGCGTGGCCACACGAGCGCCGAACCCCATTTCTTCCTGGTCGCCGAAGGTGATCTCGCCGCGGTCGGCATGAAAAAGGGCGTCCCATACAATCAGCCACCCATACGGCCTGTCGATGACGGTATACCGATTGATTAACGTGCAGAGGATTTTATCATCCGCCGTCAGCAAGCGGCATTCGGTAGCGAACGTTATTCGATCATCCTGTACTTCAGGCTCTTCGATAAAGCGAACGTGTTCGATCCGGCCTTTGTTACGCCAGAAGTCGGCCCCGTTGACGTCCCCGAACGCGAACCATAATCCGGGATGCATCGTCTCGTGATCGACGGCGTCCTGCCCGTCAATGGGGGGATGATTGCGCGTGACGGCGAGCCCTGCCCGGTCAAGGACATTGGCAAAATACGGCCGGAGAATTTTCTCATCCCGAAAGACAAATTCAGCGATCGGCCTGACCGGGTTGGTGATCACAAGCCGATCGTCGTGCTGTTGGATGCCGAGCGGTGATTCGCCCGCAGTGAGTAACGACCCCGGCAGCGACACGACCAGCGCGAGACACGAAACGAAGAGTAACAGTCGGCGAGCTTTCAAGGTTATCTCCCATTGAGGAATAACGATTATCTCATGAGTTCCATTCTGATGAAATCCAACCGTTCGTGCTTTTCGGGTGTTTCGTGGTTATAGAACCACGAACAGCACGAACGGACACGCACCATTATCCACTGGCGTACCGCACCACCTCGTCGATTTCGTTCGTGGTTGCAAACCCGATTAACGCCGACGTGACGGCGGGATGGGCCAGCGAAAACTTCACCGCGGCCTCGGGAAGCGTGAGACCGTCACGCAACGTGGCTGCGATCGCCCGGGCTCGTTCGCGGTCGCGCTCGTACAAATCCATCGGAAAGAACTTGGTGATTTTCGTATGCGCGCTGGGCGCCCGATCGGCGAGCGCTCCGCCGGCGAACACGCGGATCGCGAACACGCCCATTCGCTGCCGCTGACAATCGACGAAGATGTTGCCGTAATCGGCGTCGTGAAAGTCAGCCGGTATCGTTTGCCCCGCACTGGGATTGAGCAGATTGAACGGCGTCTGCACGGTGTCGAATCGGCCGGAGTTTATCACCGCCTTCATCGACGCAATATCTCCGAGACCCGTGATACCCAGATGCCGCACAAATCCCGACATTCGCAACTCTTCAAAGGCGGCGAGTACGCCGTTCGGCCCGAGCACGTCAGCGGGAGTAATCGACGTCGGTTGATCGCCCCGCTGCGTCGTGACCGAATTGTGCAATTGCAGCAGCGTTACTTTTTCTAATTGCAGGCGTTTCAGACTTTCGGCGAACGAGCGGAATACAAACCCGCGGATGTCGGCAAAGGCTTCGTCGTTGAGCCGGACTTTCGTGGCGACATGGACGTTGTCGGCGGCACCGATCTCGGCGAGGGCTCGGCCCAGTGCAATTTCCGATCGGCCCTCTCCATACGTCGCCGCGGTGTCGAACCAGTTGATGCCGACGTCGACGGCGTGTTTGACGACGCCGATTTGTTCGTCGAGGTCTTCCATTTTGACCCATCCGGAGACCGGCCCGGCACCAAACGAAACAATCGAGACGTCGATTCCCGTCCGTCCTAACTGGCGATAGATCATGGCAAAGTCTCCTGCGATTCGCTGCCGGCGTCGCGAACCGGACGGTCAGCGGATCTGGTAAATCATCGTAAGCGATGCAAGTATCATCAGGATCACCAGCCAGGCGTCCGGCTCGAGAAAACGCTTTCGCGATTCCACCTGATAGAGCTGCCCCATCAGCACCACCGACGTAACGATGATGACGCAGATGCCCGTGACCGCATGGGTCGGCGACACCAGCGGTAACAGCGGCGACGCCGAGACGAAATCGAGGACGACGATAATCGTCATGTTGAACGTATTGCTGCCGAAGATATTGCCGATCGCCAGATCCATCGCACCAAGCCTCAGTGCGGTGATCGTCGAGACCAGTTCGGGAAGCGATGTACTCAATGCGACCAGCGTTGTGCCGATGAATGTCCCCCCCAGTCCGGTGATTTCGGCGATCGTTTCTGCGGAATGCGCGAGCTGGGGCCCTGTGAACATAATGACGACCGCGCACGCCGCAATGACGAGCAACGACCTGGCGATGGCTTTTCGATCAGCCGGATTCGATGCCCCAGCGGAGTGATCGTCGTTTTCAGACTTCTTTCCCACTTGCTGGTCGAAATAGAGCAGTCTCGCACCGAGCAGATAAGCGATCAGGATCAGCCAGGAGCCGATGCCGACGCGACCGATCGACCACCGTTCGAACTGGGCTCCCATCATGATGCTCATGGCCGCGAAAGCGGTCAGCGTAATGCTCAGAGTTCCCGAGAGGACATGCCGAAACGCCAATCGCGACAACATTTTTCCGGGATGATGAAATGCGAGGTCGGCGATGGCAAGAATCAGCAGGTTGAACAGGCTGCTTCCCATGAGATCGCCGACGGCCAGATCGACATATCCTGCTCGCACCGCACTGACATCGGTGACCAGTTCGGGCAGCGAAGTCGCCCCCGCCAACAGAATGCTGCCGAGCAGCAACCGGCCCAACCCGGTCTTCTCCGCCAGATCATCGACGTAGTGTGTCAGGATCGAACCTGTGACAATGATGACGCCAGCGGATGCGATAAACGTCAACAACGCGGCCTGCATGATGCGCCTCGGTATCGTGTGGTCTCGGAAAAAATCACCCTTATCCCGGTCGGAACGGTTGAATCGTTTCGAAACTCTTGTTACTTGTCAACGCTCATCGGGGAATTGCCGCGCAATTCGGCTACTCTCCTGTCACATTCACCGCATTGCGAAGTTTGTATAAGGGGACAAGATCATGGCGATTCTGGATAAGTTTTCGTTGAAAGGTCGAGTGGCGATCGTGACTGCCGGTGCAGGGCCGCTGTTTGGTCAAAGCGTCAGCGCGGCGCTTGCCGAAGCCGGCGCCACGCTGATTACCGCGTCTCGCTCGCTGGCCGCCAACGACGAATACGCCGAAAGTCTGAAGGCCAAGGGATACGATGCCCACGGCATGGCCGCCGATATTTGCGATCCCGATTCGCTGCGAAAACTGCACGGCGACGTGAAGCAAAAGTTCGGCAAAATCGACATCCTGGTGAACAGCGCGCTCACCCGCGACGGTCACGGCGGCGGGTTCGAAGAACAGACTCCCGAAACATGGAAACGATCGGCCGAGGGGGACTTCGCCGGACTGTTCCTGATGTGTCAACTGGTGATTCCCGACATGGTCGCGCAGAAAAAAGGCTCGATCATCAATATCAGCAGCATCTATGGGGTGGTTTCGAACGACCCGACCATCTACATCGGCACGACGATGAAACAGCCGCCGAGTTACACATTTGTGAAAGCGGGGATGATCAATTTCACGCGGTACCTCGCCTGTTATTACGGAAAACAGGGCGTGCGGGCAAACTGCATCAGCCCCGGAGGATACGCAAACGATCAGCCCGAACCGTTCGTCTCGAATTACAATGCGCGGTGCCCGGTCGGCCGGATGTTGGATCATGAGGACATCAAGGGAGCCGTCGTATTCCTGGCCTCTGATGCATCTGAATACGTCACCGGCACCAATCTGATGGTCGACGGGGGCTGGACGGCTCTCTAAACCGCCATTCCTGGTCCCTAATCGCCTCTTTTCTGCCAATTCGCATCGGGACAGTGAATTTTTCGCAAAAATTCACTCACATTTCCTTCGCGGAATGGGTCATGTAATGAGTGCGGAACTCCGTCGACTTAGAGGCTATCCGGAAAGTTGGCTCGGACACAATTCGTGGTATCGAGGCGGTGCAATGGGCACAACATCTCGTAAGACTGCCAACATTTCCGGATAGATTCTTAGTCCCGCGAATGTGAAATCGGGATTCCCGATGATCTCGGCGACAAGCCGAATCGATCGGCTGGCGCGAATGGTCCGTCCCGTTGCGACGGCTCATGCCGTCGTCAACCGGTTTGGATAAAAAGTTGGCTATAGGAAAATATACGGGAGACAAGATCGGGGATTGACGAAAACGTCATCGTTACGAACCATTAAGTGAAATGGACTCTCTGTTGAGAACGTGTTAGAACCGCCTCGCCGTGATGTTGATTCCTTCCCAAATCTGATTCTCACAACAATTGAATCGATTTGATCTGCGTCCTGTTTGTCGCGTTGAATGGTCGAAATTCAGTGCAAACTCGAGTGATCGCCATGAAAAAGCTCCGTCGCACGTGCGAACGAAATTTGGAGGCGGCCAGAGGCTATATCTCGCTCGAATTACCGGGGCTGGCTCAACAGGAACTGGCGCGCATCCACGACATTTCGAAATGCGCGTTCGATTATCATTATCTGCAGGGCGAAGCCTACCGGCTGAGAAAAGAACACGACAAAGCCCTCTCGCATTTCTCGCTCGCGCACGATGTCCGACCTTCAGATCTCGGCGTGCTTCTGGGAATGGCCTGGTGCCTGAAACGTCTCGACCAGCTCGACCGCGCCATCGATATGACGGTGCAGGCTTACCGAGTGCATCCCAAAGAGCCGATCATCCTGTATAACCTCGCCTGTTATCACGCCCTGGCGGGTAACAAGAGCGACGCCCTCTCCTGGCTGGGACGGGCATTGCGCATGGAAAGCTCGCTCCGATCGCTCATCGACGACGAAATGGATTTCGACCCCCTGCGCAGCGACCCCGATTTTCAATTTCTCACGAGTTGCAAACGAGACCATATCGACACCACCGATTAGGTCGCGAGCACAAACATTGGGCCGGCGATCGCGTACGGTTACGAAAACTCGTCCCGCAGTCGCTCGACGAAAACAAAGGTCATGATGGCCGCGCACGAGTTTCAAGTCAAACGCGACACGTTGCGGCAAATCGTCGTCGACCTGTGTCAAACCCCGCGGCCGGCCAACAGCGCGGCTCTGGTGCGCGCCCGCTCCTACGTCAAAACGTCGCTCGAACAATCGGGCTGGACCGTTTTCCCCTACAGCTTTTCAGCCGAGGATGAGATCGGCGCCTCGTTGAATGGCGTCAACCTGATCGCCGTCCATCCCGCGCACTGCCTCGAAAAGAAACCCCGCATTTGCCTCGGCGCCCATCTCGATTCGGTCCCCAATAGTCCGGGGGCCGACGACAACGGCAGTGCGGTCGCGGCGCTCCTCGAAATCGCCCGCCTGCTCCCCGGCTGCTGGCCCGCCGATTCCCCTTACGACGTCGAGCTGATCGTCTTCGACCTGGAAGAAAAGGGGATGCTGGGAGGCGCCGTTCACGCCCAACTGATGGCCGATCACAAGATTCCCCTCGTCGGCATGATCTCGCTGGAAATGCTGGGCTATTGCGACCACCGTCCGGGAACGCAGACCATCCTCGCCGGACTCGAAGGGCTGTATCCCTCGACGGGAAACTTTATCGGCGTCGTGGGCAACGAACGATCGCTCGAATTCCGCCAGGCGTTCTGCGCCGGCATGCACGAAGTCGACGAACTGCCGGTCGAGTGGCTCGACGTGCCGGGCAACGGCGAACGTTTTCCGCCGTCGCGATTGAGCGATCACAGCCCGTTCTGGGACCGCAACTTCCCGGCGCTGATGGTGACCGACACCAGTTTCTTGCGCAACCCGTACTATCATACGCCGAAGGATACGTGGGAGACGCTCGATTACGATTTTTTGCAAAAGGTCACCCAAGGGTGCCTGCAGGCGATCGTGCGGATTCTGGAAACGCGTGTGTGATACGGCGACGGCCCCTATTTCTTCACCGCATCCGGCTCCGTCATGCTGTACGGGTCGAGCGCCTTTTCGAGCGTTTCGGGCGGCAGGATGTTCTGCTCGGTGCACAACTCGCGGATCGTCTTACCGGACTTGAACGCCTCTTTCGCGAGGGCGGCGGCTTTTTCGTAGCCGACGTGCGGATTGAGACTCGTCACCATCGACAGACTTTTTTCGACCGACGCTTCGCAGGCTTCGGGATTGGCTTCCATCTCCTCGGCACAGAAATCGACGAACGCCGTCGTCGCCTGGGCCAGCAGCCGAATGCTTTCGAGCGTGGCGTGTCCCATCACCGGCATCATGATGTTGAGCTGAAACTGCCCCCCCACCGCGCCGCTGAACGACACCGTCTGATCGTTCCCCATCACGCGGGCCGCGACTTGCATCAGGCTTTCGCACATCACGGGGTTCACCTTGCCCGGCATGATCGAACTTCCCGGCTGACGATCGGGCAGCTTGACTTCATAAAATCCGCAGCGCGGCCCCGATCCGAGCCAGCGAATGTTGTTGGAAACGTTGAACAGCGTCACCGCGATCGTCCGCAATTCGCCATGACATTCGACGAGGCCGTCGCGCTGGGCGTTCCCCTCGAAATGATTGACCGCTTCGATGAACGGGATGCCCGTCTCCTGCGCGAGCACGGCGGCGACGCGCGAACCGAATTCAGGATGCGTATTGATTCCCGACCCGACCGCCGTGCCGCCGACCGGCAGTTCGAGCACCGATTTGACGGCGAGTTCGGCGCGTTCGAGCGAGAGTTGGATCTGCCGGGCAAACCCGCCGATCTCCTGACCGAGACGCAGCGGCGTGGCATCGGCAAGATGCGTGCGTCCGATTTTGATGATCTTGTCCCAGACGCGGGCCTTCTCGGCGAGCACGTCGTGAAGCCGCTGCAGCGCCGGCATCATCAGATTCCGCGTCGCCATCGCTACGGCGACGTGAATCGCCGTCGGGAACGTGTCGTTCGTGCTTTGTCCCATGTTGACGTGGTCGTTGGGGTGAATCGGCTTGTTCGCCTCGAAGCGATTCCCCTTCATGATTTCGATGGCGCGGTTGCTGATCACCTCGTTAACGTTCATGTTGCTCGACGTTCCCGAACCCGTCTGAAAGACGTCGATGGGAAACTCACCGTCGAATTTCCCATCGGCGACTTCACGGGCCGCGGCGAGCATCGCTTTCACCTGCTCGTCATTGAGCGGGGTTTTGCCGGTGCCGGTCAACTTGCCGAGATCGCGATTCGCCACGCCGCAGGCGTATTTCACCAGCCCCATGGCGTGAATGAGTTGCGGCAGGAGCGGCCAGCCGGAAATCGGAAAATTTTCGACGGCGCGCTGCGTCTGGGCACCGTAGTAAGCCTTCGCGGGGACGTTGACATCGCCCATGGAGTCGTGTTCGGCGCGAAATTCGCTCATGGTTTGTATTCTCATCTGGCGTCGATGAATTGGATTTCGCCGGCGGTCCGAGTTCGCCGCACGTGGCGCATGATAGCGAACCCCGTCGCCGAAAAACAACAACGCGGAGCCTTCGTACAAAGTCTCCGCGTTGCAGATTTTTTCGAGTTGTTGTCGCCGCAACTTATTTGCGGTTACGACGGCGGTATGCCGTTACAGCCATGCCGCCCAAACCGAGCAGCGCAAGGGCCATGGTCGAGGGTTCGGGAACGACCGGCGGAGGATCGATGATAATCCCGCCCACTCCTTTGAAGCCGAAGATGAACGTCGGTTCGAAGTTGGCGGCGCCTCCACCAACACCATCGTCATCGTTATCCAAATCGGACTGACCCAGCGAATACAGTTCAATTCCTTCCGCCACGATGGCGACGTTCGCCAAAACTTCATTGGCGGCGGCACCGTAGAAGATGTCGAACGTGAAGGATTCACCCGCGGCGAGGCTGCCGAAATTGAATTTAAAATAGGCGCCGTGATCGCCGCTTCCGTCTGCCGAGAAATAATCGAAGAAATCGACGTCTTCGGTGACGGCATCGATGCCGGATGTCGCGCTTAACGGATCGGCCGTGGCAAATCCATCATTGTGCGACTGCTCGAGCAACGTGGTGGTGGTGACGCCGTTGATCGTGACGTATTCGTCGAATTCGGTGTGCGGCACATCCCAGTCCATGACGCGGACGTAACGCACATCATCCAACGTCGAGTCCGTACTGTTGGTGATGGTTACGACGTTTCTGAACAGGGCAACCGTGCTGGTCGCCACGGTGTAATGCTGCGTGACCGTCAACCCCGGAAGACTTGTGAGTGAAGTCGCCGAGGTGGCGAAAGAGCCGGTCCCCGCCGCGGCATCCGTCAAGAAGCTATCAAGCGTGAGATTGACCACACCGTCCGTGTCGACGTTGGCATAACCGGAATGGGCCGTCGCCGTATCGACATGCGTAGCCGATACTCCCCAGCCCTCGCAGAGACAACCGGGCGAGGTTGCATCATAGAACAGGCCGTCGTCAAGGAACTTGAACGCCAATCCGACCTCGCCAGTACCGGCGGCATTCGACGTAACGGTGGTGGCATCGTCGAAGTTCAGATGCCCTTCATCATTGATGCCCAGGGCAATCGTCGCCGTCGCCGAACTCCCCGTGTTGAAGATGACCGCCCCCGCATCGGCGGAGGAAGCGGGAACAAGAATTGCCGCTCCCAACAGCAAACCAGCCCAACCGAACTTTCTTTTCATGAACATGTTCATCACCAATCCCCTTTCGTTAGAAGACTCCATAACTGAACCACTCCCGTCAGGCAAATCGTTAAACAAAAACAACCATCAACACGCCGGGCAAACTGCAGAAAACTCACAGGAAACTCCCGATCCGACGGCTGTGCTGTGATTCAAAAGAAATCGTTTTTGGGAGCCGTCGTATCGTCGCTACAATCATCACTCATGGAAAGTTCGACAGAGTAAACCATAGATTAGGGGATAAACAAAGTGTTAAATTGGATGGCGCCACTGCTTTCAGGGATGCCCCGATGCTCGCATCGGGGGCAAATAATTAGCGAACTTACGAACCGAGGGCTGGCACGGCCGAACGTCTAAGAACCTATCCGGAAATGTTGGTGCAAATACAACAAGCTGTGTCCATTGCATGGCTTCGATACCGCCAATTGCGGTCGATCCAACTTTCCGGATAGCCTTGTCAGTTGAACGTCGCTGCGCGCAAAAAAAGACGCGGAGACTTCGTTATAAGTCTCCGCGTCGCGGGGAAATCATTCACGTGTTGCGACGTTCGCAAAACTCGCTATTTGCGATTGCGGCGTCGGCGAGCCACTGCAGCCAGGCCGCCGAGGCCAAGCAGCGCAAGGGCCATGGTCGAGGGTTCGGGAACGACCGGCGGAGGATCGATGATAATTCCGCCGACGCCTTTGAAACCGAAAACAAACGTCGGCGCGAAGTTCGCCGGTCCGCCGGCAACGGTCGTCGACTGACCCAGCGAATACAGTTCGATGCTTTCCGCCACGATGGCGGCATTGGCCAGGGTTTCAGTGGCGGCAGCACCGTAGAAGATATCGAACGTGTAGGAATCACCTGCGGCCAGGCTGCCGAAGTTGAACCGGAAATAAGCACCGTGGTCGTCGGGACCAACATCGAAGAAATCGACATTGTTTTGGCCGAATGAAGTGACCGCTGCTAATGGATCGGCTGAACTGAAACCGTTGTTGTCCGACTCCTCAAGCAGCGTAGTTGTACCCGTCCCGTTGATCGTGACGAATTCGTCGAATTCGGTATGCGGCACGTCCCAGTCCATCACGCGGACATAGCGGACGTCGTTCAAGGTCGAATCGGTATCGTTGGTGATCGTCACCGTGTTCTTGAACAGATCGCTGGTGTTGGTCGCCACGGCATAACTCTGTGTGACCTTCAGGCCGGTAAGGCTGCCGAGATGCACAGAAGAGGTGGCAAACGAACCGGTTCCTGCGGCGGCGTCGGTGGCAAAGCTGTCGAGCGTGAGATTGACGACACCATCGGTCGACACGTTGGCGTAACCGGAGTGAGCCGACGCGTCGCCGGTATAGGTCGCGGAAACGCCCCACCCTTCGCAGAGGCAACCGGGCGAAGTGGCATCATAAAACAAACCATCGTCGAGGAATTTGAACGCCAGACCGACCTCGCCGGTACCGGACGAACTAGCCGTAGACGTGTCGGGATCGGCAACGTTCAAATGCCCTTCGTCATTCACGCCCAGTGCGATGGATGCCGTCGCCGAGCTTCCGGTGTTGAAAATCACCGCTGCGGCATCGGCGGTGTTGCCGGGAAGAAGCAGGAATCCACCGAGCAGCAGACCGCCCCATCCGAGTCTTTTCGTCAAAAACATACGCATCATAAAAGTCCTTTCCTTAGCAAGCCTGTCGTGTCGCAACAAAATGACGCTGGTTATTCACCCCTGAAAACTAGACTTCGCGCACGATGCAAAATATCAGAAAAACGCGAACATACGGAATCATCGGTCATACCGATCCTGTGTGAATATGCTCCGTAAGTGATTCCCCCCTACACCTCTGGCAAGTGCGCTGATCCGTTTATTCGGGATATCCCCTAGAGTTACCCGGACGTCAGAGAGAAATCAATGAGAAATTTTACCTAATATACTAAATTGTCAAAATTAGTCGGCCAAAAACGAAATCGTTAGCTAACGAAGCATAATACTATGATCACTTGGGAATACTAGATACATAATTCGAGTTGTTTCACCGGAACTGTATCTACCTACGGCATCGCGGATGGAACGTTCGATCAGAATGTGTTGCTCAGCTCCCTGCGCTCAGACGGCAAGGCCGGAGCAGCATCAGCACGGAAATCGGTACGCCGACGGCGTCCCTGCGATCGCTTTGGCGACGCCATTGCAGGAAACGGAACCGCGAAATCCGGGCCGAATCCGCTGAAATTCGACCCGTCGCTGCTGAGAGAGGCCGTTCGCCTCACATCATAGCCCCGCGATCGGCACACCATAGTAAATATGATGCGGCCGCTCGAGCTCGTCGAGCCAGGCGGCGTCGCGCGGGAGACCCAGCGACTCATAAATTGTTGCCGCCATGTCTTCGGGCTTCTGCGGATTCGCAGCCGGGTAAGCGGCGTTCTTGTCGGACGTGCCGACCGCGCTGCCGCCGTTGATCCCCCCGCCGGCAAAAAAGACGGTCTGCACCGCTCCCCAATGGTCGCGCCCGGGAAGTTTGTACGGCTCGGAATTCGAGACCTTCGGCGTGCGGCCGAATTCACCCGCCATGACGATCATCGTGTTGTCGAGCAATCCGCGATCGTCGAGATCGTCGAGAAAGGCCGAGAGAGCCTTATCAGTCGGCGGGAAGAGTTTGTCCTTCAGCCGCGGGAAAGCATCGCCGTGTGTGTCCCACGTTTCGTTGTTGCCGAGGTTGACCTGCACGAGCGTCACGCCCGCTTCGATCAAGCGCCGCGTCATAAGCATCGACCAGCCGTAACTGTTGCGGCCGTATCGATCCTGCTCTTCGTCCGAGGCATTGGTGACGTCGAACGCCTGTTTGACCCGGCCGTCATTGAGAATCGAGATCGCCCCTTCGCGCAGCCGGCCGAACGATTTCGTCGCCGCGGCGTCATCGAGAAACTTCTGCTGCGCTTCGATATGCTTCAGCACGTCGAGCCGTTTGCTGAACCGGCTCTGCGTCAATTCGTGCGGCAACTCGAGATTGGGAGCACGAAAGACGCGATTTTCTTCGCGGAACGGCAAGCCGAGATTCGGGAAATTGAACTCGGGGTACGCCCCTTTCCAGACATTGTTGTAGGGAGAGGCCTCGATAAACCAGGGGTCGTAACGATACCCCATCTGTCCGCCGAATTGACCGGGAATCACTCCTCCCGACCAATGAACCAGCGTCTCGGGCAGGACGACGGTGGGGGGCAGATTGTTCGACGAGACGGGTGCATTGGATGCATTTTTGAGCAGATGTTGAGTCGCGTATCCCGCCGTCGAGGCAATCGAGGGAAAATCGTTCGATGTCGCCTTGCGATCGCCCGAGAAACCCGGCGTCTCGCCGCTGCGACCGGTGAGCATGAAATAATGGCCCAGCGTATGGCCATTCGTGGAATGCGTCAGCGACCGGCACAGAGACCAATGCTTGCTGCGCTGGGCGAGCAGCGGCAGGTGTTCGCAGATTTCCACGCCAGAGTTGTTTGTCGCGATGGGATGGAATTCCCCGCGCACGTCGGCGGGGGCTTGTGGTTTGAGGTCGAAACTATCCGACTGAGCCAACCCGCCCGAAAGAAAAATGTAAACGCACGCGCGAGTGTCACTCGATCTCTCGGCGGATGAAGCGGCGGCGAGTTCGCGCAATCCTTGCACATGATTCATCCCCAGTCCCATCAGTCCGATGGTGCCGGCCTGAATGGCGGTCCGCCGGGAAATCGTTGGATGCTGCCATGTCTGCTGCGGAGGAAGAGACATTCGAGACCTCCCGGGTGAACCGGCTGAGACGCGTGAAGCGATTCGAATTATTTCGTACCTGGACGGGTTCTATTATGTCTCAATATCGTCCTTTTGAGAATACTGACTGTCGAAATTTGCGGGGTTTAACAATTATTCGGGTGGGGCGAATCAGAAGCATTCGGAGAGGCTGGCAAATCACCGCCGTTGTTGAAAGCTAAGGCGAACCGTTGAATTCGGCTATTCGCTTTTGACAGTTTGCGAATTCGGCAAGGTAGCGAGCGCACCGTGCTGAGTCAGCAGCGAAACTATGTCTCGCAGGTTCTGCTTGGTTTCGTCGTTATAGTACCCCCCAGTTGCACCCATCGCATATTGCACAGCAGTGATTTCCCGATAGCTCGCATTCGGGTCAGCACCTTTTTTCAAGAGCAGCTCGACCAGGGGGCGACGTTCATAGCTGTCGCTGAACATAGCCGGAACCACGGCAAAACAAAGGCAATTTCCCAAGATTCGTTGCCGCATTTGCTGTTTGCCACGATCGAAGTTCGCGTGATTCAATATCGCTGTGCAATTGCTGTCTTTCCCGTAATGTGCGGCCACTTCCAGCGCCGTTATTCCCTCTGTTGTCTCAGTTTCGCTGGATGCCACTGCGAAGATATCGATTCCCAAGTCGATCAACAATTTAACGGTTTCCGGAACGCCGGCGCGGGCTGCATAGTGAAGAAGGGTAGCGTCTCCTTCGATTAATCGCGGAGGGCTGATACGAAATTCTAGCCTCTCGGTAATTCGACTGTCGAATTCCGCTCCATGATCGATCAGCAGTTGAACCACTTGAGGATAGGCTACAGCCTCAACGATAATGGGTACATAGCCTCGGTCAACATCGTCAACATCGACGTCATGCTGTTTGATCAGATAGCGACAGATTTCAAACCGTCCGAGCGATGCGGCTGGCCGCAACAAACTGTGATCCTGAAAATCATCGGCCAATTCCGGTGAATCGCGTAGAATTTTTCTAACCTGATCGAGATCATCCAGGCGAATCGCCGTCAGTACGTCATATTCAGCACCGGCGGCGAGATAAGCATCGACGATCCGTCTCCATTTGGGGCCTTCGTCGGGAAAAACCGGTCGAGAAAATCTCTCTGCCGCATACTGTAGCGGCATACCACGGGAACTTCGAATGTTCAAGTTCGGCTTGTACTTCAAAATCAACGCGACGATTTCGGGATCATCACATTCGTGTAAGACGGTCCCACTGAACTTGTTGAAATGATTCACGTTCGCGCCGTGTTCCAGCAACCACTTCACGACCTCCGCATGACGGTAAGCGGCGGCGAGAATCAACGGTGTCTTCGATTCTTTATCACGATGGTTGATCCATTTCGGATTGGCTTTCATCATTGCTAATGCTTCATCGGGGTATCCATGAGTCAAAAACTTGTGAGGGGTTTTTGGATGCCCGACTGGATTATCCTGGAGAATCTCGCATGTGGGCAGTGCCTTGGCCAGCTTCTCAAAACCGTCTTCGCTGAATTTGACATGAAAAAGACACAGCTTGCGCAAATTCGTCATCGAAGCCAGATGATCGACTGCGGCGTCCGTGATTTTCGTATCATTGAGCGTCAACAATCGCAACTTCTTCAGCCCCGTCAAATGGCGCAACCCATCGTTGGTCACCTTGGTGCCGTTCAGTTGAAGCTCTTCCAAATCGGTGAGGCTCTTGAGATTTTCCAGCCCCTTATCGCCGATGCCGGTACTGTTCAAGGAGAGAAACCGGATGCGAGGTAATTCCGACAGCCGCTTTAATTCGTTATCGGTTACTTGCGTACCGGCGAGGTAAATAACGTCCGATTTAAGATCGACTACGGTCGGACTTTCGACGTTCAGCGCACGTATCATATCTTTGACGTTGTCACGCGGTTCTCGATCATGAACAACGGGATCCTGCAAGAACATGAACGCCACGACGGGAGCGAATAGAAACAGTGTGGAAATAAAGACAACGATACCAACTTGTCGATTCGACCACGGAGTTTGCACGGTCATCGCCCCTACTGCGGTTAACATTCATCCATGCTCATCATACTTGTCCGAAATCTATTGTCAATACGAGCGTCGAACCAGGACACCCAGCAAAGCCTTTGTTATCCGTCATTTCAAAAGCACCCCTTTTCTTGCTGCCAATTCGGTGTTCTGGTACGCTGGACCATTCCCGATATCGCCGATGCATTATATTCCGCATATTCCGCGCGGTATTTCGGGCTCGGTCATTCGGTTTTTCATGTGTTGGGTGTTCTGGCTCTGGGAAAATTATCCATGTCACGACTGGTCGCTGTTTGTCTGTCGTTCGCTTTCGTGGGTCTCGGTATCGTGGCGAGCGGGCAATCTGAAAGTGAAACCGACGCCAAACCGTTCGGGCTCGAAAAACGCGAACCGTGGACGGCCTCGAAAGTCGTCGGCACGCCGGAGCCCCCGCCCCCTTATACTGTCGAGCGTGTTTATCCCGAAATCAAATTTCAGAATCCGGTGTTCATCGCGCAGGAGCCGGGGACCGATCGCCTGCTGGTCGCAGAACTCGGCGGCAAGATTTTCTCTTTCTCGATGACCAATCCCGTCCCCGAATCGAAGGAACTGTTTCTCGATATCAATCGGCAATTGTATTCGTTCTCGTTTCATCCGAATTACGAACAAAACGGGCAGATTTTCACCTTTAGCCCGACCGACCCCAACGATCCGGCCGAAGAAAAGAAAAGCCGCGTGTCGCGGTTCGTGACGAATCTCGATCACCCGCGAAAGACGTCGCTCGAACGCGAAACCGTCATCATCGAATGGCTCGCCGGCGGACACAACGGCGGCGAAGCGATCATCGGACCCGACGGTTATCTCTACATCTCGACCGGGGACAGCACCAGCGGCTCCGATCCGAAAGCAACCGGCCAGGGAGTCGATGATCTACTCGCCGTGATGATGCGGATCGACGTCGAGCATCCCGATGAAGGCCGGGCGTATTCGATTCCCCCCGATAATCCGTTCGTCGATTTTCCCGGCGCGCGTCCTGAAATCTGGGCGCATGGGTTTCGCAACCCCTGGCGGTTTTCGTTCGATGAACAAGGCCGGCTGTGGTGCGGCGACGTCGGGCAAGACATCTGGGAAATGATCTGGCTCGTCGAAAAAGGTGGAAACTACGGCTGGAGCGTGCAGGAAGGGGCGCATCCTTTTCATCCCGAAAAACCGGTCGGCCCGGGGCCGATCCTTCCTCCCGTCGTCGAACATCACCACACCGAATGCCGCTCGATCACCGGCGGGTATATGTATATAGGCGAGAAAAACCCCGAGTTAAAAGGGGTTTACTTCTACGGCGACTACGAATACGGCATGATCTGGGGATTTCGCTATGAAGACGGCAAAGTCATCGATCACCGCGTCCTCGCCGATACGTCGCTGCGAATTCCGACCTTCGCCGTGGCCCGCGACGGCGAGATCCTGCTTTGCGATCATACGACCGGCGAGTTGTTCAAACTCGTCAAAGCCCCGGAAACCACCGGCGGGAATAATTTCCCGCGGCAGTTGAGCGAAACCGGCTTGTTCGCGTCGGTCCCCGATCACCAATTGGCGACCGGCATTTTGACGTATTCGGTCAACACGCCGCAGTGGGTCGACAACGGCCATGTCGAACGGTTCGTCGGTCTGCCCGGCGAATCGAAGGCGACCTTCAGCGAAGGAGGCGGCCCGTGGGGTTTCGAAAACGGCACCGTCATCGCCGAAACGATTTCGCTCGAGATGGAAGAAGGGAACCCCGCCTCGCGGCGGAAGATTGAAACCCGCATCCTCGTGCAACAGCAGAATCACTGGCTCGGCTATACCTATCTATGGAACGACGAACAAACCGACGCCACGCTGGCCGAAGCGCTCGGCACCGATCTCAAATTTCAAATCAAGACGCCGCAATCGCCCGCAGGAACCCGCGAGCAGACCTGGCATGTCCCCAGCCGCCACGAGTGCATGGTTTGCCATTCGCGGGCGGCGGCTTTCGTGCTCGGCCTGCGCACCGAGCAGATCAACCGCGAGCACGACTACGGCGGCATCGTCGACAATCAACTCCGCACGCTCGATCACGTCGGGCTTTTCACGGCCAACCTGACGAAGCCGGCCGGCGAATACATGGCGCTCAAGAGCCCTTACAACGACGAAGCCGATGTCAACGAGCGGGCGCGAGCCTATCTTTATGTCAACTGTTCCGTCTGTCATGTGGACGACGGCGGCGGCAACTCGAAGGCGGTTATGTCCTACAGCACAAAACAGGAGGACATGCGGCTGCTTGGCGAGAAGCCGATGCACGGCAACTTCGGTCTGAGCGACGCTCATTTGATTTCGCCGGGCGATCCGTTTGCCTCGGTGTTGTTTTATCGTCTGTCGAAGGTCGGCCGCGGACGCATGCCGCACGTCGGTTCAAATCTCACCGACCACCGCGCTCTCGATTTGATTCACGACTGGATTGCCCAGTTGCCGGCGACCGGTGAAACCGCTAATTCGGCCCCGGCGACGGCATCGGCGGAGATGCAAGCCATGAAAGACTCGCTGATCGCCGATGCATCAAACGCTTTGCCGGCGGCTCTCTCATCCACACGTTCGGCGTTAATGCTGGCGACGATCGTCGGCGACGGAAGTCTTCCCGAAGCCTTGCAAACAGGAGTGATTGCGCAGGGAATCGCCTCGCGCGATCCGAATGTGCGCGATCTGTTCGAGCGGTTTATTCCGGAAAGCCGGCGGACGAAACTCATCGGCGACTTCGTCAACGTCGATGCCCTGCTGCAAATGCCGGGCGACCCCGAGCGCGGCCGCGAATTGTTCTTCAACGCCGCCGGTCTGCAATGCCGCAATTGTCACCGCGTCAACAACATCGGCAATGCGTTGGGCGCCGACCTCAACGAGATCGGCAAGAAATACAAACGGCACGAAATTCTCGAATCGCTCGTCGACCCCTCGAAGAAAATCGATCCGAAGTTCGCGACGGTCGTCGTCGTCAAAACCGACGGCATGGTCTTGAACGGCATCGTCATCGAAAAAACCGACGAAGCGACCACGCTGAACGTGCTCAAAGACGGCAAGGGAGAACAAGTCAGTATCCTCGCCGGCGAGATCGACGAAATCATTCCGCAAACCAAGTCGCTGATGCCCGACCGCCAACTCCGCGACCTCACGCCGCAACAGGCGGCGGATTTGCTGGAATTCTTGACGATGCTGAAGTGAATGGAGTTGCACTCAACGGTCGGCCGACATCACTTCGTTCAGTTCGGCAGTAGTCAGCCCCTTCGAATAAATCCGCAGGTCGCGCATTTTGCCGTTGAAGTGGGCGTGTTCGCCGAAACCGATGCGCAACGGCTTATCGTTCGCCAGATTGAAATCGCTCGCGTCGAACGACGTCGATTGCGCAACCTTTTTGCCGTCGACGTACAACGTCAGGAGCCCATTTGACTTTATCGCGGCAATGTGTCGCCAACCGGGTTCGAGCGCACGATCGTTGGTGACGCATTTGCCCGCTTCGATCGAAAAAACGTGTCCTGACGGCAGCGTGCCGGCATAAAGTTTGCCGTCGTAGACCGCCATCGACCAGACGCGGCGATACATGACGTCGGGAGTCGTGTCGATTTGTCCGAGGTTTATCCATTTTTCACCGTCGTCGTAGCGATAAACTTCCCCGAGCGGCAACGTTCCGCCATAAAGTTTTCCGTTGTGGACGGCCATGGCCATGACTTCTTTTTCTGCGCCGAGCCGTCCCATGCTGATGAACTGCTTCGGATCGGCGTAACGATAGACCATTCCCGTCGGCCAGGTTCCCAGGCAGACGTCCCCGCGATAAATCACCGCTGAATAGGTTTGCCCCGTCTCGGGGGGGACGCCGAGCGACAGCCAGTTTTCTCGGCCGTCGTATCGGGCGAAACCGTGATCGTTGCTGAAGACGGTGGCATACAAATCGCCATTGTGCACGGCGAACGCGCCGAGGCGTCCGCCGGCGCTGCCGACGAACGTCCATTTCTGATCGCCATCGTAACGATAGCATGCCTCTTTCGGCGAAGGGCAACCATAGCTGTCGCACGTCGTGGCGTAGAGATCGCCGTTGAACGTCACGAGCCCGGTGACCGTATAGACGTCGCCGATTTTTCCGCAGTCGACCCAGCCTTGTTCGCCGTCATAGCGAAAGACTTTGCCGCCGGGATTTTTATTCGGCGACGTGGGTTGAGCCGACCCCTGCCCGCTGTAGAACGAAGTTCCCGCGTAGAGTTTGCCGTCGTGTTCGCCGAGAGCCGAAACCGTGTTGCACACGTCGGGGCTGCCAAGATCGGTCCACACGTCGGTTCCCTCGTACCGATAAACGTGCCCGGCGTCGCCTTCATCGGGTTCCCACGTCCCCGCATAGAGATGACCATCGAACGCCGTGAGCGCCCAGATCATCTTGTTGTTGCCCGGACGGCCGCAGTCGACGAGTTCGGGCTTGCTGTCGCGATCGATGCCGAAGTAGAGGTGACGATAATTCGATTGAGCCGAAGTCGCGCCGACGGCGTTCATGATCCCGAAATTCAGGCCCGTGTTCGATTCGGCGTCGAACTTCGAGAGAATATCTCCGAGAACGTCTTTGAGCTTTTCGTCCGTGTGCACCCAGACGGCGAGCGTGAAATCACCCGTCCCCAGGCTGAGCGACTTTGCATGAGGGACTTCGATATAACCATCGACGCCGTTGAACGTGGCGGCGGTCTCGTCGAACGTCACGCCGTGATTGCGTCCATGGTTCTCTTGCCCCGAAGAGTCGCGGGCGTCACCGGTCAATTTCCAATGTCCGACAAGCGGGGCGTCCGGCGGAGCGGAGCGGGAAATCGACGCGGCCGAGGCCATCCAGAGATACGCAACAAGTAACGCCGACGTGCGAAGCATGACCTTCTCCCGAATGAGAGGGGGACCGAGGCGATCTGACAAGAGTTCGCTTTCTTTTACATCTCTGTCAAATGAGATGCAAGCGCCGCTGCATTGTGCCGATCGCTCCGGGAGTTCGATCGCGATTCCCTTTACGCCTCGAATCTACTCCGGATTCGCCACCAACAACCGCGCCAGCGTGCTGGCGAGGTTGTCGAGCATCTGCCGGTTGGGGAGCGTGATCGACAGCCGTTGCCGGCCGGCGTCGTCTTCTTCGACGCATTCGGTGAGCCGGTGCTTCAGTTGGGCCACCTGTTCCGGCGGCGGGCTGGGAGCCGTCTGATTCTGCGAGACCAGTTCTCCCAGAAAGTTGAACACCGCACCGAGCAGTTCTCCTCCCGCGGCGGCGACCCGTTCGCGGTGCTGCGAGGTCTCGGCCAATTCTTTTTCTGAGGCAGTAATGATTTTCATGGATTCATCGACCGGGGCTTCCGGCTTCGCGCCGAGCAGAATTTCGAGGCGGCGCTTCAATTCTTCCGTTCCGCTGACGAGCGAAACCTCATCGACGTCCGATTCGAAATCGAGCGCCGCCAGCGCCAACTCCTTCTTCGCCGAAAGCGTCGTCAGCAGACTTTCTTCGAGCGTCTGCTCGGTCACCAGCACGTAAACCTGCACCGGCTGTTTCTGCCCCATGCGGTGTGCGCGGGCGATCCGCTGTTCGAGGACGGCGGGATTCCACGGCAAATCGACGTTGATCACCGTATTCGCCGCCTGCAAGTTCAGCCCGGTCGAGCCGGCGTTCGTCGTCAAAAACAATCGGCAGTCGGACTGCGTCTGAAACGTGGTCACCAGTTGTTGCCGTTGCTTTTGCGGAACGGAGCCATCCAGCCGAACGTAGTTGAGCTTGCGACGTTTGAGTAACTTCTCGATCAGGTTCAGCATGTTCGTCCATTCGGAAAACAGCACCGCCTTGCGGCCGTCTTCCACGAAAAGCTGCTCGAACAGTTCATCGAGGCGTTCGAGCTTGCTCGAATACGACGGTTCTTTTTTCTCGCAGAGAAACGTGCTGTTCGCCGACATCCGGCACATCAGCAGCGCTTGCCTGAGTCTGAGGAGATCCATTTCGCTGATGAACGGTTTGCGCACGATCGAGGCGACGACGCGCATGTGGGCGTCGTGCAGAACGACTTGTTCTTCCGTCGGCGCGATGCGCACGATCTCGGTCGTCCGCTCGGGAAGTTGCTTCAGCACCTCGTCGCGCGTGCGGCGCAGTAGAATCGGCTGCAAATTTTTCCGCAGGTTTTCGAGGTTTTTATAGCCTAGCACCTTTCCTTTTTCGTCGGCCATGCGATGCCGGTTGAAAAAGCGAAACGCGGGACCGAGACGGCGGTCATCCACAAACTGCACGACGCTGTAGAGATCGTCGAGCCGGTTTTCCAGCGGCGTTCCCGTGAGCACCAAAGCGAATTTGGATTTCAGCGACTTGATCACATTCGACGTTTTGGCTTCCCAATTCTTGATCCGCTGCCCTTCGTCGAGAATGATCAGATCCCAGGTCACGCGGTCGATCGCCAGCAGATCGCGCAGCACCTGCTCGTAATTGCAGATCGTGAAGAACGCGTCGTTGTCGTATTGGGTGGCCCGTTCGGCCATGCCGCCGAGCACGAGTTGACACGAGCGCTCGCTGAACCGCTCGATTTCGCTTTTCCACTGCGACTTGAGCGACGTGGGACAGACGACGAGCACCTTGCGGATGTCCGCATTCCGGGCGAGAAATTCAGCAACGCCGACCCCTTGAATCGTTTTGCCGAGCCCCATGTCGTCGGCGAGCACCGCGCGACCCGCGCCGGCGGCGAAGGCGATGCCGTCGAGTTGGTATGGCAGCAGTTCCGTTTTCAGCAGCGTTTTTCGCAGCGGATGTCCCGCCGGGTCGCGACGAATTTCAGCCGTTAATTCGCCCATCCGCTCCTGAAACATTTTCTGCTGGATGAACTCCTCGGCGTCGGGATAAACGGTAACCGACTGTTCCAGGCGTTCGAGCTTCGTCAGCCGTTTGACAAGATCGTGGATATCGTCGATGTCGCGATTCGCCAGAGGGGCGACGATTTTTCGCGCTGCTTCGTCGAGTTTGTCGGGAATGCCGAAACGCAATGTGGGCTGTTCGCCGGACGTGAGATGCACGCAGAGTTGTTCGTGTCGATACGGTCGTCGAAATTGAGCCGCGGGGAATTTTTTCTCCGCCTTTCGCAGCACGTGCAACACATGTTTGCACGTGCCAAGAGTGTTCGTGCGAAAATCGGGGCAGGTGCAATACGACGAATGTGGTTCGCGGCCGCGCAATGCCACGCGGTATGTTTTTCCCGACGCCGCGCTCGTCACCAGATAGTCGGTCCACAGTTTCGATGGCTCGATCGACTGGACTTTGAATTTCTCGATGTTCGCGCGTTCCTGCCGTTCCGCAATCGCCCGCTCGATCAATGCCGATTCATCAAGGCTTTCGACGGGAATTCGTTCCGGCGGTGCCGCGGCCAGACCGAGAGCGGTTTTTTCTTCGAGCACGAGCGACAGGGCCGCTCCCGCATGTTCGCAGGGCAATTCGCAGGTCGTGCAATTCCAGTGCAGGCGGTCTTTGGCATCGGCCATCAGCGTAACGGTGACGACGGCGTCGGAAAACTTGACGCGATACAGATCCCCTTCCAGATAGACCTGTTCATTCAGGTCTATCTCGTACTTGCCGCCCCGCTGGATGAGCTGTCGCCCTTCTTCTCCCAGCATTTTGCACGCCCGGGTGAAATTCAACCGGGAGAGGCGATCTTTGAGCGTGAGGCGACTGGCAGGTTTGGTGGTCATGCTGCGAGCATCCTTCTCGGAGAGTGACGGAGGGTCGATGAATAGAGACTTGTACGACGTATCATAATCGCTTCGTGCGATTTGTACATCGAAACGAGACGCAAATTCGCTTCACAGCCGAATTCTTTGCGCACCACGCCTGCCGAACGACAAGGTATGCCAAACCCTTGATCGCGAGTGAACCGCTTTCAGGCGGCTCGAATCGTCGAGACGTTGGCGAGCGGAAGTTCCTGGCCGTCGACGCCGAGATAAACCGTGTTGTTCTTGAGAAAGATCTGATCGACCATGCCGGTGATTTCGACGTCGTTACCGGTGATGCCGGTGACGGTTTGTCCCAAGAGCGACGCCGCCGATGAGAGCTGCTGATTGACGGTCATCAACTTGAGGGTCGATTCCAACTCGAGATTCGACTGCAATTCGCGCATTGAGGTGATCTGATTGAGCAACTGTTCGTTATCGGTCGGCTGCAAAGGATCCTGATTCTGCAACTGGGCGATCAGGAGTTTCATAAAGTCCTGCGACGTGATCCCCGAGAACCCGGTCTTGCTCGCATCGACGAAATTCGTGTTGTTCTGCGTCGCGGTCACGTCGTTCACGGCCATGATTAGGTCTTTCGAGAATTGTTCGGGAGGGGATTATTCGATTTTGACGCCGTTGATCGGGGCCGGCGTCAGATGTGAATGTCGATGCGATCGAGCGGCTGATAAGACGGACGAGAAGCCGGCTTCTGATCGCGATGCGGTCCCTGTACCGGCTGATCGGCGGCTGAATCGTGCCGGTTTTGTTCCCCCTGACGCGGATCGCGCGACGACGATTGCGACGACTGCCGGTCTTCACCGGCGAACTGCTGCCGATCGCCGCCGTCCGCGGCGAGTTGCTCGCGATGATCCCGATGTCGCTGTTGTTCGGGGTCGTCGTAACCGGAGCGATCCTGATTCGATTCGGCGGTCACGAGTTGCACGTCGATGCGTTCGACCGTGGCGCCGAGTTGCGAAAGCAGGTCGTGAAGTTTCGGCAGCGAATCGCCGAGAATTTTTTGAGCGGCTTGCGTCTGCACTTCGAATCGTGCGGACATCACCCCGTCGCGTTCGGTCACGTCGATCAGCAGCGCTCCCAGCTCCGGAGGATGCAAACGGACGGAAATCGTGCGGTCCGTTCGCTCGGACTGCTGCACCAGCGATGCCAGCCGATCGAGTTGATGCGCGGGGTTGAGATTCTCTGGCGCACGCGTCACTTTGGCCGTCGTCGAGGGAGCGGTCGATTTCGCCGGTTGAAGCGACGTCGATTCATCGTCGGCGCCGGGGATCGGCGATGACGGCGCCGAAGATGAATCGGCCTCAGCCGCGGCGGCCTGCGGCTTCGTCATTTTTTCCGCCGAGAGTGAGATAATGATTTCTTTCTCAACAACGGTTGCGGTGTTGCCGGCAGCAGCAGCGGCAACGACTGCCGGTGCGGGGGGCGTCGACGTTTCCCGGCTGGGGCGTTGCAGTGATTGCTGCGAAGACGCGGCGTTCGCCGGAGGGGCGGACATGCTCTGCACCAGCACCGAATTCCGTCCCGCGGACTGCTCATTCGCGGCTTGCTCCGCCTGTCGCATGTGCTGCTTCGCCGTCTCGGCGGCGTCCGACGACGTCGCCGGTTCCGCCGCAGAATTCTGTTGGGACTCGGCAGCGGATGCGGCAGCGGTCGACGACGGCTGCGGGAACCGTTCGGAGGAAACCCGGTTCTGACTGACGCCGTCGGCCTGGGGTTCGCCGTTCGCCGAAGCCGATTCGATGATGCCGTTCGACGACGACGCCGCATCGGTCGGCGACGCGGCATCCGAACGAGCGTCGCCATCTGAATTCTGAAATTGTAGCTGTCGATCACTGACCTGTTGATTCGTCTGTTGCGCCAACGCCGCCCGCTGGGCCGGCAAAACCGGAACCGTCATCGGCGACTCGGACGACGAAGGCGAGTTCACGTCGCCGGTCATCGAAGCGTCGTCGGCCGCATCGACCTCGTCGCTGATGACCGGTAAGTCACATAAATCGGACGGTAAGTCGCTCTCATTCTCGCCGGGTGCAGATGTGACATCGGTCGCCGTCGCGAGCGACGTTACATCGACGCCGTCGACGTCCGCCTCGATGTGGGGAACTTCGATCTCCGCGAGAGAATCGACCGTCGCGGCCGATTCGTCATCGGAAAGTGCCAGCGCGAAACTGGCGGGGAGCGGAATGTTATCGGTCGACGCCGACTGCTGCACCATCTCCAGCAGCTTCGGATCGATCTCCGTCCCCGGCAGATCGTCTTCGGCGATCGACACCGTCGGCTGAGCCGAGTACACGTCGGCCCAGCTCTTGGGAGCCGCGTTCGCTGCAGTCGGAAACGGGAGGATGACAATGTCGTCACCGTAGGGAATGTCCTGTTCATCCGCGGACTCCGCCGCCGCGATGCCGTCGTCGAAGTTGTAGTGAATCACGAGCGTCGAGCACTCGGCGTCGCTCGACGACTCGTCCCGATCGTCCGTTGGTTCGCCTTTTTCGATGGCGTTCGGCTCGTCCGTAGGACGGGAAGTGTTATCTTCAGCGGAAGTGGACGCCGTTGGTTTCGCGGAAGAATGGTCGTTGCCGACGGCTTCGCGACCGGACGAATCGTTCGCCTCCTCTCGGGACGCACGAACCGGAGGCCGCTCGGAATCGTCGAGTTCGGCGGTCGAACGAGGCGCTGACGGTCTTTCCCGCGGCGAAGCATTCGACGCGCTGTTGGCCGCGTCCGATTTCGACGAAGGCAATGGCGGTTTCTGCTCGGTCAGCCGTTTGAGCGCGGCCACGAACGGCAGTTGCAAGTCCCCTTCGGTCAGCGGGCCGACGCGAAGGGTATCGATGGGGGAAACATCGCCGTCAGCCGGAAGCAGGCGAAAGGGATCGTTATTGCCATTCGAGATAGAGACGCTCATGAGTCACACACTTTTCGATGACGGGGATGCGCACGGGGTGAAGGGATGACGAAATTATTTTTCATTTGGGCGGGGCGGGGATGTTCTTGAGTTCGGTGTCGTTCAACGCCTCGCCGGCGAGCTCCATGTCGGGTTTGCCTTCGAGCAACGCCTGCAAAATTTCCTGACCACGCGTCTTCTTTTCGCCGCTTCCCTTGTTGAATTCGGTCATGATTTTGGAAACGTTGGCCTTGGGCATGCCTTTGATAAGCATCACATTTTGTTCGACGGTCAATTCCATCATGTTGTCGACGGCATCGGTGGGAGAGAGCGACACGAGCACGTTGCGCGCCTGCTTGGTGGAATCGGCGTTAATCTGATTGATCAGCGCCGCCAGTTCTTTGCGGAATTCCTGTTGCTTTTTTTCGAAGTCGGTTTGCCGCTGCGTCAGTTCGTTCTTCTTCTCGGTTAAGAACTGTTCGATCCGCGAGAGTTCCGATTCGCGGGAATTTAATTCGAGGATTCGCGAGACGCGCATCATCGAAATATCGGCCATCGACGGCGACGCCAACTTGCCGTCTTCGACCTGATCTTTCTGCTCTTCCGCGGGCGACATCACGAGGTCGTACACGTCTTGCAGCGTGCTCGACGTTAAGTTGCCGCGCCCCCAGAGCACCGCCAGTCCAACTCCTTCGGAAACCAACACGGCGGCGCTGATGACGGCGAAAAAGGTAAACAGCGTGCGCATCATGAGCCTCCCATTGTCAGATGAATCGCCTGCCAGGTTTCTTCGCGCTCGAATTGTTCTTTACGTTCTTGCTGCAAGTGAAATTCGTCTTCGCGGCGTTGTGCGATTTTATCGATGACTTTCAATTCCTGTTCCGCACGGACGATCGCCTGCCGGCAGAGTTCCCATTGTTGCCCGACGATACGGCGGTGATGTTCGATCTCCACGATGTCTCCCGAGAGGCGGCCGGCGTAATAACGGCGCGAGGCGGCGCCGTCGATATCGACGGCCCCGAGTTCGGTGCCCGTGCGGATTTCGGAGAGCTGTTGATTGCGAAGCGATTGCAGTTCGTTCTTTCGCTCGTCGAGTCGCCGGGCTTCCCCCATGACGTAACCGAGAAGCTGTTCGCACAATTCGAGCCGGTGGCGGCGAATCTTGCGAACGGCTTCGAGGGGAAAGACGTAGGAGGACACGATGCTTGTTTTTCGTTGATTGAAGTTTTGATTGGCGTGCATGCGGACGTGAACAGCGATTGCCTGTTTCGCTCTTTCAGGGCTTGGGACATGACGACGTGACGATCACCCGGGGCGTTGCCCTGGGCTGGTTTGTTGCACCTCTTCGGGGTGGAAGACATCCCCATTCTGTGATGCGTTTTCGTGGGGTGCGGCCGGATTCGCGGCGGCGACCGGTGCGGTCGGCGGCGACACGCGAATTTGTGCCGACTGGAGCCGCGACAATTTCAGCAGGGTTTCGACCGCCTGGGGAAACGTCACATGCTCGTCGCGCGCTTGATGCAGAAAACCGAGAATCGGTTCCCGCACCTTGATCGCCAGGTCGAGCTGCGGATTCGTCCCCGCCTGATAGGCGCCGATCGTCACCAGATCTTCGGATTGTTGATAAATCGCGAGCATGCGGCGAATTCCTTCTGCCGCCGATCGGTGTTCGGGCGTCACGATGTCGTACATGGATCGGCTGATACTGGCAAGGACGTCAATGGCGGGCCAATGCGCTTGCTGGGCCAGCTTGCGCGAAAGCGCAATGTGGCCGTCCAAAATACCACGTACCGTATCTGAGATCGGCTCGTTCGCGTCATCGGCTTCAACCAGAACCGTATAAAATCCGGTAATACTCCCCAAATTCGTACGACCGCTACGTTCCAGCAATCGCGGCAGCAACGCGAAGACGCTCGGCGGAAATCCGCGCGTCGCCGGCGGTTCCCCCGCCGACAGACCGATCTCGCGCTGCGCGAGCGCCAGGCGGGTGACGCTGTCCATCATGAGCAGCACGTTGCGGCCGGTGTCGCGAAAATATTCGGCGACCGCGGTGCCGTAAAACGCGGCCCGCAGACGGAGGACGGCGGGTTCGTTGCTGGTCGCGACAATCACCACCGATTTGGCGAGCCCTTCCGCGCCCAGATCGCGTTCGAGGAACTCGCGGACTTCGCGGCCCCGTTCGCCGACGAGAATCACGACGTTTACGTCCGCAGTGCTCGAGCGGGCCATTTGTCCCAGCAAGGTACTCTTGCCGACGCCGCTCCCCGCGAAGATCCCCAGCCGCTGGCCGAGACCGCAGGTGAGCATCCCGTCGATCACGTTGATTCCGGTTCCCAACGGCTCATCGATGCGCGGACGATTGAGCGGCGAGATCGGATCGGGATGCAACGGCACGCGATGCGGCAAGACGGGACGGTCTTTACCGTCGATGAATCGTCCCTTGCCATCCAGCACGCGTCCCAGCATTTTTTCGCCGACTTGAATTCGCGGCAACGACTGACGCAGTTCGACGCGGTCGCCGCGACGGACGCCGGAGAGTTCACCGAACGGCACCAGCAGCGTCTCTTCGTGCTGAAAGCCGACGACTTCGGCGTCGATCGCTTCACCATGATCTCGATAAATCCGGCAGACCGAACCGACCGGAGCGGGAAATCCCGAGACGGCAACGGTGAGCCCGACGATGCGCGTAATCCGTCCCGTCAAGCCGACGGGAAGAATTCGCGAGACCTGTTGTTGCAATGTTGAGGGCATGTTTTCACGACTTAAGAATGTGTATCAAAAGTCGGAGTACAGCCTTTAGGCTGCCGGTCAGGCTAAAGGCTGTACTCCGACAAAAACTTCAGTGCGAAACTGGCTGGGGGGCCGATTCATTTTCTTCGGGGAGCAGCTCTTCGAGGATGCGATTGAGTTGTGTTTCGAGACGGGCGTCGATCGAGCCGTTGATCGTGCGAATCTGGCAGCCGCCGCGATGACATTTCAAGTCGGGAATGAAATGAATCTGACCGACGGGAGAAATCATCCGCTGAATGTGCTCGATTTCGTTCCCGAGCCCTTCGAGGTCGTTCGGATTGATGTTGACCGTCAACTCAGGCTGTCCCACGGCGAGTTGCAGCGTTTCGCGAATCATTTCGAGCGGAACCTGCGCGTCGGCTTGAATTTTCCGGCGAATGATGCGCTCGGCGACCGCGAGGCTTAGTTGAATGGCGGAGCGTTCCCACTGTGCGATCCAGTTCTCTTTTTCGCGGGCGACTTCGCGGACCAGATTCTCCAGCGCGGGTAACGTGGTTTTCCAGCGGCGGTCGATTTCGGCCTGGGACTGCTGTTTGGCCCGCTGTTGAACTTCGGCTTCGACGTCCGCCTGGGCGAGTTCGCGCCCCTTCACGTAACCGATTTTTTGAGCCTCGGTACGGAGACGCTCGGCCTCCTCGACGGCTTCTTTGAGAATCTGTTCCCCCTGCTCGCGAATCTGGGTGACGTACGATTCCCCTTTTTCTCTCAGATCCTCGAAATTGAACACGACCTTGTGACCCAGTTCGCGGGCCACGTGGGCTTTCATCAGACGGGACGATTCGGAATGACTCATGGTGTGAACAGTTCAACTTTTTCTTAATTGTTCTCACACAACCGCTGTGCGTAACCGTTGTTCTCTTATCAATTAATAAATTGGTTTTCTTCTCCGCCGCCCGAAACGTTGATTTCTCCGGCGTCTTCCAACCGGCGCACGGCGTCGACGACTTGCTGCTGGGCGTCCTCGACGTCGCTGACGCGAACGGGACCGAGAAACTCCATTTCCTCCCGCAGCATGTCGGCGGCGCGTTGGGACATGTTTCCCAAGATCTTCACCTTGATCTCTTCGGCGGCTCCCTTGAGCGCGAGCGCCCATTGACCGTTCTGAATTTCCTTGAGAAGCGATTGAATCGCCTTGTTGTCGAGTTTGAGCAAGTCTTCGAACACGAACATCAGACGCCGAATCTCATCGACCAGATCGGGGTCGTCCTGCTGAAGCGTATCGAGAATCCCTTTGTTCGTCATACGGTCGGCGACGTTGAGGATTTGGGCGACCATCTGAACGCCGCCGGTGTTCTCCATCCGTTCGTTCATGATCGACGTCATGCGGCGTTCGAGGCTTTGTTCGACGTCGCGAATGATATCGGGACTGGTCTGTCCCATCGTGGCGATGCGGCGAATGACTTCGGTCTGCTTGTGAGGAGCCAGTCCGCCCAACGTCTCCGCCGCCAGATTTTGGGGGATGTGCGACAAGATGAGGGCGATCGTTTGCGGATGCTCTTCGCTGATAAACGTCAGCAGGTTGTCGGCACCGAGCCGCTGCAGAAAGCCGAACGGGACCGCGCTCATCGACTGGTTGACCGAATCGAGTATCTCGTTCGCGTTCCCCGCTCCGAGCGATTGCGTGATCAAATCGCGCGCGGCGTCGAGCCCTCCCCGCTGAATCGGCGTGAGCGTCGCCGAGATTTTGCTGAACTCGTCGAACACCTGCTGTTGCTGTTCCTTGGTGACGTCGGACAGACGGGCGATTCGCATCGTCACCTGTTCGACCTGGTCCTTCGGCAACTGGCTGAGAATTTCCGCAGCGAGCGGCTTTTCCAGGCTCAATAACAAAATAGCGGCTTTATTCAGTTCGTCCAGCGCCGTTATTTTTTCGTTGGTTTGAGTGGGCATAATCGACGAGTATCACAATTGGCGGAATGACAGATGAGCAAGGTTTCAGGAATCAATAACAATTGGCGGCACTTATGTCCTGGGATTTCGTCAATCAGTAATTCTCGATTGGCTCGAAATCGTCTTCATGGTAACCCGAAGCGTAAGCGAGGAAGCTATCTGACTTACCGTTCGTTCGCATTGAAACGCCCTCGCTCACGGTTTTTGAAGTCGCGCTGTTTGCCGGGGGGTGATGCAATTCTTCCGCCCCGGAAGGGGCACAACAATGTAGTTTCCCCGGGCAACGCCCGGGGAAACGGAGTATCACCCACCGGATTTCTAAGCCCCGGCAGGGGCGAAACAAGTTCTTCGTCGTTCGTTGTGTCGCCCCTACCGGGGCTCAGGCGACTTGGGTCGCTTCGCTACCTCGGGCGTTGCCCGAGGCTACGTTGTTACGGCCTCGCCAGGCCTGAATACAGGGCGATTCGCACCTTCTTTCTTGAAAATAGCGCAACTTCATAACTTGCGCTTCGGGTTACTCTAAATCCGAAAAACGATCTCTAATCGTGTTACGCTATTTCGCGGCTCGAATCCATTTGGAGATGACGGACGCCGCCATCTCGGGGTTTTCGCGGATGACGTTCTGCAGGCGATCGCGTTCGGTCAACTCCACCGGAGGGGCATTTGCGGGACGATCGTCGTTGTCGCCCGCCATGTTCATTGCGGCCAGGGGACTGGGGGGGATGTCGGGCAATTGCGGAATGCTTTTCTGCAACATGCGCAGCGCCCAGATGGCGAAGATTCCCAATGCGACGGCGCCCCCCCATTGTCTGACCAGATCACTCGCCTGATCGGTCCAGGGAATTTCCACCGCCGGCACGTCGTGCGTCACCGGGGTATAGGTCGTGACTTGAACGGCGTCGGGAGGCGAGTTCTGCGGGATCGATTTCGACACGATGCTTTGCACGTTCTTCTCCACCTCGGTGCGAATCGTCTTCAGGGCGGCCGTGTAGGTCGTTTTTTCTTCGTCCGTCGTCCCTGGTGGAATTCCCTGTTTGGCGGCGACGGCCTGATAATAGTCCTCGGGAATCGAAATGCTGACCTGCACCGCGGTTGGCATCGCTCCAATGAATTCTTTTTCGGAGACGATGAACGACGGGGCATTGACCACATTGGTGTTGGACGTATTTTGCTGACTCTGCTGCTGCGACGTCGAATCGGTCTTCAGCGAGGCGGGCTCGTTCGCTTTAAATCCCGGCTCGGCGGCTTTCGATGTATTCGTCAAAGTGTCGTTGCGCGTCTCCTCGCTTTGGGTGAGGGCGACCGTATTTTCGGGATCGATCTTCTGATTTCGCTCGACCGACATCCGCAGATTGTCGAGGTCGACGTTGACCGAAACGATCACGTCGTCGATGAACGACAAATGGTCGGCGATCTTCTGTTGATAATTGCGCGTGAAGTCCTGCATCCGCGTTAACAACTGATTGTTGAGCGGGTCGTTCTCGTCGTCGGCGACGTGGCTTTCGCCGGTCTCCAAATTGAGCACAACCACGTCGTCGGCTTTCAGGTCGGGGACCATCCCGGCGACGGCGTTTCTCAGCGACGACGCCAGCTTGAGCGAAATATCGCCTCCTCGCCGCGGCTTGACTTTGACGGTCGCCGTCACGCGCGGCCGGGTGTTGGGAAAACGAACACGTTCTCTCGATCGCGCCCAGACGACGTCGGCATATTCGATGCCGTCGATCTGCCTGAGCGCGCGGCTTAAACTTTTGCCGAGGGCGATTTCATCATTGGCCGAACGTTGTTCGGGCGATGAGAAAATGCTGACGTTCTTCGAGATGGCCTCGCGTTCGCTGGCCCAATCGGTGGGAATGGTATCGCTTTCGACGAGAATGGCGTTGTAGCGGTCGACTTCCGAGGCGGGAACGAAAATCTGCCCCCCTTCCCTGCGAAAGGTGTTCAGTCCCGCTTGAAGAAACGCGGTCTCGGCCTGAATGACTTCTTCGGTGGAGAACACCCGCCCCCAAGAGACCGCTTCGTCGGCGTTGTAGCTGCGGTTGTAGATGACGTAACCGAATGCCGATAACACGAGCAACGGAACCAGCAACAGCGTCGCCCGTTGGCTGCCGGTCATGCCTTGATAAAACGTGCCGAATTGTTGCGCTATGCGCCGCAGTGTTTCCATCTTGAATCAGTCAGTTTCTATCGCGGGTTGATTGTGAATATGGGTTTTGATTCGGGATCGTCTGCCGTGTCAGGGTGTCATAAACTTTCGATTGGCGCCTTATTTCATTCGTATTCCGGCCCAAAGGGCCAGCAGGTCATCCCAAATGAGCGGCGGGGTTTACCCCCGCCGTCTGACAGAACGGCGGGGATAAACCCCGCCGCTCAGGGCCTTTCGTAAAACTACATTCTCAACTGTTTGATCTCGTCGTACGCTTCGAGCAATTTGTTGCGGACCTGCACCATCATTTTGAGAGCGAGGTCGGCCTTCTTGACGGCGGTCATGACTTCCACTTGCGTGACGTCGTCTCCCAATAAACTCTGTTCGACCATCTCGTTGGCATGAGCCTCGGTCCGGCTCATCTGTTCGATCGAGTTTTGCAGCAACGACTGAAACGACGGCGTCCTCTCCGCCGGTTTCGCGGCGCCGACGGACGGAGTCGGCCAGGCCGACGGTGAGGAAATCCCTGAGATTGCGGACATGACGTTGTTTCCCGAAACGAAGTATGAAACTTATACCTTTCAAATCGAGCGCGACGCCGCGATCGTTTTACGCCAGGATTCTTAACGACGTCTGGCTCATCTGTTTGCTCAATTCGATCGCGACGACGTTGGCTTCGTAGGCGCGGCTTGCTTCGATCGCATTCGTGAATTCGCTCACCACATTGATGTCGGGATACGACACATACCCTTCGGCGTTGGCGTCGGGATGTCCCGGTTCGTAGACCAGCCGCGGCGGCTGCTGTTTATCGATTTCGATTTTGTAATCCACGCCGACGCCTCGCTGATCGGAGCCGGGGGGTTGATACTCCGACGAAAAAATCGCCATCCGCCGTTGGAACGGCGAAGCGTTGCCGTCGGCATCGCGCGTCGTATCGATGTTGGCGATGTTTCCCGCGATGGTGTTCATTCTCTCGCGCTGCGCCAACAGTCCGCTGGTACTGAGATCCAGGCTGCGAAACATCGTCTACCTCCTGTTCTTGAGGATAAATCGTGATTAACAAGTCAGAGAGCACCCGTTCGTTGTCTTGCTGCCTCATCCTTCATCCTTCCGCCTTCATCCTTTTCTTCCGTCACACGCGTCCCATGATCGCGGTTTGCAGCATGTTCATCTGAGTCGACATCACGTCGATGGCGAAGGTCTGCATCATCACGTTTTTGGTCAAGGACATCATTTCCCGTTCGAGGCTGCGATTGTTGCCGTCTTGAAACGTCGCCCCTTCCGCCGGTTCGACCTCGACCGCTTGAAACAACTCGCGCGTCGGATCGGCTCCGGCGGTATTCACGTTGACTCCCGGAAACGGCTGCGACAACTGAACCATATGTTGCAGCGACGGCGGGTTCATCGTCTCCGTCATGCGGGACGGCTTTCCTCCCGCGCGTCGGGCGGCGATCATCAGTTGCAGCGACTCCTGAAATTTGGCGACGGGCAAATCGCGGCGGCGATACTCGGGAGTATCGATGTTGGCGACATTGCCCGCGAGAACTTCCTGTCGGCGTTCGCTAAATTTCGCGACCTGTTCCAATAACGGAATCGTCGTCGAGTTCAGGATCGGCTGCAGCATGATTTCTTTCCTTTTGTCAATGTTTAGCCGTCCGCCGCGTCTTGTGTGGGAGCACAGCCGAAAGTCTGAACTCCCACAAAGACATCAGCGTACGATTAAAGCATTACGTTTCTTTCCGTTTTCTTCTTTTGATAATGCGTCACGCGGCGCGCGACGCCGATTGTTGCCGATTTGATCCGGGCCCTCCCCGCGGAGGATAACCGTATTCACGCAACTTGCCCGATAACGTCCGCAGGCCGATCTGCAGCGCCTGTGCCGTCCGTTCGCGGTTGCCGCCGTATCGGTTGAAAGTCGCCTCGATCAATTTGCGTTCCATGTCCCGTAGCGACATGCCGACGGTCTCGGTGTGAATCTCAGCCGTCGGCTGTTCCATCCAGGGACGGAGCACGCCGGCGGTGAGCCGCATTCCCGCGTCGACGCCGCAGGCCCGTTCGAGCACGTGATTCAACTGACGGATATTGCCCGGCCAGGAGTATGACTTGAGCAGTTCGAGCGCGTCGAGCGTCATCATGCGGGGAGGCCGGCCTTCTTCGCTCGCCAGTCCGTTGAGAAAATGTTCGGCGAGCAGGCCGATATCTTCGGTCCGCGAGCAGAGGGGCGAGGTCTTGAGCGTCACGAACTCCAACCCGGGCGAAACTTCGTCGCGAATGAGACCGCTCTTCGCGAGTTCTTCGGGTTCGGCATGAGACGTGGCGATCAAGCGGATATTCAGGCGCCGGCTCACGCCGGTCGCCGGATCGTTGTATCGTTTTTCGAGGAACATCCGCACGATTTTTTTCTGTAAGGGAATCGACAAGGCCTCGACGTTTTGCAAGAGCAGCGTTCCCCCCTCGGCGAGCTCCAATAAACCCGGCGTGAATTGTTGCCGACCGGGAGCGGCGTCGATAATGCGGCCGAAGAGTTCGGCTTCGATCGCCTCGGTCGACAAGATGCTGCAACGGAGTTTGATGAACGGCCGGTGTGCGCGGCGGCTGACGTCGTGGACGGCCTGAGCGGTCATCGTCACGCCGGTTCCCGATTCCCCGAGAACGAGCACGGGGTCGTCTTTATCGGCGGTGCGCAGAATGTCTTCCCGCAACCCCTGCATGGCGGTGCTGTTTCCCAGCATTTCGCGCTGCAGACGATGCTGCAACTGACGCCGCAGCCGTTGAATGTCCCCCAGCGATCGAGCCATCCGCTGCGCCAACGTGACGACCGGCACGATCTGAGCGGACATATGCGGCGCAACGACGCGGTGCAGCGAGCCCTTCGCGGCCGGCGCTGGAACGGCGTCGTGGGCCTGATCCAGCAGATGGACGATTTGCGTCGTTCGCCGTGACGCGAGCATTTCTTCGGCGAGCGATTCGACGTCGGCGTGAGCGAACGAGCGGTCGACGATGCAGACGTCGACTTCCTGCGTCAACACCAGCCGTCGAATTTCCGCGAGCGAATCACACTCCTGAAGATAGGCATGAGCGACGTCGAGACACTGTTTGAGCCGCTGACGTACGTCGACGTCCGCCGCGCAGAGCAAGTAACGTCCTAATTCCGAATCGCTGACGTGGTGTTCAATCATGAGGATTCCAGGGGGGAGGAGGGGGAGGGATGAGGGATGAGGGATGAGGGATGAGGGATGAGGCAGAGATGAGTGCTGTTTGGAGGGGGAGAGGGGGGAGATGGAAGGCTGTTCGTGAGGGGTAGTTATTGGTTGATGTCGAGATGGAGGGGGGGGGTGTCGACGGTGGTTTCGGCGTCATGGTAGGCGGAGTGGACGTGGCTCCCTTGTGAGACCGCCAGTAGTTGATTGCGGGTTTTGTCGCGGCGGGATGTCAGATGAGTCGTGCTGGTCGATTCCTCCGATAACAAATCGGCGAGCAAGCTCTCGGATTCGGCGAGGCAGTCTTCACAGGCGGTGCGGATGGCGGAGTCGAGTTGTTCGCGGGCGGAGGTCCATTCCTGAATCTGACGATGTCGGGTTTTGCTCAACTCGTCCAGGCTGCCGAGAATGCGTTGCTTTTGGCCGAGAATTTCGAGCAACTCGTGGTATTGTTCGTCATGAATGCACGATGCCTGTTTGCGCGACAGATTCAGCAGCAGCCGAAAATATTCGCGCCGGGTGTTGAAGAGTTGCAGGTATTCGATCGCGGCGTGTGTGGTCATGCTGATTAACTCGCGGGTTCGGTGGTAGGTAGCGGACGATTGGCGTCGGGTTGCTCCTGCTGATACAGGCGGATGGCCCATTGCACCCAGCTCTGCCATTCTTCCTTCGAGAGATTTGTGAGATGAGGCTGAAACGATTCGTCGGGGAGCCCCTCCAGAATGTATTTGACCTGTTCGAGTTTGCTGCGGGCTTCGGTCGGCTTGCCGAGTTTGTCGTAACAGCGGGTCATCTGCAGATAGGCCAGAATGGCGCGGGCGTCGTGGGGGTAACGATTGGCGGCCTTCGTGTATTCGCCGATGGCCTCTTCGTATTCTTCGAGGCCGTAGCGGGTATGCGCGATTTCGAAGAAACATTCCTTGAGCATGAATTTTTCGAGCGTTTCGATTTTCTTGTCGGCTTCGCGCCGGATCAATTGGTCCTTGAGTTCCGTATATTCGCCGACGGCCTGGCGCAGTTGATCCTGCATCGCTTTCAATTGTTCTTGCCGGGCGTTTTCGGTCTCGGCGACGGCGAACTTGCGGCGATGCTGATCGGCGACGTGTTGCAGCGAATGAGCCAGCAGGAATCGGGCCTGGGTGATTTCATTCGATTTCCCGTATCGCTTGACGTATTCTTCGAGGCGGCGGATCGCTTCTTCCGCCCGCTGATACGACTCTTCGAGCAACGCCTGCGAGGCGGGATCGGCCGCCTCCGTCGTCCCTTTCATGGCCCGCCAGCGCAGCAAGTCCGACATGTTCGAGAGATATTTGCCCAGAGAAAATAACGAGAGCCTCCACTCGCGGGCCCCCGGACCGAGGTTGCCCTTCGTAATGATCGAACGCCAGATCTGCTCGGCTTTTTTCAGTTCGTCCTTCTCGAGAAAACATTGTCCCGAGAGATATTCGGCGGTGAAGCGGGCCGCGTCGGTCGAATACCGCTCGATCACGAGGCCGAAATTTTCCAGGGCCTCGTCGAGGTGGTCGAGATCCATCAGGACTTCGCCCCTCTGCACGTAAGCGTTGGGCATGCCGACGGCCGGTTCGACGTCGATGAATTTCTGCCACTGTTTCAACGACAATTCGTATTCGTGTCCCATGCGAAAGTGTTCGGCGCTCAGCCGGATGGCTTCCGTATAACGAGGAGTGGTTTTCCAGGCTTCGGAGAGTTTTTCGAACTGCTGCCCGCTGAGGCTCCAGCGTTCTCTCAGTTCGGGCGCGAGTATCTCGCGTTCTTGAGGAGTTGCGTCGTCGTATTCCGCCTGCAAGTGTTCGGCCCATTTCTGATGCGCCAGCGTCGTGTATTCGATCGCCATGACGTCTTTGAAGACGGACGACATGGCCTGCGACAGGGCGATGGCTTCCGCAAATGCCTCCTTCGCGACCCAGTCTTCCCAGGTCTGAATGATTTCGTCCTGTAACTCTTCCTTGCTCAACCAGCGGTTTTGATAGTCTTCTTCTGGTGAAATCGACGACAGCACCGCCAGATAGGCGGCCAGGGCTTTTTCGTTACTGGGAATTTGACGCAGCAACGACGCCGCTCGCAACGTCGCGGCCAGCGCTTCGGGCGAGCCGCCGTAACGATCGGTCGTCCGCTGATAATCGTCGATCGCGTTGATTTTATCGCCCAGTTTCTCGCGACAGACTCCCAACAAGTACGAAGCCTGCCGCGCGAACGAAGCGCTCGCCGAGAGATCCTGGGCGACGAGTTCCAGTTGTGCGATGGCTTCCGGGAATTTGTTTTCCGCCATCCGGGTTTGAGCGTGAAACAGAATGGTGGCCTGATTGCTGGCGCTATCCTCCGAAAGTTTGTCGAGCGCGGCTTCGGCTTCCTGATTCCGCCCGAGCGAAAGAAAAAGTTGGACTTGTTGCAGGTAGGCGCGATCCAAATCGGCCGTCGACAGGTCGGACGTCTTGAGCAGATCGAGATTGATCTGGAGCGCGTTTTTCAAATCGGTCTGGTCCCGCGAATTCAGCCAGATGTCGACCAACGTAAACGACGCGTCGGCTTTTTCCTGGCAGCCGCCGTCGAGCGCGTCCTTCAGCCGCAGTCCCGCCGTTGCAGCCGATCCGGTGTAGTACAGGCTCTTGCCCAGGGCGTAGGCCCATTCGGGCCGGCGGGCGGTATCGATAATGTAGCGGTCGGCGTCGAGGAGGTGATTGCGGGCTTCGAGATATTTCTGTTCGCGGCCGACTTCATCGTTCGACGGGTCGATCGCCTGACGAAAGGCGATCATTCCCAAAATGTATTCCGGAGCGCCGGAGAAACCGGGATAGTGACGGTAATCTTTTTTCTGCAATTCGGCGCTGAGTTCTTTGGCCTGCGCGAATCGTCCCTCTTCCAACGCCTGAAACGCGACTTCGAGAAGTTCCGCCGGATCCTCAGCGTCGTCCTCGGGCTTCAACAAAAAATACGTGCCGGCGGTGATCAGCATCGTTCCCAGCAGGCCGACCCCCAACAACAGCAGCGACAGTTTTTTGCGCGAAGCGGCGGCTCGGGCGGCGTTTTCGGCCGCTGCATCCGCATCGAGTTCGTCGGGGTGATTCGGTGGCATGGAAATCGAGAACAGAAATTACAACAGGGATTCAAGCACCATCGGTGCGATGGCACGCGGCATAACGTTCGCAACGGTTCCGAACGCCGATGATCGTACGATCGATCGAAAGAACTCGAGTGAGATCAGTTGGTGAAGGCGATCAATTGAGAACGGTGAGTGAAGATTCGGCTTGAATGCAGAGGGGGACGGACATGTGGAATGCGGGATCGGTCGGCGGAAACGGACGGAGGCGGCGGGTCAATCACAAGCAGCCGCCGGCTTCGGTCTGAAGGTGCGCAAAATCGGCGGGAACTGGTGTGCAAGGCGTTTTGATGTGTCGGATGTGAAATGAACGAAAGGTGTTGGCCGCGTCGGACAGCGATCGTGTCGACGGGGCGGGATTGATATCCGCTTTGATGCATTTCTGTCAAGAGCGGAGTGACGAAAACCGGCAAAACCTGCCGCGCCGATGGCTCCAGACCGGCTCGAATCCCCCTGCCGCCGCCGACCGGGTGAATTGTTTTTAGAAATTCTAACATAACCCCTGTACTACTAATGGTCAGAATTTGCGCACGGCGCGTAAAATGTTTGATGCCGAAAGCGCTAAGATCAGTTAAATTCGCGAGTTGCGAGCATTGCTCACTTTGGTCTGTCACTTCACGACTGATTCGTGATTTTAATCTGCGTCCGTCTGCGAAAATCTGCGGACTATGCCCGAGGTCCGCCGCCAGTGAAAGGCAGGTTTCACGCGAAGTTATCATGTAGAGTAAAGCAAGAAAGGCCAGTACACTCGTCGTTG